>JBAPXA010000315.1:0-13419 GCA_049283975.1 Pyrinomonadaceae bacterium | reverse complement strand
ACTTTAAGGAGTATCAACGGCAGATCCTGGCGAATGCCAAAGCGCTCGCCGGCGAACTACAGGAGCAGGGCCTGCGGCTCGTTTCCGGCGGTACCGATAATCACCTGATGCTCGTGGATGTTTGGATGGACGGGAAGGGAACCACTGGCAAGGACGCGGAAAAGGCGCTGGAAGCGGCGCATATCACAGTCAACAAAAACACAATTCCCTTTGACCAAAACAAACCCTTCGTTGCGTCCGGTTTGCGCATCGGTACTCCGGCGGTAACCACTCGCGGCATGAAAGAACCTGAGATGCGAGAGATCGGGCGGCTGATCGCGGCCATCATCCATGAACCCGAATCGGCTGCGGTGCAGGCAAAAGTGCAGCAGGGCGTGGCTGAGTTAACGGCGAGGTTTCCGCTCTATCCGAAGCGCCTCAAACAATCGTCGGAAACTAATGCAATGCGCGCCGACTAAAAACGGCGGAAGTTAGGTAGACGAAGATGCGCAACAGTGGCGCGTGAACCAGCTCAATCAAACCGGCCTGTTTGAGCCGCTTGACCAAGACAAGAAGACGCTTCTCACCTCAGCCCTGATAGAAATCGAGGTCATCATTTCATTTAAGGATACACATGCAGGAAGTCTTTGGCCCTGAAGGCCTCATCGCTCAGGCGCATCCCGAATACGAGTATCGTCCCGGCCAAATTCAAATGGCGAACGCCGTGATGCGCGCGTTCGAAGAGCGTCACCACCTGATCGTCGAAGCGGGCACGGGAACCGGAAAAACACTCGCGTACTTAGTCCCGGCTGTTGCGGCGGCCCTCGGTGGTCGGGGACGTGTAATCATTTCCACCGGAACGAAGAACCTTCAGGAGCAGCTGATGGAGAAGGACATTCCTTTCCTCCAAAGTGTGTTGCCAAAGAAGTTCACAGCCGCGTCTATGAAAGGACGCAATAATTACGTCTGTCTCCAGCGATTGAAGCGCGCGGAGACCTCGCCGGTCCTCGATGGCTTAGACGAAGTCGATCACTTCGAAGAGGTTTGTCATTGGGCAACTGAATCGACCACGGGTGATCGAGCGGAGTTGGCAAACCTGCCTGAGTCGCTTTCGTTCTGGCGCCACATTGATGCGCGTTCGGAAATCTGCCTGGGGCAGAAATGTACCGACTACGACGCCTGCTTCATCACCCGCATGCGAGATCGCGCCCAACAGGCGGACATCGTCGTCGTAAACCACCATCTCTTCTTTGCCGATCTGGCGCTCAGAAACAGCATGTATGGCAGCGTGCTACCTGATTATTCAGCAGTCATCCTGGACGAAGCTCATCTTCTTGAAGACGTCGCCTCCGAGTACTTTGGCGCGCAAGTGTCGAGTTATCAGGTCGAGGATCTGGTTCGCGATGTGGGCTCCGTTTCTCTCGAAAACGCGGAAGTGGATCGTGAGGTGACTAAGACTTCATCGCGCTTGCTGCACTTCGCCGACAATTTCTGGATGGGCTTCCGCGAAGGCCGGGGAACAGAAGGGCGCTTTCCCATCAACCCGCACATGTTTGCGATCAGGAAGGCGAACGGCGAGGTGACGTCAACGCCGCTGGGCGATTTGTATCTGGTGCTCGATGGTGCCCTCGCGCGTCTGGAAACCACGCTGGATGCAATCAAAGACAAGCCGGCAGAAATAGAAAATCTGGTAAGGCGACTGCGGCAAAGCCGATTCGACCTCCAGTTTATCGTCACCGGGGCCGACAAGAAATTTGTGTACTGGACCGAACGCCGCGGTCGCGGGATGTTCCTGCGCGCTTCCCCAATTGATGTTTCCGGTTTGCTTGAAGACAAACTCTTCAGCGAAGTCGATACAGTGGTTCTCACTTCGGCAACACTTTCCAGCGCTGGAAACTTTGCATTCATTCGCGAACGCTTGGGGCTCGATAAAGCAAAAGACTTAATTGCGGAATCAACTTTTGACTACCCGAGTCAAGCTGTCCTGTACTTGCCGCCGAAGATGCCCGATCCACGTTCGCCTGACTGGGCAGCAGCAGCCGCCGAGGAAGTAATCAAGATAGTTAACGCGACCGATGGCCGCGCGTTCGTGCTTTCTACCAGCCTGGCCGGCATGCAGTCGCTTTACGACCGGGCCATGCCGGAGCTCGACTTCCCTTGCTTTATTCAAGGCAGCGCCGCGAAAGGACGTCTGCTGGAAAAGTTTCGCGAAACAGCGCACGCCGTCCTGTTCGCGACCTCGAGTTTTTGGCAGGGAGTTGATGTTCGCGGTGAACAATTATCCTGCGTGATCATCGACAAGCTGCCGTTTGCCGTACCCACCGATCCCATTGTCGCGGCAAGGCAGCGTTACATTGAAGACGAAGGTGGTTCCAGCTTCTTTGAGTATAGCGTGCCCCAGGCAATCATTAGTCTGAAGCAGGGGCTCGGTCGTTTGATTCGCAGCACCACCGACCGTGGCGTGCTCGCGGTGCTTGATCCACGGCTGCGTACCAAAGCTTACGGGCAAACGTTCTTACGAAGCTTGCCGCAGTGTCGCGTGACGTCGGACGTTGAAGAGCTCTCGGCAATCTTTGCCTCGGTGTCTGAAGTCTCAGGTCTCAAGTCTCAAGACTCAAGTCTCAAGACTCAGGTCTCAGGTCTCAAGTTTTAAGTCTCAGGTTTCAGGTTTGGCACTTGAGACTTGAGACCTGAAACCCGATGTTTGAGACTTGAGACTTGAGACTTTGATTTTCGTGTGCCAAACTTTTTTCTATGCCGGGACAATTTGAAGTGATGATTGAGCGCAACTTTTCCAGCGCGCACCAACTGCGCGGCTATAAGGGAAAGTGTGAAAACCTACACGGCCACAACTACCGGATTGAGATCTACGCGCGGGGCCGCGAGCTCGATAACATCGGCTTGTTGGTCGATTTTGTGGAGTTAAAAGCCGCTGCTGATGAAGTTGTGCAATACCTCGATCATCGCAACATCAACGAGCTTGAGCCGTTTGTTGAATTGCAGCCTTCGGCAGAAAACCTGGCGAAGTATGTATTAGAGCGTGTGGCAGCGAAGGTGGGCGACGACCGCGTCCAAATCTACAAGGTGCGCTGTTTCGAAACGCCTACGAGCGTAGCGACTTATGAGTTGGATTAGCAGGAACACTGGCCGGGAAAAGGTACGTGGGTTAGTTGCAGTCAGGAAGGGCGGTTTACCCCCGCTGGTTGAATGGCATCTACTCTTGGGCGGGGGCGAGCCGCCCTTCCTGACTGCGATTAAGTAAAATCGCTTCATTCTGCTCCTGCTGCCTCCTGCCAAAGATTCCACTCCGAACTGGAGACTCGGAACTCGAAACCGGTTTCCGCATGTAGGGCTTTTCGCAGAACAGATAAAACAGCCAGGCAAAGCCGATCGTTGCTGGAGTGACCACGAGGAAGGTGTTTACCATCGCCGGCAGCCCGTTGAACACGAACCACCACGATTGCATGATCACCAACTCGTGCGTGAGATAAAGGGAATAAGAAAACACTCCAATGGCCGCGAAGCCGGCAACTAAACGCGGCCGGCTAATCTCACCCTTCCATGACTGCTCCGCGTGCACGAACCGGTTAACTACCACGAAGAATCCAAAGCCCCAGAGCGGATGCATTAATAACCAGCCGAGTGTGTGAACCGGAGTGTCTTTCTGCATATTCGGCAGCGCCGTCGAGATCATCGAGGCAACGATAACGGCAAGCGCACCGAGCCAGATGTTCCGACACCACCGGGGGATCTTCACTATGCCGAAGACCGCCTCAACGGCAAGGGCACCCAGAGCCCAGGTAAACCAATGTGAAGCGGCAGCCTCAGGAACCGGGACACCAATACCCGATTTCAACCAGACAAGGTGGCTAAACCCAAACCAGCCAAGGCGTGCGAGTGCGCAGACGATTAACGTCGGGCCCCAGCCCCAACGCATCCGCAGGAACAGCAGCAGGAAATACGCCAGGTAGAGTTGTTCTTCGATCGCGAGCGTCCAGAACACGCCGTTGATGCTGTAGCAAGTTTGCGGATCAAGGTTGTGGAGCATCAGCAGGTGCATCACAACGTCGTAAACAAAAAAGTGCGTAACGTCGATGCCCGCGGTGACAGCGGTCAGCACCAGAAAAATAAGTAGCGCAATCAGGTAAGGCGGATAGAGCCGGCGCAGACGTCGTTTCCAGAATGCGCCGAAGTTGATCTGATAGTCTTTGCCGTTAGCTCGCGCTTTGGCCCATTGCAGGTGAATGCAAAAACCCGAGATCACAAAGAAAAGAAAGACGCCGATGTAACCGAATGCGGCGAGGTATTGGATCAGTCTTACTGGATACCGAAACAGATTATCAGGGACCGCGCCGCCTGTTTGGTGGACCGCGTGATAAAAAACGACGCCTAGTGCGGCAATGCCGCGCAAGGCGTCGATGCTTAAGAGACGGTTTGCCGGTGAGACAAAGTCAGACCCGGTGGTGACTGCGGGGAATTGGTTCTCGTTCAAGCTTGAAAATATTACCGCCGTTGGAGGCCGTTGTTAGGTCCAAACTTACGCCGTCGCCAGCGAGTTCACGTCAATATTATATTTTCTAATCTTACTGTAAAGCCGCGGCCGGTAGATGCCCAGCAGGTTGGCTGCCGCCTGCTTATTGCCGCCAGTGCGTTGCAGAGTACGCTCGATGACGAGACGTTCAATGTCCTCCAGCGTCATGTTTGGTGGCACGTCCCACTCCGCGCCGGCCGTTGCGCCTTCAGGAAGCGAACCGTTGTCGAATGGAAGATCGATCGGTTCAATCTTGCTGGCCTTGGCGAGCAGCACCGCACGCTCGATCACGTTTTGCAATTCACGGACATTGCCTGGCCAGGTGTGACCGAACAATCGTTGGTAAGCGGCTTGCGAGACGCCGCTAATTGAACGCTCATACTTCTGCGCGTAGATGTGCAGGAAATGCTCGGTTAGCAATTGAATATCTTCGTTACGTTCGCGCAGCGGTGGCACGTGAATCGTGATGGTAGAAATGCGATAAAAGAGATCGTCGCGCAAAACGCCATCGCGAATAGCGTCAGCCGGTGGCCGGTTGGTGGAGGAGATCAGGCGGAAATCGACGGCAAATGTCTTTTCAGAACCGATCTTCCGGTAACTGCGCTCCTGTAGCACCCGCAACAACTTTGGCTGCAATTCAATCGGCATTTCGGCAATTTCGTCGAGCATCAGAGACCCGCCGGCGGCATGTTGCACCAGGCCCTCTTTATCGGCATGAGCACCTGTGAACGCTCCCTTGGTATGACCGAAAAGCTCCGACTCAATCAGCTCCTTGGGTAAGGCGGCGCAATTCACTTTTATGAACGGCTTTTTCGAACGCAGGGAATTGTAGTGAATCGCGTTAGCAATCAGCTCCTTGCCGGTGCCGGATTCGCCGACGATCAGAACATTCGCGTCCGACTTTGCAACCGACTCAATCGTTTCATAGATCGTTTGCATCGCTTTCGACGCGCCGATGATGTTGAAATACTCGGAGCGAGTTGAAAGTTGCCGCCGCATATTTGCGGCTTCGGCTACGAGCTCGCGACGCTCGAGAGCCTTATCGACGAGGGGTAGAATTTCTTCGAAGTCGAACGGTTTCTCGACGAAGTAGAAGGCCCCCGCTTTGGTCGCTTCCACCGCGCGGGCGACGGAACCATAACCGGTGACAACGATCACTTCGGTTGTCGGCCGCGCGTCCTTCATGTGCCGCATCACTTCGAGTCCGTCCATGTCGGGGAGCTGTAGATCGCAAATCGCCAGGTGATGGCCGCCCTGATCAAATAGCTCGATCGCCTCCGCGCCAGTCGCAGCCGTGTCAACGGAGTAACCCTCATCCATTAGATTGGTCCGCAACGAATCAGCCATGACCGGCTCGTCATCGATTACGAGAATTCGCAAATCCTTATGCTCCACCTTTTTCTCCTCCCCTAAACTCGCGGTGCCGGTAGTCTTCATTAGTCCGACTCCTTTTGCACTCGATCCGACAGATACAATTAGGTTGTTAACGGTAACGTCACTCGCAAAGTACTTCCGTGCCGTGTTGCGGCGCCGCCGTGGGCCTCGATAATTTTCGCGGCGACGGACATTCTGATCTCCACGCTGCCCGCGAAGGATTGAAACGGATCGTGATCGGCTCCATTCACATCATGCCATTCGATCAACACGGACTTTGGAGCCTCTGCCTTCAGACTGACCCTCACAATGCATTTTTCCTCGTCGCGCTTTGAAAGCTTCAACGCACCAACTGAGATGGCCTTCAAAGCTTCAGTCAACGCTGCGGGGTCAAACTCGCCGATCAAGGGCGACTGTTCTCCTTCGATTACCAACGCCCCGGTTAAGGCACCCGTCGCGCGTGTTGGTTCAGTGAAAGTGGCGGCCACCCCGCGCATGATCTTTTGCAGGTCAATCTGGGTTTGCGGTCGCAACTCTACCGGCCGGCCGTAGTCCATTAGAGTAGAAAGATCCGCCGCAGCTCGATCAAGGCCCGCGATCAACTTTTCCACGGTCTGCATCTCGTCTGGCGGCTGAGAACCCTTTTCCATCCGCTTGCGCAGAAACGTGGCATACAGTTTGAGACCGTTTAGCTGATTCTTCAGATCGTGAACGATTTGAAGAGAGGCTCGACCAAGGGTTTGAAGAGAGTTGTTATCTTGTAAGGGCGACAATAATGGCTTCATCAATGAGTAATCAGGCAGCCGCGCTCTTAAAACGAGCGATTCAACTAAAGTTTGCGGGGGAAAATTGGTGTATGAATTGAACCCGGTAACCCGAACTCGATCTGTCACATTTCGATGCGACATCTTAGCAAAAAGGCTCTGCGTATACTAGTGATACAGTGAACTCAGCTACTTACAGCGAATGGAACCCCGTGAATAGAAAATCCCACCCGTATGAGAGTCTCCATCCCTCCTCCGGTCATTCATCCCAGAAACGGGTTCTCCTGGTGGAAGATACTGAAGACAATCGCGTCATGATGCGCCGGCTGCTTGAGATGAGCGGCTATTCGGTAACCGAAGCGGTAAACGGCATGGAAGCGGTGAGTCAGGCCGAACGGGCAACGCCGCAAATCATCCTTATGGACCTCAGCCTGCCAATTGTTGATGGATTGGCTGCGACGCGCCGGATTCGACAATTGCCGTCCTCAAAAGGAGTGCCGATTATCGCGGTCTCCGCCCACGACACTATGGATTTTCATGCTGAAGCGCTGGCGGCGGGTTGTGACGCCTACATCACCAAGCCCATCGACTACGGTGAACTCGAGGGATTGATCGAGACTCTGTTGGACCAGCAAACGTAGCCACGATCTCACCCCAGCTACCGCACCACCAATCTCAAGGAACAAAGCGCACTGCTGCGGGTCTAACGATGATGACTTGCAGTGAGGCGGAGGCACGCTCCGATTGCAAAACTATTTTCGCGATCCTACAATTGCGCCATTCAAACTATGAGTAGTTCAGAAAGAGATTTGGAAGGCTCCGACGACTCGCGGCGGAAAATCATTATCGGTGCGGCCGTAGTTGCCGCGCTTTTCATTGCCATTATTTTCTATTTCCTGATGCGCGCCAGCAGCGGCGGCAACGTCGAGCCGGTTTTGGAAGGTGCTCTCCGTCCGGGTGCACCGGAGTTTGATCAAAATATCGCGAAACTCTATCTCGATCCTCCTGAAGCCGACGAAGCCAAACGCGCCTTAGGCGACATTGTGATGAACCTGCAGACTACCGTGCGCAACTTCACCGGACGCACGGTCAATGGTTTGGAAGTGAAGGCTGCGGTTGTCGATGGTGAGGGCAAACCAGTTAAGCAACGTACTGTAGTCGTGATTCCTACCAAGCAGGCGGAGCTACTTCCGAACGGCACGATGCTGGTGGTTGTGCGGCTGGACGGAATGAAAGATTCTGATCACCGCGCCAATATCAAAATGGAAGTAACTGGATTGAAGTTCAAGTAAGGGTTCTCGCCGGGCTCAAGGAGCGGTGCTTGATTCAACCGGCGACTCGAGAAACAAGTCTTCCAGAGACTGCCTCACTGGCTGAACTGAAACGAGCTTTCCTCCCGCGTTTCGCAGCGCCGCAATTACTTCATCAACCTGCTGCTCATCCGCTAGCTCGATTCGTACGCCGCTTGCGGTGGCACTCACCTGAAATTTGTCGCGGTCGGGCAGGAGCAACAACAAGGGCTCGATTTGTGTGCCAGTGGCTACCACTTCGACACGGTCAGTTTCGCCAGCACGGCGGCGCAATTCGTCCAGGTGCCCGACATGCGCCAGCTTTCCGCGCTTCAGAATGGCTACGCGATCGCATAACACTTCGATGTCAGACAGAATATGAGAGTTCATGAAGACGGTTTTGCCCTCTCGTCGCAGATCGGCAATTAAATCGCGCACTTCTCGTCGTCCCACCGGATCCAAACCACTCATTGGCTCATCAAGGAAAACAATTGCGGGATCGTTCACGAGCGCTTGTGCCAGACCGACGCGTTGCAGCATGCCCTTGGAAAACTTGCGCAGTTGAACGTCCCACGACTTCGTATCGAGGTGTACTCGCTCGAGCAATTCCGTAGTCCGCCGTTTGCGATCGTGTTTGGCATTTCCGAAGAGTCGGCCACAGTAGTCGAGAAATTCGCGCGCCGTCAGATAGTCATAAAAGTAAGGATTCTCCGGAAGATATCCAATTTGGCGGTGCATCGTAAGGTCAGCGATGTCATGCCCGAGAATGCGGGCGTTTCCGGCGGTAGGAAACATCAACCGCATCAGAAGCTTCAGCGTGGTAGTCTTGCCCGCACCGTTCGCCCCCAGGAAACCAAAGATCTCACCCTGATTCACCTGCAACGAAAGACCGTCGAGGGCGCGGACCTTCCGCTTGCGCCAGAAACCGACTTCGTAGTCTTTCGTCAGATTTTCTATTTCAACAATTGCCGTCATGATATTCGTTACTTGTTAGGCACTTCCGAACGGGGATCGGTTTCGACCTCACATTTATCAGCAGGCAGCACATAAGCGACTCCGGAAGGATCGAAAGGAGCGCCGGCGGCATCAACTGGTATCTTCAAAGCGCGGAGTGTTGGGGCTAACTCTGTCCACGAGACTGGACACCTGCCGGTCTGAGACTTGTAGACAGCCATCATACGGCGTAAGCCATCACGCTCATCAAACGAGCGGAGCTGAAGCAATCGACGCCGGGCCATCTCCCTCACCTTTTCATCATCGGACTGTTCGTACATGCGTTGGTAAATCTCGCGCGCAGTGTCGCGGCTGCCGCCTTCTACTGCCATGCGTGCCTGCATGGCCTCCATCCAGGGTGGCGCGCCTGGGATCCTCGCCCCGGCAAGGTAAGTGTCGCGTGCCGCTTCGTAATCCTGTTGCTGCCAATGGATGTACCCGAGGTGTTGATAGAGTCGCCAGGAGGACGGATTCGCAGCGATCCCTTTCTGCGTGATGCGTGTCGCTTCCTTAATATCTATTCCCGGCAGAACAATGGCGGCATATTCGTAAGGCTCCATGAACTGCGGATCCAGAGTTGTGGCAGTATCGAGTAAGGGGGGCAGCAGTTTGAGATTCAAGGCCCCTAAATTATCGAGCTGATAAGTTTGTCCACTTGTCAGCACCTTCCTCCCGACGTACTGCAGCGATCGCATCCAATACCAATCGGCCGCAAGTCCATTGAAACCCAGGCTCATGCGTTTGACTGTGGCTCCGTTTAAGTAGAGCTGCTCTTCCGGCGTGGCAACCGAGGGAACCGCACGTTGCGCTTCGATCAGGCGGGAAACTCCGATCACTCCCGCCAGTCCAATGAGAACTGTTAGAAGCAGTAACGCATCGACTTTGGTCAAGCTGCCTTTCATTTGAAATTGCGCCTGCTGAAGATCAAGGTGGCTGCCGCTAACACCACCGTCACATAAAGAAGTGAATAAAGGACTGCGGTTACGACGTAAACGCCACCCGGTAAGTCACCGTGAGCCGCCGGCGTGATGAAACTCAAATTCGCCAGGTTCGGCAGCAGGTAGTACAAGGCGCCAAAAAACCAGCGGGCTGAGATGCTGCCCATGGAAGTAGCCAGGCTTTTTAGGTCGGCGCTGAAGTGGCCGATGATGAAAACGAAGAAAGTAAGTAGCGCCGAAAGCGCGGGCGAGGAGAAAGACGAAAAGAGGAGGGCAACTCCGGTGAGGATCATGAGCTCCACGTAAAGTAAAAGAATCGCTGGCCAGATGCTGAACACGAGCGGGTCTAAACCGCCATTAACGTAGATCAGAGCGAGGGAAACGCCGCCACCCATCACGAGCACATTGACCAGCAGAGTCAGACAAAGACCCAGAAACTTGCCAAGCAGAAACTCTCCGCGGCTGACAGGCTTGGCAAAGATCGTGTAAACCGTCCGCCGTTCGATCTCTTTGTAGACCAGGCCAACGCCGACGAAAATCGCGATGAAGACGCCAAACAGCAGCATCGCGCTGAGGCCCAGGTCTACTATGATTTTTCGTTCTTGTCCGCCGGAGAGTTCGCCAATGAAGACGGCGGCGCCTGTGAGCAGTAGCACAAAGAGCACGAGATTATAGAGCACGCGATCTCGCACTGCTTCGCGAAAAGCATTGCCAGCGATTGCTGCTATGCGGCCGAGCATCTTCTTCAGAATATACACGCGCGAAGTTTGCGTGTCAGTAGCAATATCTTTGCGGTTGTCACTCGTGAGTTAAGGATTTAGTTGGCGAGTGTGGGTGCGGATCGGACTGAGGCATGGTCCGCGTAAGGAGTCAGTGCTACGGAATCGCCATGCAAGGTGCCATCTTCGGTCATGCCAAAGCGCCGCGTTCCGGTTTGCCCAATGCCGCTGGGAGTCACTGGCACTGCCGTCGTATAGAAGAGTGAGGGACGGACCCCTGTGCCTGTCGGATTAACGACGTAGCTGTACCCGCTCTTCGTGCCGGTTCCAAGGATCTTGTCGGTCAGTGTGTACAGTGCGAGGGTTGGCAGGTCCGTATAGTCTCCGTTGCCAACAGTTGAGAAGTAAGTAATCTGGCAGCTGTGGATGGTGCGCAATGCTGACACCGCGGAAGCCTCATTGGCGGCGCGCCGAGAGACCAGCAGGTTAGGGATGGCTATAGCTGACAGGATTCCAATGATGGCTACTACGATCAGCAGCTCAATCAGGGAAAATCCATGTTGACTTGCGAGTTTCATATTGTTTGTCGGGGTTATGGATTAGTTAGCTAACGCGCCAACGCGACCACGCCAACCGCTCGTTGCCGGTATGTTCAGGCGTCTTTCATTCTCTTTCAGCACCACATAAATGGCAGTTTGCGGCTTGAGCTCGCCCGGCTTGGCGAGCCTCGAGTCGTTCTGCGCGGCCCTGAGAGCAGCATCAATGTCGAAATTAATTAGTTGGTACCAGCCACGCGCGGCTCGCTCGTCGACGGCCAGCGCCTCAGCAAATTTCTCTTCCGCTTGATCATGCTTACCCAGCCGACTGAACGCAGCGGCGTGACGAACAAGAATGAAAACTGAACGCGGGTAGGCTCTCGCGGCAACTGCCAGCGTTTGCTCTGACGCAGCCACGTTTCCAGCTTCTTCCTGGGCGGCCGCCAACACTGCATAGCTCGTGGAAGTGTTAAATCCATGGTCTACTGCGTACTGCAAATGCTGCACAGCTTCGTCATAACGACGCTGCTGGTAAAGCAACGAGCCATAATCAAAATGGGAAGCTGCGTCGAACGGGTTGCAGCGGAGTGCCTGGCGATAAAGGCGTTCAGCCCGCAATGGTGTTGCACTCGTCTGGGCCCAGGCATGGGTGACGCCATTCAGCGCTTGCAGGCCGGCTCCGACAAGCATTAGCACGGCAAAAGTGAAAGCACCTGCCGTTACCGCTCGCTGGAAAAACCGACGCTCCAAATGAGTCATGCGCTCGGTTTGCAGTTCGGATGAATTCGCGGTTGAGAGACGGGAAACGATTGCAGCCGCGAAAAAGCACATCAAGCCACTTCCAAACCAACGAAACGAAAAGGCACTGGCTGCTGAACTTAGAGCGAACGCCAGCAAGCCTGCTCCGGCGCCTAACGCTAACAATGGGTTCTGGGACTGCCGGAGTGCGCGCCAAATGGTGCGAATCAGCAAGATACAAAAAACGCTGAAGAGCAGAATTCCGACCACGCCCAGTTCCGCAAGGATTTGCACATACTCATTGTGAGCATACTGGGTGAGCAACTGCTCATTCATTGACACGAGTGCGCTACCCGGGTGATCTGTCGCGAACTGTTCGCGCGCGGCGGGGAACGCCACTTCGTAGTTGTTCGCGCCTACGCCGAGGAGGGGATGGGCACGAAACATTTCCAGCCCGACGCCCCAGTAAAGTAGCCGCACCTTCGTGTTGTCTTCGGTTGCTGATACTGCTTTCAGTCGCTGGAGGGCGGTGAAGTCTTCTCCGGGAGTTGACGCGAAAACGACTAGTTGCAAGAAGGCGACGATGATCAGACTCCCCAGCAGGAGTGCTACTCGTTGCAGGCTGCGAGGACGACAACGCTTGAAGACCAGGATGCCTACGCCCAGCGCAAGGAAGGCTCCAATGGCGCCCAGGATCGGCGCGCGTTGAAAGGCTTGAAGAATTACGAGCCAGGCCACTACTGAAGTGGCGCCGCAAAGCAGGGCATGTCGCTGCTTTCTCACACCAAGCGCGAGGGCGCCAAAGATCGGCGCTGCGACCGCCATCGTTTCGCCGAATCCGCTAAAACCTCGGAAGAGGGGTTTGAGATTGGCGCGGTAAAGGTGGTCGTTGAGCGCGGCGCCGAATAACCATTCGATCAGGCAAGAGAGACTAAGCAGCCAGACCACTGAGGCCAGAGCGAAGAATGATGCCCGCAACGCTCGTGGACGAGCAGCGACAAAATGCAGGACCACAAAAAAGAGAAGGTAGGCGCCCCAGGAGAAGGCGTAGTGCGCAGCCGAATATGGATTTGCCGCCCACATCACTGAGGCGGCACTCCAGAAGGCGAATAGAACTGCACTGGTGAGTAAGGCAGAGCCTGGAAGGCTCGATCTCAGGATCAAGGTTTTGAGTTTTCCCGTTTGCGTGAAGACCAGGCCGAACGTGCCGACCAGGATTGCCGCAAACGCGAATTCCTGCCGCCACGCCAAACCACCCAGGGACGGTTTGGGAATGCCGGGAAGGTAGGGCACGGCCAGGACCAGCGGCCATAACACGGCCACGAACCACCGCGAATCCCTCAGCGCTTTGACGGCTTTTTCCATAGCTAACTCAATTAGCAAAAAAGACCCGGGGGCGGGAGCTAAGTTTGCTCCGCGCCCCCGGGGGAGCCAAGGTGAGGACCAAGGAGAGGAGTCTTTAGTTACCGATGGGGGTGCCGGTGGCGGCGGACAATGGCGTGGTGCTGCCAGCGCCCGAATAGATAACGCCAGTTGGGTCAGACGCGAAGTTACGGGT
>JBAPXA010000314.1:0-4912 GCA_049283975.1 Pyrinomonadaceae bacterium | reverse complement strand
CACGCAAGTGGAAACCGACGCAGCGCCTGCATCCGCTTTCGAGAGTCAACTCTCTGAAGTTGATGAGGGCGAGCGGCCGTCCTGACTTCCTGCTGCAGGACAAATGGGATTTCCCGATAGCACAAACTTTGAAATTCGGTGTATCTTAAAGGGCTTCGACTTGTCGGCGAGTCTGTGGAGTGTCTTTCCCGGATAGCGTGGCTCTCGAACCAGCCACGTCTTTTGTTTTAAGAGTCAGTTACCATCCCGACGGCGTAGTCCACGGCATTCTCAATCTAAACACACGGAAGTGAATTTAATAGATGGCCTTTAAATCTGTTTTCAGCCTATTTTCCAGTGATCTAGCCATAGATCTGGGAACCGCAAACACGTTGGTTTATGCCAAGGGGCGTGGCATCGTCGTCTCTGAACCGTCGATAGTTGCAATCAACAAAGTTACGAATCAGGTCGAAGCTGTCGGCCGCGACGCCAAGGACATGCTGGGACGCACGCCCGGCAACATCGTGGCTATTCGGCCGATGAAGGATGGAGTGATCGCGAACTTCGAAGTGACAGAGAAGATGCTGCAGCACTTCATCCGCAAGGCGCACAACGGCAAAACCTGGGTTAGCCCGCGTGTGGTAATCGGCATTCCTTCAGAGATCACTCAGGTAGAACGACGAGCGGTGGAAGACTCTGCTTATCGCGCCAAGGCTTCCGAAGTTTATCTTGTGGAAGAAGCGATGGCAGCCGCGATTGGCGCCGGACTGCCAATCACAGAACCGCATGGGAACATGGTGGTAGATATCGGCGGCGGCACAACCGACATCGCGGTCATCAGTCTGAGTGGCATCGTCTACTCACGTGCGGTTCGCGTCGCCGGAAACGAGATGGACGAAGCGATCATTTCTTACATCAAGAAGAAATATAATCTCTTGATTGGCGAGCGCACTGCCGAAGCGATCAAGATTGAATTGGGTTCGGCTTATCCGCTCGACGAGCCGCTCTCTTACGAGGTGCGCGGCCGCAATCTGATCGAAGGTATTCCCAAGACGATTACGATCACCGATGAAGAAGTCCGCGAAGCTTTGGCAGACTCGGTGGCGACGATCATCAATGCCGTGCGGGTAGCGCTCGAACGAACACCGCCTGAGCTTTCGGCTGACATAGTCGAACGTGGAATCGTGATGACCGGCGGCGGAGCGCTCCTGAAGAACCTCGACAAGCGTCTCTCCATCGAAACCGGATTGCCAGTGTCCGTGGCTGACGATCCCTTAGCGTCAGTGGTGCTCGGAACTGGCAAAATGCTTTCAGATTTTGACTTGCTAAAACGGGTCCGCTGGGAAAACTCGATGACCAGCGGCATGTGATTGGTGTTTGCGGATTTCGGATCGCGGATTTAACGATCCCGATTCAAGGTTCACGATTTAAGATCTCATGGCTGCCACTCGCACACAGAAAGAAATACGTCAGCGAGCGCCAATCTGGCTCGTGATGCTGCTGATCGCGAACTTCGCAGTGATGGCGGTGGATGCTAATCGGCGTTTCACGCAACAGCAAACACTTAAAGGGTTGGTGCAGGCTGTTTTCTCTCCGATTCAAAATGCAACCTCATGGGTTTCCAGTACTGGCGGCGGCTTTATTAATGAGATCCTCAACTTTCGCAGTACGGCTCGGGAAAACCAGAGCCTGAAAGAGCGGCTGGCCCAAACTGAACTGGAACTGCGCAACACTAAGGAAGCTAAAACTGAAAACTATCGCTTGCAGGGATTGCTGGCACTGAAGGCAGAACCAGGGCCGCAGAAGGTTTTTGCGCGCGTCATCGCCCGCGACGCGTCGGTCTGGTTCAACACCATCATGATTAATCGCGGCAGCTCTTCGGGAGTCGCGCTTAACATGCCGGTGATCACGCCCGGAGGAATCGTGGGCCGTGTAGTCGCCGTCAGTCCCGTCACCGCGCAAGTGATGCTTATCACTGATGAGAAAGCTGCAGCCGGAGCAATTGTGGGACAACTCGGCAGCTCGGGAGCCTTAGGTTCGGTCCGAGGCTTGGGAAATTCCGGATTGGTGGAAATGCGTTACGTCTCCGGATTGCAGAAAGTAGAAGTTGGCGATTACAGCCTGACGACTGGTCAGGACGGCATTTACCCGGCGGGCTTGAACGTCGGCGAAGTCATTGAAGTCAAGAATGGCACCGCAACTCAACCTCATCAGATTTACATCCGTCCCAGCGCGCGACTGGATCAACTGACTGAGGTTGCGGTGTTGCTTTATCAACCGCCGCAGCGGCCTGCACCCGAACAGACACTGCCCAACGTAGACAAGACCAAAGCGATGCCGAGCGACAGGTGAGCCGCGCTCCCCTGTCACCGTTCTACCATGCCTCAGTTCAAGATCGCAGCGGTGCTCGCGCTCGCCATCATCCTTCAGCTCACGCTGGGAGAAGCCTGGCCGCCACTCTCCCACATCGACTTCCCCTTAATTGTAGTTGTCTATGTCGCGTTGCAACGCGATGCGTGGACGGCGCTGATTGTGGGTACGATTGCGGGCTTGGCGATTGACGCTCCCAGCGGTGGCTTGATCGGGGCGGGCGGCTTTTCCAAAACTTTGACAGCCTATCTAGTCTATCTTGGCGCGACTCGGGTCAACCTCGAGAATGCATTGATTCGAATCCCCGTACTCGCTGCCGCCACGTTCGTGGATGGAGCCGTATATTTCTTCTGGCAACGGTCTCTCGGACACCCACCTTCCGCACCTTTTGTGCAAACAATATCTTATAATCTAATCGGCACGACGGTGATTGGCACCTTCGTTCTTTACATGCTTGGCTCGGTCTTCAATCCGAAGGGCACGCAAAGCCGGCAATTTGCTTCTCGCCGGCGGGGTGCGCGACGTAGCGCCAGTTTCTCCAAGCGTAGGTGAGGGCGACTCCCTTCGACGGCTGTAAGTTGAACTACCTTCCAGCCAACGCACTGCTAACAACTGACAACTAACAGCTGACTACCCTGCAATGAAGTTCATCGATACATCGCAGAACCTCCGCGCGCGACTTTTTGCTGTGCAGATGGTGGCAGTGTTGTTGCTGGGACTTTTGGGAGTCAGACTCTATCTCCTGCAAGTGGTGCGGGGTAGTTATTACGGTGAAATCGCCCAGAACCAACGTATCAGATTGCTTCCAATCCCCGCGCCCCGCGGCATCATCTTCGATCGCAACGGAATCCCCCTCGTCGATTCTCGCCCTATCTACACAGTGATCCTTTCCCGCGAAGACGCGCGCAAAGATCTGAGCACTCTGGTTGGCCCACTTGCAGAAGGCTTGAATCTTGATGCTGATCTGCTGCGTGAACGATTCGAGGAGATTAAGTCGCTACCATCGTTCGAATCGGTCCCGATAAAACAGGACGCGACTCCCGGCGACATAGCCTGGATTGAAGCGCGGGAACTCGAGTTTCCCGAGTTGCGCATCGAGCAGCAACCACAACGACGCTATCCAGCGGATGGGTCGCTTGCTCACGTAGTCGGTTATGTCGGCGAAATTGGACCTGAGCAATTGAAGCAGCCGGCCTATCGCGAAAAGAAACTGAAGCCTGGTGATGTGATCGGACAAAGCGGACTCGAACAGTCGTATGACGACTTCCTGCGCGGTCGTGACGGTTATCGCAAAGTTGTGGTAGACAGCCGCGGACGTATCCAGGACGAAATTGAAACTGTGTTGCCGCAGCCGGGACATGACCTGGTCACAACTATTGATATCGATCTGCAACAGGTCGCGGAGCAGCAACTGCGCGACTCGGCTACCAAGCGCGGTGTGATTGTCGTGCTCGATCCCAACAACGGCGAAGTCCTGGCACTCGCTTCCGCGCCGACTTTCGATCCCAATCTCTTTTCTCAACGAATCACCACCAAAGAAGGACGAGCCGAGTATGCCGGCTTACTAAATGATCCGGACAAGCCGTTGATCAATCGCGCCATTCAGAGTCGCTATCCCCCGGGCTCGACCTGGAAGGTTCCGATGGCGGTGGCCGGTTTGCAGCAGGGAGCGATCACACTCGACGATTCAAACCTCGTGTGTGGCGGTGGAATCACTGTCGGCAACAAGTTCACTCGTTGCATGGGCAATCATGGTTCGCCGGATATTAAGGCTGCGATAACGCATTCCTGCGATGGTTACTTTTACCGTCTCGGTTTGAAAATGGGTTTGGAAGGCATTATCGCGATGTCTGAGGAGTTCGAACTAAACAAGCGCACCGGCATCGATTTGCCGAACGAAGTGGGCAGCCGCACTCCCAGTGAATTCAAAACAATTCTTGACCGCCGTAACCAGGAGTGGAAAGACATCGACACTGTCTTTGCCTCTTTTGGACAAGTTTATGAAGAGATGACCCCCATCAGTATGTTGCGCACGGTGGCAGCAATTGGGCAGGGGTCGAAACTCTACGTGCCTCACCTCTTGAAGGAGATCAAACCGGTAGGCCAACCTGACCAACCGGACTTCCGCGCCGGCCGCGACTTTCAACCGCTCGATCCCTCGCGCGCTAATCCCAAGGTGTTGCCAATTCCTGAAGACATTCATCACGCGGTGGTTGAAGGCATGTGGTCAGTCGTGAACGCTGGCGGCACCGCAGGCAGCATTCGCATGGCTGGGTTCGACATTGCGGGCAAGACCGGAACGGCGCAGGTAGTAGGTTTAGGAAAAGACACCGGCAAAAACAAGGATCATGCGTGGTTTGTCTCATATGCGCCGGCATACAAACCGGAAATCGCGATGATTGCGCTCATCGAAAACTCTGGTTTTGGTGGGCGCAATGCTGCACCCGCCGTGCGTAAGGTTTACGACGTTTACTATCGAAAGACTCGGCACGAAGAACCGCCCGGCGCGGTCCCGGTAGCAAAAGCGCGCAAGCCAGTGGAGACAACGACAGGTGATTAAAGG
>JBAPXA010000313.1:0-2596 GCA_049283975.1 Pyrinomonadaceae bacterium | reverse complement strand
ATGCGAGTCAAGATGGGTGACGCTCGCATCGTGATCGGCACGCGCTCCGGGGTTTTTGCTCCCATCGCAAACCTGGGGCTCGTGATAGTCGACGAGGAACACGAGTCAACCTACCGGCAACAGGACTCTCCCCGCTACAACGGTCGCGACACGGCTATCGTGCGAGCGCAAAAAGAAAATTCGGTGGTGATTCTTGGTTCAGCGACGCCTTCGCTGGAGTCGTTCCACAACGCCCAAACCGGCAAGTACCAGTACCTGCAATTACCCTCGCGCATCGGCGATCGACCGATGGCTGCCGCTCGGATCATTGATATGCGGGAAGCATTTGCTCGGCACAAGAAGCCACAGGTTTTCTCTGACGAGTTACTCGAGGCAATTGAGACAACTCATAAGAAGGGTGAACAGTCGATCATCCTCTTGAACCGCCGGGGTTACTCGAGTTTTGTTCTCTGTCGCTCCTGCGGCGAAACGATTCAATGTCCCAACTGTGATGTCACCCTCACCTACCATCGCTCGGAAAGGGTGATCGTTTGTCACTACTGCAACCATCGCGGGGCGGCTCCCGAAAAGTGTCCGACTTGCAGCGGCAAATTTATTTACTATGTTGGCGAGGGTACCGAGCAGATTGAAGCGATGTTGACGAAGCTGTTTCCTGCCCTGCGCATCGCGCGTATTGATCGCGATACGGCCACACGGCGAGGCGCTTTTGAGAAGTCTCTATTCGATTTCAGCGCCGGCAAGATCGACATGTTAGTTGGTACGCAGATGCTGGCGAAGGGTCACGATTTTCCTAACGTCACCCTCGTCGGTGTAGTCTCGGTTGACGCCGGTTTAGCATTGCCAGACTTTCGCGCGGCGGAAAGAACGTTCCAACTGATTACTCAAGTTGCCGGTCGCGCCGGCCGCGGCGAGCGGCTTGGCAGGGTTGTGATCCAAACCTATCACCCGAACCATTACGCGCTGCGGCATGCCTGCGCGCAGGACTATGCGGGTTTCTATAGCGAAGAAATTCGCCACCGCCAGAATCACGGCTACCCGCCCTTTGTTTCCCTTGCCTCACTGTTGCTCCACGGGCCGGCGTTAGGAAAAACTCGAACTGACGCACTTGAACTGCGAAAAGAACTTGACCTCGCCAATCAGGAACGGAGTTGCAGAATACTCGGTCCGGCACCGGCCCCCCTCGCGCGACTCAAGGGAAAACATCGTATTCAATTGTTAGTGAAAAGCCGCAGCCGGCGGCAGTTACGCAAAGTAGTCGATACCGCCCTGGCCGCTGTGGCTGAACGCGGGCAAAATCTCCGCGCAATCAATCTTGAAATCGATCCCGTTTCGATAATGTGAGCCCGTGCGCGGCGCAGTCCTATGCGCTAAACTCACGCGCATGAAACTTTCCGAACTTGCCGCGCTCACCGGCGCGCGCGTCGAGGGTGATGCCAACACGGAAATCATCGGTGCTGCGGGACTAGACGATGCTCGTTCGGGCTACGTTAGCTTCCTGGCGAATCCTCGCTATACGCCGCGCGTAAACGAAACAGCGGCAGCGGCAATCTATGCCGCGGAAGACGCGCAAATTGAAAAAAAGTTGCCGATCTTGCGCGCCAAAGATCCCTACCTCGCCTACACTCGCGCGCTACGCTTGTTTCACCCTGAACCTTCGCTGCCGCCGGGAATACATCCAACAGCAGTCGTTGATGAAACCGCCGTGGTCGCCAGTGACGTTTGGATTGGTGCATGTAGCGTGATCGGTCCGCGAGTCAGAATCGAGTCAGGCGTGCGCATCTATCCAAATGCGACCATCTATCAGGACGTCACAATCGGAGAAGATTCAGTTATTCATTCCGGAACCGTAATTCGGGAGCGTTCAGAGATTGGCAAGCGAGTGATCATTCATAACAACGTGGTCGTAGGTTGCGATGGATTTGGATATGCGAAAGATGAGGAGCGACGGTGGCTGAAGATTCCGCAGACCGGACGCGTGCTGATCGAAGACGATGTGGAAATAGGCGCCGGAACGACCATCGACCGCGCGTCTGTCGGCGAATCACGCATTGGACGCGGCACCAAGATCGACAACCTCGTCCAGATCGGTCATTCGTGCACGGTGGCTGAAGATACTCTGCTGTGCGCCCAGGTGGGGCTGGCCGGCAGCTCGCATATCGGCAGTCGGGTGATTCTTGCAGGCCAGGCAGGCGTTGCTGGTCATCTTAAGATTGGCGACGACGTGGTTATTACCGCGAAGAGCGCGACCAGCCATGACATCCCCGCGGGCAAGGTGATTTCTGGAATTCCGGCTTTTGATAATAAGGATTGGCTGCGCTCGACCGCTGCGTTTCGCCGGCTCGGTGAGATGCAGCGCACGCTGAGGGATTTGGGGAAAAGATTAACCGCGATCGAGAATTCTAAAACTGGACCTGAGTGATGAAACATCAGATGTCAGATTTCAGATGTCGGATCACGAGCGTGAGACCTGAGACCTCAGATCTGAGATCTGAAATTTGAAATCTGAAAGCTGAAATCTGAAAGCTGAAATCTGAAGTCCACATTCCGCATTCTAAGTCACCGTACCGCCGTCAACGATCACCACTTCACCATTCAT
>JBAPXA010000312.1:0-3215 GCA_049283975.1 Pyrinomonadaceae bacterium | reverse complement strand
AATAAAGGCACCGCTTCATTCACCATCTTCTTTTCCAGGTAATAAGAAAAATCCGGACCTCGATTAAAGAACTTCTGGTTCACCCTAAGGAGTTCATCTGGTCTGGCCGATATCATGTACATGTTGGCGAAGAAACTCTTAATCTCGTCGTTGTCAGGATCTGTTCTGAGCGCATTCTCAAACTCTCGCAATGCTTCTTCCTCGAGACCGATATGAATGTAGAGGTCGCCCAACTCTGAGTGGCCCACATGGGGATCAAGCTGCTGCGCTAAGCGCAACTCACGAATCGCCGTTTCCACTTGCCACCCCTCGTACTGACTAAATGCAATGAAGTAGCGCGCGGCATGTACTTCAGCCAACTGTGGTTCGATCCTTTCGGCGATGGCCAGTTCCTTCTTGGCTTCCTCAATGAAAGCGGGATTGTCTTCCAGGAACACGGCTATGCGTGTGTAAGTGTATCCAAGTTGAGCGTGAGCGCGGGCGTAGTTCGGATCCAGCTTGATCGCTTCTTTAAAGAGGTCGACAGCGAGGTCTGACTCGGGCCGGCTGCCAAGCTCGGCACGAATGTTATGGAAGTGATACATCGCTTTCGCGTAGTAGTTGTAGGCTTCTGCGTTTGATGTGTGACCACGCGCAAGCCTCTGTTGCTCAGTGGGAGTAAGGCGTAAGCGCAGCTTCTCGACAACATCACTTGAAATTTCGGCCAGCACTGCCGGCAAGTCTGATGAGGGACGCGTGTATTGCTCGCCCCAGGTCTGTGTCTTGTCACGCGCGTTCATGAGTTCGACACTTATGAGTAGATTTTGACCATGCTGTGTCACCCGGCCTGTAATCACTCGATCAACGCCGAGCGCCTTTGCAGCCTCCTGCGGATCGACATCCTTGCCTTTGTATTTAAAGCTCGAACTACGAGCGATCACTTTTAAGCTGGGTAGTTGCGAAAGATTATTGATGAGACTCTCGCTGATGCCATCGGAGAGATATTCCATGTCGGCATTGCCGCTCGCATTTGTGAACGGGAGGACAACAACGGAATTGATCTTGTCCACGTCGTCTGCAGGGAGGACAACCACCTCGTTGTTCCTTCCGAGAAAACGGGGGACGACAAAGTAACCAAGTGTAATAACAGCGATGGCAAGCAAAGCAACAACGCCAAGCCTGGCAAACTTATTCCGGCTTAACCCTGCTCGAACTGTTTGCAGAGAGGCAGCCGCTTCACTGGGGTGGAGGGTCGCGGATTCGTCCTCAAACGCAACGTGAACGCCTTCGATGTCCTCCGTGTAAACCAACTCCGTGCCCGCCCAGCCGCGTTCAATCACATTCAGCTCAAGGATGTAGCCGCGCCGGGGAACGGTCTTGATGATCTGTTGTTCGCTATCGCCCAGCGCGCGCCTCACTTCGATTAGGCACTGCACTAGCGAGTCGTCCGTCACCGCCGTATCAGGCCAAACCGCGCCCAGCAACTCGTCTTTACTGACCAGCCGGCCACTGTTCTCCACCAAATGTCTCAACACTTCAAAGGACTTCGGGCGCAACTTAAGCTCCTCAGCGCCGCGCAGCAGACAGCCACGCCTGAGGTTAAGCGTGAAGTCGCCGAAGTGGAGTGTTTGGTACTGGAGGTTTCGCATGTCAGTGCGGCTGTGGCGAATCTTTTCGTCGCTTCTTAGTGCTTTTTTAGGAGCTTCTTCGTTACTCGCCTCCAGGTGAAAGGCTAATTTGCGCGGACAGAATTGAGGTTCGGATTCCGAAGTGAGGTCCGTGAAACGAATTCCCGAACGGCCTGGATTATAGGCCAGGGGAGAGTTCGAAGCCACACGGAAGGAGCAACAGGATGAAGCAACGACGTCGTCTTGAAATCACCGCCTTTCGCCGCCGCACGACCGTGATTCGGCGCGAAAGAGTTCCGCTCGGGCAGGTACCACTTCCTGAAAGACCTCGACGAGCTTCTGCCGACCAAACTCAAGAACAGGGAGATGCTCTAAACCCGTCTCCCAACCGCTTAGGTATTCAACGTGTCAAAAGGAGACCAGATCATGAACCAAGAGATTAGAAAACTCGCGATGCTCGTAGCTGTTGTGCTCACCATTGGCTTTTTCTCGTTGGAACAATCAGCAGCACAAACAGGTATCAGCAGCTGCAAGAAAATCACGGCGAATGGGGTGCAAACTTTTGATCCCGCAACAGGGACGGTCTCGGGACCGGTCACGAACGGCGGGATTCTCAATGGGCAGCTGGAGGATGTCATTAACTTTGGAGCGGGTTTTATTTTTACCCCCGACCCGACTGTGATTTCCTATACCACCGGCCTCACTATCACTACTTTGTGGGGGCAATTGAAGGCCAGTCCAGTTACGACTCAAAGTGTGGTTACAGGTTCCGGTGCTGAATGGGGTTCCATCGATCCAGACACGAGCACCGGCAAATTTGCGGGTGCGACGGGTTTGATCTTTGTGCACTTCAAGCCAGTTGGCGATCCGTCCGTCGGGCCCTATGAGGCGGAGATTACTGCGGAGATCTGCTTCGCATCCTATTCAAAATTACCGTGAGGACGAGGGTGAACTTTCAAGCGTGGCAACAGGACGGTTTGAAAGAAACCGCCAAGCCGCCAAGGAAGCGCCAAGTCCGCCAAGACAAACCGACCGCGATCAAACGCGATAACGATTGCCGATTGCCAATTTCCAATTGCCGATTGGTGGACTCAAGTTAGAAGTGCAACAGACAGGCCCGCAGGGCCGACAGTTAGTAGCCACGCCCGTGAGGGCGTGGACATCGGTCGCAATAAAACCAAAGCGCCGCAGGTGCGACAGTGATTTAGCGACGTCAATCGACTGTCGGTCCTGCGGACCTGGGATCAATTTAATTGCTTGCTCCACGCCCTTACGGGCGTGGCTATTAACTGTCGGCCCTTCGGGCCAGGGTTGCACTTCCAAGTTGAATTTACCTTCGGCAATCAGCAATCGGCAATCGGCAAAATAATTCTTCCGAAGACGAGTGTTTGCCGGCGCTCAAAAAAATGGGGCGCCCACGGAGGGACGCCCCTACAGATCGCGCGCGTTTCGCGATCGCGTTGAGATCAATCAATGATTAAGGTGTAACGGTAGTGATCGTGAAGGTCGCAGCCGGCACTGTAGATTTCAAGTCATAGCTTTGAATTGCCAGGTCAGCGAAGCGTTGACCCTGAAGCCGCGTCACGACGTGGAAGGGCAACATCATGC
>JBAPXA010000311.1:0-5622 GCA_049283975.1 Pyrinomonadaceae bacterium | reverse complement strand
CCTGAGCGAAGCGTGCTCTTTGCTGCAACTTTCGCTAATTATTTTGCCCGGCTCTTCAGGGAGCTCGGGTCACCGGCCAGCTGGGTCGTATTCGAAGCCGGCGCTGGTTCGGGTGAGTTTGCAGAAGGAGTACTCGACACGCTGCTGCTACGCGCGCCTGATGTTTTCAAAGCTACTCGTTATTTGATTGATGAACGGAGTCCCTCGTCCCGGGCGAACGCAGCAGCACGATTGGCAAGGTTCGGCGCGCAAGTCGGGTTTGCAGAGATCTCAGACTTGAAGAGTATTCCGACTGGAGTGATCTTCGCGAACGAACTGCTGGATGCTTTTCCAGTTCATCGCGTGACGACTCGTTCCGGATTGCTGCGAGAGTTCTTTGTCGATGTAGATCAGGGCGGCGGATTCATCTGGCAGCTTGGGGAGCTATCATCCGCGGCGCTACAAGCTCATCTCGCCGCGATGAACATTCATCTGAAAGAGTGTCAGAGCGCCGAAGTGAATCTGGGAATTAGTGACTGGCTGACTAAAGCCGCTGCCACCCTCGCGCGCGGATATCTCATTACTGTCGACTATGGGGCGGAAGCAGCGGACTTGTTTTCGGCAAGCCATCACCCTCACGGAACCCTGCGCAGCTTTAAGAGGCATGAGTTTGTTGCCGATGTGCTTGCCAATCCAGGGGAACAAGATATTACCAGCTCTGTTGATTGGTCCGCTGTGATCCGCGCTGGTGAAGCCCTGGGTTTGAGGAAGGTTGTTCAAGAACGACAGGATCGATTTCTGATGAACCAGGGCTTACTTGAAGAGCTGGAGTTACGCGTGGGTGAAACCGCTGATGAGGCTGAAAGGGCTCGCTTGCGTGCCAGTTGCCGTGAGTTAATACTGCCCGACGGCATGGCGGCAAGTTTTCAAGTGCTGGTGCAGGAGAAGCCATAATTCGGCGGTGCGGGTTTAGTTTTTTCTCATTCACACCGGGCTTCAGCCCGGTGGCGCAAGGCTTCGATATCCTCAGCAACCGCTTTAACGGTTTCCCATCGCAGGCTTACGAAGAGAAACCGTTGAAACGGTTGGATCCAGTGAGCGCCTGCCAGCACCGGGCTGAAGCCCGGTGTGAATGAGACACGGAGCGACCAAACCCTTAACGACATACCGGTACCGTCAATCTACGGGCCTTCGGTTGACGAGAATCCGTTTTAAGGCTTGTCAGTATTAGAAGAGTTCAAACTTGATTGTCAGGTACTTCTTCGGATTTTGCCGGAAGTCGTAAATCAGCTTCACGCCTTCGGAAGAGAGTTGATTGACGTTGGAATAGAGTGCTTCGTCGGTAAGGAGTTTGCCAACCGTTCCTTCGCCGCGTCGGGCCCCGGCGACCATATTGTCAATTCGTTCGGCAGTAGTATTGAAGCGAGCGATTGCGGCGCGCGCGTCGTTATACATTTGCTCGTCTTTGATTAACTTTCCTAGGGTACCGCGTCCGGCGTTGACGTCCACGATCATTGCATTGATCTGATCAACGGAGCGATCGAGGCGATCCGCGGTGCGATTGATGCGGTTGTAAAGCTGGTCGTCAGTAAGAAGCTTGCCGGCGGTGCCGCGTCCGGATCGCAGATCATCTGCAATCAACCGCAGCTGGTTAGCAATAGTGTTGGCGTTATTGTAGAGCTCGGGATCGTTGAGAAATCTTCCTGCCGAACCATTGCCCGAGCGGATCTGCCGCATTACATCTTCAGTCTCACGAATGGTTGCGTTCAGGTTGTTGTAAAGCGCTTCATCGGAAAACAGTCTGCCGACCGTTCCTTTGCCGTCCTTAACATCACGAACCATTCCGTTGATCTCGTCGGACAACTTGCTGAGTCGTTGGGCGAGGTCAGTGCCGGAAGTGGCGAAGTCGTTTACCGTATTCGAGGATGAAGACGGCAGGATGGCGTAATCCGCTACCGGCTGGCCCAGGGCAGTTCCCGGAGTGATGTTGATCAGCATCTCGTTGCCGAGCAGGCTGGGAGATCCCTGTTGAGCGGTAGAGTCGGTGCGGATGCGTTCATTCGCGGGACGCCCATCAATGGTGCCGTTGATTGTCATCTGCGCCTCGACCTTGGGCGCGTTGGGCTCCGCTGACGGAGTCAGCAGAAATATCTTGTCGATCTTACCGACACGTACGCCTGCGAGTCGGACTTCCGAACCTTCGCGCAAGCCATTGGCATCCCCAAAGCGCGCCTTGAGGTGCAGCTTCTTGCTGAAGGGGTTGATATCTCCCGAGGCATTGAGAATCAGAAAGACCAGTATTGCGATCGAGCCCAGGACCAACAGCCCGACGCGAAGCTCTCTCCATGAAACTGTTTTCTTTGATGGCGGCATGACGCTCTCCTAAGTGACGTATCCTACCGTCCCCTGAGAAATTTTTGAATGTAAGGATCTTCAGCATTGCGCAAGCTCTCATCGGTACCGCTGAAGATTATGTTTCCTTGGCGCATCATCATCACCTTGCTGTTAATCAGGCAGAGGCGTTCGCCCTCGCGCTCGAACACTACCTCTCCCGACTCGTTAACCACAGCATACTCGGAACAGAGATAGGTCAGATTATTCATCTCGTGAGTCACAAAGATCGAAGATACATCTTCCAGATCCCTTAACTTCATGGCCAGCTCGCAAATTGTCCGGGCCGTGGGTGGATCAAGTCCCGCGGTAGGCTCGTCAAACAACACGATTTTTGGATCGCCAATCAAGGCGCGAGCAATACCAACTCGTCGTCGCATACCGCCAGACAGTTCTGCCGGCATCTTGTCGATCGCGTCTTCGAGGTTAACGAACCGCAGCATGCGCCGCACCTCGGGCTCGATTTGCTCGTGGGCCACACCTTGTTCATTGAGGCGGTAGGCGACGTTTTCATAAACCGAAAGCGAGTCGAATAATGCTCCTTCCTGAAACACCATCCCGATCTTCTTACGGACCGACATCATCTGCACTTCGCTGTGCTCAGTGACGTCTTCGCCATCGACGAGGACACGGCCCTCATCTGGTTTAAGCAGCCCGAGCACGAGCTTGATAATGGTCGATTTGCCGCCGCCTGAACCTCCCAGAATGATCTTGGTCTCGCCACGCATGACCTTGAAACTGAGATTGTTAAGGATCTTGCGGTCGTCAAAGGATAGATGAACGTTGCGAAACTCAATTGCCGGCGTCTCCCGCTTGCGATCATCTACCTCGGCAAAGGTCGACTCCGCGGCGTGATCGCTAATTTCCCCGACCATGGGGTGAGTGTCAGCAAGATTTGTGGCGAGTTCAGACATGATTGCTTTAGCGCTTTAGGACACCGGCATGCCGAGTATGTATTGGAGGCCGCGCGACAAGAAGAAGTCAGTAATGATGACAACGATTGAGGCCAGCACGACTGCGCGCGTAGTTGCGCGCCCCACCCCCACGGTTCCGCCTTCGGTACTCAATCCTTTATAGCAAGCGATCGACGCGATAATCACGCCGAAACAAAGCGGCTTGATTACACCGCCGATAATATCATCGGCGGTGATGCCCTCGCGAACCGAGGTTAGGTACTGATCCATCGTCAGGCCATACAGGCCTGTGGCCACCACCCCGCCTCCGCCGATTCCGACCACGTCTGCGATTACGGTTAAGAGCGGCAAGCTTACGAGTAGGGCTACCAGCCGCGGTCCCACGAGTTTGCGAGTGGGGTCGGTTCCCAGTGCCCGCATCGCGTCAATCTGCTGCGACACGGTCATCGATCCTAATTCGGCTGCGATTGCAGACCCGACGCGTCCAGTAACCATCAGCGCGGTCAGTACCGGGCCAAGCTCGCGCACGAGTGAAATAGCGACCAGTCTGCCTGTTTGCGATTGCGCGCCGTAAAACGCGAGCGTGGGGAATGTCTGTAGTGTCAGCACACCACCCGTGAAAAACCCTGTCAGCAGAACGATAGTCAGCGAGCCGACGCCGATCGTATCCATCTGCGTGATGATTTCCGAAATGTAACGTGGACGTTTGAAGAGGCCGCGAGCGGCGCGAGCCGCCAGCAACGTCGTCTCCTGCAATTCAAGCAGAGCGCGTGTGGCGAAGTTCATTCGATGCTGCTAATCGAGTCGGGCTTAAGTGAACGCGTAGATCTTCTTGTTATGCTAAGAGCATGCTGCGGCGGGGTTTGTAGGCAAGGCCAGATTCCCCAACCCACCAATCCATCAGGGTCAGCCTATCATGCTCAAATTGTTAGCAAGGCGTCAAGCTGTAATCTAGCGGGCGACAGCTCGCTATCTGGGGCATGCCAAGGCAACAAGAAGATCAAGGGGCCTTGATTCTTCATCAAGCGGTCGGCCAGGAAAAAGAGCCGGCCAAGTCTCCTCGGCCGGCTCTCAAGCTCATGAGGTATCCAGGCGTTTACGGCTGTGGTCGCCGGTTAGGATCCAAACGTCGGGGAAATACTGGAGCAATCGTGTTGCGGCTGGGGAGTCCGCGCCTCTCGATGCCTTCGCGCCGTCGCTGATTGTTTTCAATTTGCCGTTCGCGCCGCGAATCTCTGGCATTCTGCCGCAGTATTCTAAGGGTCGTTAACTGCTCCGGCGTCAGAACCTTTCGCACCTTCATTTCAGTCGCGACGCGCATCCGCAGCGAAGCGGCCTGCGCCTCCGCAATATCACGTAAATGCTTTTCAATCAGGGCTTCACTAGGATTGTCGGAGTCAAGCAGTTCTTCCAATGCGCGGTTAGTTTCGCGTAGATGCTGATTGACGGCTGCCCGTTCGTCGCGTTGCTCTTCACGGATCGACCGAATGCGTTCACGTTGTTCCGGGCTCAAATTGAGATCCCGAATGGGATCGCCGCCAGGCCCAGGTTGTTGATTCTCGGGAAGCGGCTGCTGCTGCGCTTGCGCGTAGGCAGAGGCTGCCAGCACCACACAAGCGCCAAATAGAAATGCGAGAGTTATTCGTTCGATGACTTTCATGGTTACCTCTTCAAAAGGGCGTCTACCTGTTAATTTGTTCCCCCAGCAAATTGAGATCGTCCTCAGTTGGCGAGATCAAGCGCAAGTCGGCGGCGAGTTGCTGCCGCTCAGATTTTGTTAACGGCGCTCGTCGGATCTTTGCGGTGTATACGAAAGACTTAGGCCTCGGCTTTGACTGAACCAACACTGGCGTTCTCACCAGATCTTCTTTGACGGCATTTTGTGGTTGGTTCAATTCCTTAAGACGCGCCTGAATTCCTGCCTCCACCTTCGCTCTAAGCTCGGCTTCGGTGTAAACCTTATCGGTTCCAGCTACGGGTGCTGCCGGTTTCGCGTTCAGACTTAGCAGCAGGAAAGCAACTCCTGCGAACAACAGAACCGAGGCGAGGGCAACGGCTCCCTTGAGCCAGACCGGCGAAAGAGCAAAAAACTGTCGCAGCGCGGCAAGTGCTGAAGGCTTGCTGTCAGGGCTGAAGGCCGCACTTGCCGGCTGTTTGCTACGCACCATGCCAAGCGACTGCTCACGCCATGCGGCAACACCATTTCGAACCTCGCTGAATAAAGCCAGTTCACGCGCGCAGGACGAACAACGCTCGAGGTGGTGTTCAAAGTCGCGACCTTCGCGCTCGTCAAGTTCCTGATAAAGAAACGAGATTAGGTCGTCGCTGCGTTCACATG
>JBAPXA010000310.1:0-3852 GCA_049283975.1 Pyrinomonadaceae bacterium | reverse complement strand
AAGAAAGAACACAAGTCAGCGCGACCTGAACGTGGTGGTGTAGTTACCTTCGTAGAAGCCATTCGGCAGGGCATTTGGGAAGAGATGGAACGCGACCCGTCTGTCTTCGTCATTGGTGAAGATGTCGGCGCTTACGGCGGAGCTTTCAAGGTAACCGACGGCTTGCTCGATGAGTTTGGGAAGGGACGCGTCGTTGATACACCCATCTCCGAAGGCGCAATCGTGGGAGCCGCCTGTGGCGCGGCGTTGATGGGGATGAGACCAGTGGCTGAGTTTCAGTTCATCGACTTCATTTCCGCGGGTTTTGATCTGCTGACGAACTACGCGGCCAAGTCGCGCTACCGCTGGGGCGGAGGAATTGCCGCAGTGTTCCGCGGGCCTTGCGGCTCGGGCCTTCGCACCGGACCATTTCACTCGCTGAATCCGGAAAGTTTCTTTCTGAATACTGCCGGATTGAAGATGGTCGAACCAGCTACCGCGTATGATGCGAAGGGTTTGATCAAGGCCGCGATTCGCGATCCGGATCCCGTGCTTTATTTTGAACACAAGAAACTTTACCGCCTGCCCCGGCTGCGCGAGGAGATTCCGGCAGACGACTACATTGTCGAGATTGGCAAGGCGCGAACGGTCCGGGCAGGACGCGATCTAACGATCATTACTTTTGGCGCGATGGTGCTGACTGCCCTTGATGCCGCTGAAGAGCTCGAGAAGGAAGGGCTGGACGTTGAGATTATCGATCTGCGCACGCTTGCGCCGCTTGATCGAACGGCCATCCTGGAGAGCGTGAAGAAAACCAGCCGGGCCCTGATTCTGCACGAGGCATCACAGACCGGAGGCATCGGCGGCGAGATTGCCGCTTTGATTAGTGCCGAGGTTTTTGAGTGGCTCGATGCCCCTGTGTTGCGCCTCGCCTCCATTGACACTCCGGTTCCCTACTCGCCGCCGCTCGAGGATTATTACTTACCGCAAGTGAAGGATGTGGTTGCTGCCGCGCGAAAACTGGCAGCCTATTGATTCGAAACTGAGGAGAAAAAACCGATGCCGAAATACGTGATTGAAAGAGAAATCCCCGGTGCCGGCAGTCTTTCAGCAGATCAGCTGCAAGGTGTCGCACAAACTTCCTGCAACGTTTTGCGCGAGATGGGTCCGCAGATTCAATGGGTCCAGAGTTACGTGACGGGCGACAAAGTTTATTGCGTCTACATCTCGCCCAATGAAGAGCTGATTCGCGAGCACGCGCAAAAAGGTGGCTTCCCAGCGAATCGCATCTCGGAGATCAAAACGATTATTGATCCCACGACTTCTGAAGCAAAAACTCAATCCGCAGGGGGCTAAGAAATTGTCTTGACCCTGCGTGCAAAAGAAAGCGACGGGCCAATGAATTTAGCGGAATTTAAGGTTTTCAAAGTGGAGCAATCATGGCAACTGAAGTAGTAATGCCGCAGATGGGTGAGTCCATCGCGGAGGGAACCATCACCAGGTGGCTGAAGAAGGTTGGCGAGCATGTCGATCGTGATGAGCCACTGTTCGAAATCTCTACTGACAAGGTTGACGCCGAGATTCCTTCACCTGCCGCCGGCACGCTCACGGAAGTTCGTTTTAAGGAAGGCGACACGGTGGAAGTGAATACCGTTGTGGCTGTGCTCGACGGCGCCGCCGCCGGTAACGGATCTGCCGCACCCGCGGCTACTGCGACGAAAGCCGAGCCCGCCGCACCAGTGGAAACGGAACCCGAAGTTGCGGCTGCTTCTGAGCCTGCTCCGGCTGCACCAGCGCCGGAAGTAACGCCGTCTGCCCCGCCGGCGCAGCCCATAGCGGCAGCACCACCGCCCGCAGTTGCGCCTAAAGCTCCAGTCACAGCAACAGCCCAACCACGCGAAACTCCAGGACAGACAACCACTGGTACGCCAAGCGTCGAAGAACTGCGGCGCACAAAATCAAGCCCCCTCGTGCGCAAGATTGCGAAGGAGCATGGTGTCGACGTCGCCAGTCTGGAAGGAACAGGAATAAGTGGGCGTGTAACCAAGAACGACATTCTCAGTTTCATCGAATCCGGCGCGCCCGCGCCCGCGATGAAGACTGCAGCGGCGCCCGCCCCAGCGCGAGATATCCCGGCGCCACCGCCGACGAAACCGGCAGAAGGTGATCGCGTCGAGCAGATGAGTGTGATGCGCAAGAAGATCGCGGACCACATGGTGCTCTCGCGTCGCACCTCGGCACACGTCACGACCGTCTACGACATCGACATGTCGGCCATCGCCAAATTGCGTGAGCAACACAAAGACTCGTTTCTGGAGCGGACCGGCACGAAGCTGACCTACATGCCGTTTATCTTTCAGGCGATAACCAAGGGCCTGCGAAAGTTCCCCATCTTCAATGCTCAAGTGAGCGGCGATCAAATCATCTACAAACGTGACATCAATCTCGGGATGGCGGTGGCGCTTGACGGGGGTTTGATCGTTCCCGTTATTAAACGCGCCGACGACCTTTCGATCTCGGGCCTGGCCCGCGCGGCAAATGACCTTGCCGATCGCGCTCGCACGAAACAGTTGAAACCAGACGAAGTCGGCGGTGGTACCTTTACGATAACGAATCCGGGCGTGTTCGGTGGTCTATTCGGCACTCCGATTATCAATCAACCGCAACTGGCCATCCTCGGCGTCGGCAAGATCGAAAAGCGGGCCAAGGTGATCACTTCGCCGGAAGGCGACGACTACATTGCGGTCCGCTGGATGTCGTATTTTGCGCTCAGCTTCGATCATCGCGTGATTGACGGCGCCGATGCCGAACGCTTCCTGGCGTTCGTAAAAGAAGAACTAGAGACCGGAGAATTCTCGATCTGAAACTTGAATAAGTCTTTTTTTTCAAACTCTCGGTGGCAAACTTTTGTTGGTTTTGTCACCGCGTTTTTGTAATGAAGCTGTTACTTATTGCGATCAAGTGGCGATTCGATGAAGAATGAAGCTAGCGCCGGAAAACGTCTTGACTTAACATTTACGAGCGACTAGAACAGTGGGCCTAGTGTTTAATGCGGACAGCAAACTAAAAGAATTGATCGTCAGACTTTGACGATTCCCGACTCGCATCTGTGGGTCACCCACTTTCGAAGATAAGGAGATAGGTTTCTATGGCAATCCCGAAGTTCAAAATGTTTTCCTTGCTGATGCTGGTTATGGGCCTGATGCTTTTGACAGCACCGGTGGCTCTCTCGCAGGGCAATACCACGGTCAGCTCGCGCACCGTCGCGAGTGGCGAGAAAATGAAGATCAAGGGTGTGGTCACGCGCCGCGACGCCGATACGTTCACAGTACGTGATAACAACGGTGTCGACACGATCGTGCAGTTGACTGACAGAACCAGTGTGAAAGCGAAGGGCGGTTTCCTTCGTAGCGGGGCAAACTATGCCCAGACCCAAATCCTGCGCGGGCTGAACCTTGAGGTCGAAGGCCGCGGCAGTGCTAACGGTGAGCTCGTCGCCGATAAGGTCCGATTCAATGAATCAGATCTGAGAGTCGCCCGTGCCGTGGAATCACGCGCTGCGCCGCTCGAGGATCGAGCCACTACCACTGAAACAAAACTTAGCCAGGTTGAGCAGAACGCACAGCGTCTCTCCGGTCAGCTTGATGAATTGGCGGCTGTAGCCAACACCGCCAAGGGTGGCGCGCGCGCCGCTCAAGAGACTGCCGATGCGGCTGTGGCCGGCGTAAATGCCACCAACGATCGCATTTCTGCTCTGGACGACTATGAACCGCAGACGGTGGCCGCCGTAAACTTCCGTTCGGGCAGTGCCGTGCTTTCGAAAGATTCGAAGGCGACGCTCGACGACATGGCTACGAAAGCACTGAACTCCAA
>JBAPXA010000309.1:0-19297 GCA_049283975.1 Pyrinomonadaceae bacterium | reverse complement strand
ATCAGATCGATGATCGCCGCCAGCGTCGAACTCTTTCCGCTGCCGGTTGGCCCGGTTACCAACACGATCCCGTTCTTGATCTCAACTATTTCTCTTAACTGCTCGGGAAGATTGAAGTCGCTGAACTTCGGCGGATGCATGGGAATCACCCTCATCACGATCGCGTGTGTACCCCGCTGCTTGAAGACATTCACGCGAAAACGTGCTTCGCCGGGAACGCTGAACGACAGGTCGGCTGAGCCATTTTTCTCCAGGCTCTCCAGCGCGGTCTGCTGATTGCCGATGATCACTTTGGCGATTCCGGCGGTATGAGCGGGCGTGAGCTTCTCGAGTCCCGGTATATTTACGGGTTGAAGTTTTCCAGCCAGCTCAATCTGCGGCGGACGGCCGGGCGAAAAGATCAAATCGCTGACCTTCTCCGAAGCGCTTAGCATTTGACGCAGAACGGTAGCGAAGTTGGGTGGCTGCGGGCCGCCTTCCTGCGGGATTGAGGTATTTGATGGTGTGCTCATTTTTCAAATGGGAACTTTTCGTGAGTGCCAAACGTCAAAGTACTGGAATGTTCGTAACCAAAAAGAAACTATTGGTGAGAACAAACCTGGATGTGCTTTGGGCCATCTAAAAGTTGTTCTCAGACCGGCTTTTCGGAGCCCGGTCCAGAAGTAGAAGGGGGCGCACAAAAAATGGCGACTTACAGAGATCCGGTTCGATGTTTTGCACCACTTGAAGTCGTCGAGCGCCTGCTGGAAATTCGTGCTGAAGCGGGTTATCCCCCCGCCATTTATCTCCTTTCACCCGATGATTTGGCAGCTTATCTCGACGCGTTTGGTTTTGATGTCTACGCTTTGTCAGAGGCCGAATCAGAATTTCATTTCGGAGACTATCGAGCTCCTTTAGCGCCTGGTGGTGATCATGCGCATAACTCGATTACCACCCACTAGGGAATGATGAAGGCGGAATGATGAATGATGAGTAAGCATTGCTCATCTATCTTCCGTTTTTTACTCATCATTCATCGTTCATCATTCCTCATTTATCCGCTAGCGCCTTAATTACAAAGAACGTGATGTCATCGGTGGCGCCTTCTCCCTGCGTCCAATCCAGCACATCCCGTTGGACTGCGGCAATCAATTGCTTGGCGCTCAACTGCCTGGCCGCCTTGACCGAGTCAGCCAACCGGCTGCGGCCAAACTCTTCGCCCTCCAGATTTGTCGCCTCAGTAACACCGTCAGTGTAAAGCACGAATACTTCATCAGGTTCGAGTGTTAGATAGTATTCGTGGTAACGAGTGTCGTGAAAGATTCCGAGAGGAATATTTCCGCGATCCAAAAACCGGCTGTTGCCTGCGGCATCCAACAACAACGGTGGATTGTGCCCTGCGTTCGTATAGGAAAGCGTTTTGCTCGAGGCGTCGAAGATACCGTAAAAGGCCGTGACATACTGATTTCTTTCAATCGATTCCCAAAGCAGGTAATTCACCTTGGCCATTGAGATGTGGGGCGAGTAGCCAATGTGGGTTGCCGCTCTGAGACTCGCACGCAGAAAGGCCATCAGCAGGGCTGCCGGAACTCCTTTGCCGGACACGTCAGCCACCACCAATCCGATCTGATCTTCGTAGATCTGTACCCAATCGTAATAGTCTCCCGACACTTCCTCCGTCGGGAAGTTGTAAGCGCTGATATCAAAGCCCTCGAGTTTAGGATCGCTGGGGGGCAACAATTCCAATTGGACCTGTCGCGCCACCTCCAGTTGACCTTCCAACCGCTTCTTTTCAATCATCTGCTCATGCAGCATGACCTTTTCAATGATGATTGCTACTTGCGAAGCCAGCAGCTTTAGGACTTCCAAATCATCGTCGGCATAAGCATCAAGTTCATCACTCTCCAGATCAAACACGCCGATTACTTCATCGTTTGAAATAATGGGAGCCACCATCTCTGAGCGCGTTTTTTCGCGGGCATTGATGTACAGCGGATCTTCCCGGACGTCAGGAGAAATTCGCGACTGCCCGGTGAGGGCGACATTGCCGACTATGCCCTCGCCGAGTTTCAAGTGCAGGTCCGAGAGCTCATCAATGTCGTAACCGCGCACGGCTTCGGTGTGAAACACGCGGGCCTGATCGCCAGGTTCAATCGGCTGCTGACTTGCGCCGCTGAGGATGAAAATGCCGGCAGCGTCGTAGGGAATGAGAGAATCCAGCGTATCCATTACCAGATTGAGGACCTCCTGAAGGTCGAGGGAGCGACTGATCTTCTTGGTAATGTCGAGGAGCATCCGCAATTTGTCGGTCGTCGTTAGACCTTGCTTGCGTGGCTCTGTTAGCTGTTCTGCCATTGCTTTTGTGGTTGGCTGAGGATGCGGAACAACCTCATCGGTCAACTGGTGATTATAAGCGTTTACGGCTGCAATGATGAAACTCTTAATCTATTAGCCGGGCCTGCGCCGACTTATACGTTCCCCAGAGCCGTGTAACTTTCAAACGGTATTCAATCAGATCTTTGCTGACGCGAAAGTGCCTGGCGATCTCACTCGATTCTCGCCCCTCAAGAATTAACCTGCGCAGAGCGCCATAAGGCACCAAAGCGGCGGCGCCGGTAGCGTAGGCTTCTTCCTCATCAGCCTTGCGGTAGTCGCGCGCGAGTGTTTTTCCACGCTCATCATTCGCAATAATAGCCAACCGATTTGCCTGGTGACCGAGGAACACATGGCAGATTTCTTCCATCAGAGTGGCGTTCGTACGCGCTCGACCATGCGTGGGATTAAGGATGACCACTTTGCGACCGTCGGGAAGAGTTCGTGAAGTAGCGCCGCCCGACCATTCCTCGGCGGCGGCGCCGAGCAGATGCTCCCGAGCTTGTGGACTAAGGCCACGAAGTTTTTCGAAATCGACGACCAGTAGCTTTGCAAAGCTGGCGAGGCTGAAAGGGTTAAGGGGCGCATCAGGATGAAGTCGCGCGAAATCGCGAAGACCCAAAGCCTGCAACTCATACTGGCGCCATTTTTCGCCCGGTGGTAACTCGAAAGGAGCCACGCGTCTAATTTAACGCTTTAGACGTGGCATGTCATGGTAGAGAACGACTAGCGGCGCTTGCGAGCGGTCTTTTCCGGCTCGCTCCGGCTGAATTGCGTATAGGCCACCCGAAACAGTTCCGACAATGCGTTTGCAGTTTCGGGGGTGAGGTTTCGGTCAGCGCGCAAGTGGGCCTCGACGATTTCCGGCGTAGACTCTCGAGCAAAATAAACAACCGGTTTGGCGGATTCGTTATCAGCCTGTCCGCCCAAAATCCGCTCCATGGGAACATCCAACCACTTCGTCAGGCGGGCGATGTTATCGGCGTCAGGCTTCCCTGTTCCGTTTTCGATCCGTGACAACGTGGATGCGGAGACAGTGGTCTCGTCGGCAACATCGCGCAGACTCAATCCCAGGCCTTCACGCTTGCGGCGAATCGCTCGTCCCAGCTCTTCGGTATTAACGAGGGTCTTGGCGTTTTGCTTCATAGTTACACCTCTGGTCGTCACTCTAGCATGGCGAGGGTTTTAGACGCAAGACTTTGTTTTACTGCTGCAACACGCTCCCCCCTAATAAGTCGGACGAGAAAAAAGAAAAGAGCAGCCAGAGAGTACTTTCTCTCGGACTGCTCGTTGACCTGCTGCGATGTGCCGGTCGGGACTATCCAGTTAAGGCTGCGTTCTTTGGCGTGCCGACATCGCCAGATCGCGGGCGCGGGGCAAAACTTCCAAAGCACGCGCTACCTGCTGGTCCTCCCCATTAACGAAAACGCGATCAGCCATCACCCGGCCATATGCGGCGGTCACCATGTTGAAACGCAATTGCAGGTCAACAAAAGAGCGGTTTGCTTCCACGAGGGGCACAAGGTTCCGTAGGCTGGGATCTGCCGCGACGAACTCTTTAAATGAACGGAACAGCGCATCTGTAACGGGAAACTCTGACTGTTGCAGCTCATGTTCAAAATCGATGGCTTGTTGCACGCGGTAGTTGTCAAAGCCACTGATGCGACCATTAACCAGCTCACGAGAAAAAGTGAAGATCGGGCTCAACAGTTTTCTTTGTCCCGGACTTATCACCTTGGCATTTACCACCTCGTCGGGAGCGATCCCGCCGCCACCATAAACAGCGCGGCCAGTGTCGGTCTTCTTTTCCGGTCCAGAGGGCTTGTTGGCTTCCGGTTTCTGCTCGAGACGATTGGAACCGCCGTGAGTGTAGTAGTCGTAAAAACCGCCATTCGAATAGTCGCGCTGAATCAGGCGACCCGAAGGAGTGAAATATTTTGCGGACGTCAGCGTCAGACCCGCGCCGAATTCGAGCGGGATTATGCTTTGCACGAGTCCTTTGCCGAAGCTCGTTTTGCCGACAATCAGTGCGCGATCGTGGTCCTGCATGGCTCCTGCGACGATCTCGGAAGCCGAAGCGGTGCTCTCGTTGATCAGGATCACGAGGGGAATCAAATCCGGAGCGGTATTGCGGGAAATATAGGTATTGTCTCGCAAGCCATTTCTCCCCTTCTGGGTGAGAATCAACTGGCGTGCCGGTAGAAACAGTTCGGCGACATTAATGGACTGATCAAGGAAACCGCCGGGGTTGTTGCGCAAGTCCAGCACCAAAGAGGTCATGCCTTTTGTGCGCAGGTGTTCTACGGCTTGTTGCAATTCCTCAGTTGTCGAGTAGTTGAACCCGCGAGTCATGTCGACATAACCCACGCCGGGTTTCAGTAAATAACTATCGGGTATTGACGGTTGCGGTACAGCATCACGCGTAATCTCGAGCGTACGGACGCGTTTATCGAGTGCGCGCTCGATGGTGATCTTGACGACCGAGCCGCGCGGCCCACGAATTTTGTCTCTTACTTCCGCCGAAGGACGTCCCGTCATTTTCACGCCATCGACTGCGAGAATGCGGTCGCCAAAACGCAAACCGGCGCGGTTGGCAGGAGCATCGGCAAAGGTCGCGATAATAAATGTGTCGGCGTCCTTGCCCACGCTGTAGCTGTAAATTGAGGCGCCGATGCCGAAATACTCCGAACGTTGATCCGTCTTCAGCTCTTCAAACTCTTCGCGGTCAAAATAATTCGAGTGGGGATCGAGTGACCGCAGCATGCCGATAATCGACGACTTAAATGCCGCGTTGTAATCAAGTCTTTTGCCTTCGACGTAGTTTTCTTTGATCAACTCCAGCGCCTCGTCAAAGTCGCGCTCAATCATCGGAATGACGTTGCTGGAAGTTCCACGCCCCGCGCGGCGGCCGGGGACGGGAACATTCGTCGATGGTCGCGCAGCAGAGCTACTGCCTGGCGCAGGCTGTGGTGGCGATTTCTGTTGAGCGAAAACAAAACCCGGCAGCGCAAGCGTGAGGCTAAGAAGCAGGATTGCAGCATTTAGAGAAAACTTTTTCACTACTATTTCACCATGAACCAAGTATTTGCTGACTCGACTCGCTGTCCATAATATTCAGCGGTCACGGTCATACTAACGGATGCTTTTCACCCGAGCAAGGTTGCGTTTCGGGCTGGCGCGGCGGCTCGGAAGGAACGGTCAAGCCTCCAGCTTTTCAGAGAAGATGCCTCCTGCAAATAACAAGTTTGAGACGAGCAACTACGATCATGCCCCGTAGTGCCCCGCCTTGACGGGCCTTTGAAGGCGTCCGTAGAATGAACTTAAGCGCGAGTAGACACGTAGGTAACATGGACAGTTCAACTCTCTTGAATATTTAAGGAGCCTTTTAATCATGAGTAGTCCATACCAAAGGGAAGAACAGCGAGTCTCGGAAACAGTCGACGATTTGATGGTTCGCGATGATCAGGATCCGAACGCTGACGAGAACGCGCGCACCGCTTCTTCAGTCCGCGATATCGCCTCGCGCATTCCCGAATCATTGAGCGCAATTGGCCGAGACATCAGCCGTACGATTGAACGAGCCATGTCAGCGAAGGACGATTACGTAGTTGCAGTCAAGATTTCTCCAGAAGCTCAGGACAAACTAGAGCAACTGGTCCAGGCTGGGGTTTTTCGCAATCGCGCCGAAGCTGCCGGTTTCCTAATTGATGAAGGCATCAAGACTCAAGCGGCCCTCTTCGGACGAGTCGAGCAAAAGTTGGCTGAAATTGAACGCCTACGCGCTGAATTGCGTGGCATGATTACTGAAAAGCCAATTTAGTATCGGAGTGAACAAGCAGTTTCCTCGGTCCCCCAACCGAAGTGAATTCTCCCCCTCAGGGAGATGAGCACGCCCAGAAGAGTTTGGCGAATCGAGATAAACGTGGCTGAAACTTTTCAACTCCCGCAGACACCAATCGAACAATTTACACTTCCGAACGGCCTCCGCGTGATCCTCTCTCCGGATAACGCTGTGCCTGTCGTTTCTGTTGCCGTCTACTACGACGTAGGTTCTCGAAACGAGAAGACCGGCCGGACCGGGTTTGCTCATCTTTTTGAGCACATGATGTTTCAGGGCTCCGAGAACGTCCCCAAAGCTGCGCACTTCCAGCACATTTTTAATGCCGGCGGGACGATGAACGGCACCACCTCAACCGAGCGCACCAATTACTACGAAACCCTGCCGGCAAACCATCTGCCTTTGGCGCTCTGGCTGGAGAGCGATCGCATGCGCTCGCTAAAGGTGACGCAGGAGAATCTCGACAACCAGCGGCAGGCCGTTCAGGAAGAAAAGCGTTTGCGTTATGACAACCAGCCCTATGTCAACGCCTTTCTACGAATTAACGAGCTGATTTTTTCTAATCCGGCGAATGCGCATTCAACGATTGGCTCGATGGAAGATCTCGATGCAGCGACGATCGACGACGTTCAGGAATTTTTCCGCATCTTCTACGCTCCCAACAACGCGGTCTTAACCATCGCCGGCGACTTCGACGAACAAGAGGCGCGCACCCTCGTCGAACGTTATTTCGGAAGTATCCCCAGTCAGCCCAGGCCTCTGGAAGTTGACGTAAGTGAGCCGCCTGAAGTGTCGCGACAGCGCGAGGTTTTTCATGACAAGCTCGCCCCCTCTGCGGCATTCGTGTTGGGATGGAAGATTCCGCCACGGCGCACACCTAAGTATTACGCCCTCGCCCTGGCGGGAGATCTCTTGTTTGAGGGCGACAGCTCGAGGCTTTATCAAAAGTTGGTGAAGGGCGACGAGTCAGTGGTTTCGATTCAGGGCGGAGTCGACGAACGGCGCGGCCCTTCAGCCTGGTACATATTTGCTTTGCCTAAACCGGGTGAGGATGTGGGAATGATCCGCGATCAGATTTTTGCTGAGATCAAGGACCTTGCCACTACCGGACCAAGCTCCGAGGAAATGGAAAAACTACGTAACTCCCTCTCTAACGACGCCGTCCGTGGGCGACAGTCGAGCATGTATCGAGCGCAACGAATCGCGGAATATGCGCTTTATGATAACGACCCACACTTGTTTGATTCCGAGTTGAGCGTCTATCTCTCCGTGACGGCCGCAGAAATCAGGAGCGCGGTTAGCGAGTTTCTTGACGTCGACAATCGCGTCGTACTCGACATTGTGCCCGCCGGTGCTGAAGAAGAGTTCGAGGAACTAGCGCCGGCCGCTTCTCCCCTGCCGCCAGGCGAACCAAAGCAACCGACTGCTCCAGCGCCCCAGGTTCCGGCGCGACCAACTGTGAAACCGATAGTCGGGCCTGCGCCCGCAGCCGTGCTCGGTGAACCTGATTCGGGTGCCGGTGAATTAGAGCAGCCAACAGACACGCCTAAGCCAACCAAACGCGTCTCCGGGCCCTTACATCCGTAGCTATGACCCTTCAGGAACAATTTCGCCAACAGGCGCCTACACCCTTAGCACCACGTCCAATTCAACTGCCGACTGCGGTCGAAGCCACACTCAAAAACGGACTTGAGGTAGTAATCGTCCCGGACGTGCGCTTACCCCTCGTAAGTTATCGTCTGGCCCTGCGCACTGGTGATGCGCACGATCCTGCCGGGCTTCCGGGCTTAACGGATCTGCTCACCGGACTCTTGAGTGAAGGCACAGAAACTCACAGCAGTCGCCAGATTGCCGATCTGGTAGCCAAGATGGGTGCGACCTTGAGTGCCGGGGCGAGCTCCGATTACACAACTGTGGCCGCTTCATCGCTGACAAAGTTCCACGACCGGATTCTTGATTTGCTGGCCGATGTCGCATTGAATCCTTCATTCCCCGACAACGAAGTAAAACTAATTAAGGAAAACACCAAGGAGAGTCTGCGGCAGCAGCGCGCGCAACCATCCTTCCTCGCCACGGAGATGGTTTCGCGGATTATCTTTGGGGAACACCCTTACTCGAAAATCGCTCCGACGCTGGATTCGTTGGAAGCGACCACGCGCGAAAGAATCGTCGAATTTCATCGCACCCAGTTCGTTCCAAACAATGCCGTACTCGTTGTCGCGGGGGATGTTGACCCAGAGACGCTAATCCTGCGGGCCGAAAATCTGTTTGCTGACTGGAAGCCCGGCGCCGTGCAAGCGGACAAGTTTCCGCTGCCGCCACAACGAACAGCTCGTTCGGCATACCTGGTTGACCGGCCGGGTTCGGCGCAATCGAATATTGTGATTGCGAATGGCGGCGGCATTACACGAACGAGCCCGGACTACTTCCCGATGTTGCTGATGCATACAGTATTGGGAGCAAATGCCTCGTCGCGCTTGTTTATGAATTTGCGTGAAGAGAAGGGTTACACCTATGGCGCCTATTCGAGTCTCGACGCGCGCCGCAGTGCCGGATCCTTTCGGGTAAGCGCGGAAGTTCGCACCACAGTGACCGAAGAGTCGCTTAAGGAGTTTTTCTTTGAGCTCGACCGAATTCGCCGCGAGCCGGTGGCTGAAAAGGAACTGGACGATGCTAAATCGTATCTAACCGGCGTATTTCCGATTCGCCTGGAAACTCAGGAAGGACTAATTGAGCAAATCGTCCAAATCAAGATGCTTGGATTGCCAGACAATTACTTGCAAACGTACCGGCAGCAAATTCAGGAAGTGAAGATTGATGAATTGCAACGCGTGGCTAATGAGTATCTTCGACCGGATGAAGCCGCCATCGTTATTGTCGGAGATGGCGCGGAGATTAGCAGGCAAGTGAAACCGTTTACGGATACGCTGGAGACTTACAATATAGCGGGAGAGCGAACGGCCAATAATTGAGACAGCAGGCAATAGAGCAACGCACCTCGTCAGAATGTCATCTTAAGCCTAGAGGTTAATGGATCGTTGCAAATTAATAGCAACGACCTTAACACTCGGTTCCTCCTGATTTCGCCCGGCACGGCCAACATGCCGGGCGGTTTTTTATGCCTTTTCACCCGCCTACCGCTCGTAGTGCATGATCATTCCATTGCTGCCGACTACCCAGCCAACTTTCTTCTGAAACTGAAGCGCATACAGATTGTGCGTAATATTGGCATCATGCTTTTCCCAGGAGACACCGCCGTCACTGCTCCGCAGAATCGTCCCCCCCCGCCCAACTGCCCAGGCCTCTTCATCATTAACAAACTCCACACTCAATAGGGTTGCGGGAACATTTGTTCTGACGGTCATCCAGTTAGCGCCGCCGTCAAAGGTTCGCAAGAGCGTACCCTTTGCGCCCACCGCGAGACCCCGCTTGTCATTGCGAAAGTCGACGTGATAGAGGGTTACGTTCGTTGTCGATTCCTGGCGCGTCCAGGTGTCGCCACTATCGTTTGTGAAGAGGATGGTGCCGCCCTCGCCGACAATCCAACCGCGCTTATCGTTATCAAAATCAACATGGATCAGTTCGGAGTTGCTGGGCGTTCGTTTGCGCTGCCAGGTTTCCCCGGCATTGTCCGTATAAATCAGGATGCTGTCGATAACACGATCTCGCTTGCTGACTGAGCCCACTACCCAGCCCTTTTTCTTTGACGGAAAACGTATGCAATAGAGTTCCACAGTCGCGCCATCGAATTCATCTGGCGCAAAACGGCGCGCCTCTGACCAGCGGATTCCGTTATCCACTGTGGTGAAGATGACATTGCCGGCGATTAGAAACCCGCGCTCTTTATCGCGGAAATAAATATCGTTGATTGCATCCTTTGTTTCGACGCGCTGGTTTGTCCAGGTAACGCCGCCGTCTTCGGTGCGAATCAGAAAGCCGTCGTCGCCGCCGGCCCAACCTCGTTTGCTGTCGAGGAAAAAGACTGTGTTCAGTTCCTGCTTCGGCGGCGCAATGCGCGTGGCCACCCAGGCTTGCTGCGCAAAAACCGCGGCTGCAGTTGCCCCCAAAACAATTGCGATCGCAAGATAGCGACTTGCGTTTTGCTTATTTCCGAACTTCATTTTGCTCCCCGAAATACAGTTCCCTTGTCCATCTTCAGACACTGAGAGACAAACGACTCTGTCAGCGCCTCTACGTTAGTACGTTGTTGTCTGGTGGCTTCTTTGTACCTTAGTTAGGGTTCACAAGACAAGATTTCGACCCAAACAAAAATAGGCCACGCCCTCACTAACGAAGGCGTGGCCTTAGGATTCTTGAGGTCGAAGACCAGGAAGATTAAGAAGCCGCGCGGTAAGTCAGAGACTTGCCGCGCACCGAAGGTCAAAGACTGAGGATTGACGAGCCTGAGTCGCGAAGGCTTTGGCGCAGATCGCCAACGTCTCGTTTTTTCTGGTTTCAGCATCAATCCGCTACAGCGCCGTCACCCGATAAACCCGGCCCTCGAAAACCACGATCACCTTCTCGCCCAGAGCGAAGAAGTCACCTAATCGCGGTTTCTTTCTCAGCAATGTGAAATACTCATCGCTGCCAAACTTGAGTAAAGTTTCGGGAAGCTTCGCATCAGCCTTCAATTCCGCGTCGGTCCAGACCCCCTCGCGGAGATAAAAGGTCTTGCCGCCAACGGTGCGCACCGCAGCCGACAATGAATCCTTGTCGAAACGTTCGGCGTCCTGCTGGGAACGAGCACGTTTACTTTCCCTGACACCAAGAGTGCCAGTCATCACCCGTGCCTGTGCAGCGCTTGCGGGGGCTGGTGGCGCGGCATTTCCTAAAGCTCTGCCCCGACCCGCCGCTCCGTTAATACGCATGACAGAGTCGGTAGTAGTCGCGCCCGGCTCCAATGCCAGGAATGAGGTATAAGGCGTTACGATGCCATAACGAGTCCCCAAATCCACTACTTCGTCTCGTAGCTCAGTCGCTTCGCCATTCGTCCGAATCTGCTCCATCAACCAGCCAACCCGTCTCGTGGCCCACAATCGCGGGAGAAAGTCGTTGCTATCGTCACGTAGGGGGAACCGCTGATTGTTATAGACATAGTCTTTGCTGCTGCCGCCGGATTTGCCGCTCAACTGCAAGCGCACGTAATCCATATCGACGTCGTTCCGGTAACGGCCGATCAGCATCACTTGCGAGCCTCTGAAGACATCGGGTAGAGCTCGCGGATACACTAAGTCCGTTTCCACTCCAGCCAGATCCAAACGCAAGTCAGTCAACACCGGAGAGTTGACCCGCGCAAAGAAAGTCGAAACTTTCGCTTCAAGATCTTCATTCGGCTCAACATAGTCGGCCACTCCGCCATTGTCGGCGGCGAGCTTGTCCAACAAAGCGGTGTTGACGTTGTAGCCAACACCGAAACTAAAGAGGCGCAAGCCGGGAATGCGTGACTGGATAGCGTTGTCGAGAATGCGCGTCGGATTCGTTTCTCCAGCCGTCGGTAAACCGTCAGTCATGAAAACAATCATCTTGTGACGATCGCTGACGCGGAATTGACGCATCGCTGCGAGCACCGCTTCGTTGATGTTCGTACCCCCAACCGGTCGCAACCCCTGCACAAATGTCTCACCGCGTTTCCGGCCTTCGTCGTCGGCTGCGATCAGACCCGTCTCAAACAAACGTTCCTCACCAGCGAATGAGATCACGTTGAAGCGATCTTTGGGCCGCAGGATCCTAATTCCATAAAGCAGTGCTGCGCGGGCCTTCTCCATCTTTCCCTCTTCAGCCATGGATCCGGAAGTGTCCAGCACAAACACAATGTCCTTCGCTGCATACTCTTGCTCCCGCCAGTCATCCTTGGGAGAAATCATGAGCAGAAAATAACCATCCTTGCCTGCTTCTCGATGGGTAAGCAGCGACACGCCAAAGTCCTGGCTTGAGAGTGAATAGAAAAGTCGAAAGTCCTCTGGTTCCTGGCCGCTAACCGATTCAAACGAAATTGCTGAATTGCGTTCGCCGGCGCGCTTAATCGAAATCGCGTGGGAGGGCGAGTAGATATTGCGAACGGGGTCTCTGCTTTCCAGCACCACCTGGCCCGCGACCGAGCCAATGGTGGTTATTTGGCGACCCATTCCCAGAGGATAACGATAAGAGACTGTTCCTCCTTCCGCGCGCAACACTTGTGAGTAAGTGAGCTCGAGTTTCTTGTCCGAGTGCGGCGCGATGGGAAAGATGCTGGCTTGAAAGAGGTCCTTGCCGGCATATTCAAGGAGACCGGGATCACGCTGGCGACGGACAATTTCGTCATAGATTTTCCGCGCTTCCTCGCGCGAGCGCACCTCACCTACAAGACGCCGGTCCCCGTCCCAGATTGCGAATTCCACAATCGACGCTGCTTCCGGTATAGGAAACAAGTAGGTTCCTTCGAGGGTTGCGCCGGTGTCGTTCCGGAACACCTGTTCGAGGTGAGTTGTCGCCACTTGGGAAACGATTTTGGTGTCGATCTTGATGGACTTGATCGGCAGTGTTCGCGGCAAGGCTATTGGCGTTGTATCAGGCTGTGGCCGCGGACAACGCTGGCAAGGGCCGGGAACGATTACGCCCTGGGCGCTGGCCTTTGAATAGTTGGAAAGAGAAACGAGGAGAAACAGAAACCCAAGAAATACACGTGTTTTGTTAAGCATACTGGCCTCGGAAAAGGATGTTGGACGCAGGCATCTCGGGTATAGAACGGCGTGCCTGACTCTTTCTTGCGAGTCATGGCCTTGCCCTCAGTTAATTCTAAGGGCAGAAGCCCCGCACCGAGGTCGTAGCCGAAGTTCAAATCTGACCAATGGCGCCGGCAGAGCCACGCCGCACATCCGGCTGCAAAGCCGAACCGATGCCAGCTCAGGACTTTTGGGGCAAAGCGGACCTGGCTTACACCCAAATGCAGTCGGAACCTGATCTTACTCGTTGGAAGTTCAGTGCAAGTCGCGGAGCCTCTTGTTGGTCAGAGTCATTACAGCGATATAAACAAGGATGGCCACACCACCTGCAGTAACCGCTGCCCGAGCTCCAAAACGGTGGGAGACGACGCCCGCTAGTAAGTTCCCAATCGGCATGGCGCCGACAAATGAAAGGATGAACATGCTCATCACGCGGCCACGCATCCTGTCAGTTACCAGCTTTTGCAGTAACGTATTGGTCACGGCCACGGAAGTAACGATCGCAAAGCCGACACCGAAGAGAAAGATGAGTGATAAGGGCAGCCAGGTTGACTGGGCAAATACAATCAGACAGATGCCGAAGAAGAATGCACCACCCAGAACAGACCAACCTTTTCTTTTGAAGTCGCCCAGATAAGCCAGCACGAGTGCCCCCAGGAACGCACCGGCGCCCGCCGTTCCCATCATCCACGCCAGTCCCGTCGCGCCGAGATGAAAAATATCGCGCGCAAAAATCGGAATGAGTGTCAGGTATGGCGCGCCGAAGAGACTGGTCGCCGCTGAGATGGAAAGTAATGACGAAACACGCGGGCGTTTACTGACGTAGCGAAGCCCATCAATCAGGTCCTGCCAAAGAGCGCGCCGGTCCTTTACCGAATGTGCAGTTGGTTTCCGTTCGTCGAAGCGAACCAGGCTGAGCGCGATCACGACTGCGATGAAAGAAATTCCATTGGCATAAAAGCAGCCCGCAAGCCCGAAGAATTTGAATCCGAGTGCTGCGGCTACGGGACCAACCACGCGTGAAAGTTGAAACTGGGAGGAGTTAAGGGCGACAGCGTTGGCCAGGTCCTCGCGGCCCACCAGATCGTAGGTCATCGCCTGATAAGACGGCCCGGCAATCGCCATGCAGCATCCAGTGACGAATGAGAAGGCCAACACCATGTACAGATTCACGAGATGGGTGCCGACAAGGATGGCGAGGGCGAAGGCCGCAAGTCCCGCAACTATCTGCGTGTAACGCAGGAGCCGGCGCCGATCAACCAGATCCGCAAAAACGCCCCCAGCAAGCGTTAGAAAGAATCCCGGCACAGTCGCCATGAAACCGTCGAAGCCCAGCCAAAAGGCAGAGTCAGTTAGCTGCAGCACCAGCCAACCCTGAGCAACGGCCTGCATCCAGGTGCCAATGTTTGAAAGGAAGGCGCCAACCCAGAAGCGCCGATAGTTTGCGTGCGAGAGCGCACGAAACATTGCCGTACGCCGTTTCGTTGGCCGCTCAAGCGGCGAAACCTCCTGTACTTCTAGAACCATGCTTTGGTTTGGGCGCGCTCTCTTCGAGGTGGCCTGCTGACTTGCTGCAAGCCACATTCGATCGTCACAGCATTGTTTATGAAGAGTGCCACACTGCGAATAGTTAGAAATTTGTGTAACATTCAGGTCCCGTCAATTCTATCAGGGAGAAGATTCTTATGATCAGATTGTTACTCATCAGCGCGCTTAGCATCTTGAGCGCGGCATCAGTGCTGGCGCAAACCGAGAAGGCAACACCAACTCCTGCAGCAACGCCCATGAACAAATCTCAAGGAGCTGAAACCACAACTCCGGCCGCTAACCCGGCCGACGTGGGCTCAATCGACGCGATCATTGCCGCAGTATATGACGTGATTTCCGGGCCCGCCGGAAAGAAACGTGATTGGGATCGGATGCGTTCGCTCTTTATGCCTGGTGCGCGCCTGATTCCCACCGGACCGCGGCCGAATGGCGGTTACGGGTCAAGAGCATTAACGGTGGAGGATTACGTCACCCGGGGTACTCCGCTGTTTGAGAAGGAAGGGTTTTTTGAGACTGAGAGCGCGCGGCGCACTGAAAGCTTCGGACAAATTGCTCACGTCTTCAGCACCTACGAATCGCGTCACGCGCCGGACGATGCGAAGCCGTTTCAACGAGGCATCAATAGCATTCAATTGATGAATGATGGCAAGCGTTGGTGGATTGTGACGATCTTCTGGCAGGGCGAGGATGAAAAGAATCCGCTACCGGAGAAGTACCTAAAGTAGGGGAAAGGGGGAAAGGGGGAAATTTGAGGGGGAACATTTTCCATATGTCATTTCTCAGTTCTCATTTCTCATGTGTCATTGGTGGATTCAACTCCGAAGTGCACGCGTGTGACGGCTGGGCAAGTTCGAGAGTCGGTACAGTACGGGAGCGTTAGCGACCGGTTCCGTATTCTTCGCTATTCTCTGTTGCACTTCGAAGTTGAATCTGCGAATGAGAATTGAAAGATGATATATGGAAAATGTCTTCCTCTTCTCCTCTTGCCCTATGCTCTACGCCAAGCCGAAAGCGATCCGCCTTCCCCGCCACGGCGCTCCGCAACAATCTCCGCGAGTATTGCTAGGGCAACTTCCTCAGGCGTGACGGCGCCGATGTCTAACCCGATCGGCGCACGCACTTTTGCCAGCCGATCTGAACTGCTGCCAGTTGCACGCAACCGCTCGAGGACAATGTTCGTGCGCCGCTTACTCCCAATCAAGCCAATGTAATCAGGTGTGGAGTTCATCACAGCGCGCAGACACTCTTCGTCTTCCGCATGACCGCGCGTGACAATTGCCACGGAAACGCCGGCACCCATCCCAATAGCGTTGCTTGAGGCCCCCGTCCAACTTTCAGCAGCCACTAACTCAATCAACTCGTCCGGAAAGCGTTCGCGCGTAACTAGCTCGGCGCGATCGTCGATCAGCGTAACGTGATAACCGGCAAAGCTCGCCAGTTTTGCGAGAGCCGCACCCACGTGCCCGGCACCAAAAATTACAATTCGAGGCTCAGGTTGTAGTCGTTCGAACAGGAGTCGCGTGGCCGCATGCGAAGTTAACGGCGGAGCGAGGTCGCTGACGCCGTAGGTATGTGTCTCATCGCGCGTCGCCAGGAAATGCTGCGCGAATTGTTTTGCGGCGTAGTTCAGCTCAGGGCTTCCAAGATCTCCCGTGGCTTCACCAGTACTTTCGACTAACAGTTTGGCGCCCACAACGGCAGATCCTGCGACCAGGGTCACGAGCGCCGCAATCCCTCCGCGCTCCAGTAGTTGCCGGATGGCAGCGTTAACGCCCGCGGATGCGGGCCTGTTCGCGGAGTCGGACATGGTCGCAGAGACTAGATGAGGACTACTTAGAGGATGACGGTTTTAAGAGGCCGAGCGCGGCCGCTGCACGCTTTGCCAACCAAAGTGGTCCCACCAGCAGGTACATTGGGTTCTTAAAGAAGGCTGGTTGATTGCCTTCGATGGCATGGCCGACGAACTGCAGAATCCAACCGACGATGAAAAGCACGACCGCCCAACGCCAGTTGAAAAAGAAAAAGGGCAGCGAAAGCACGATCAGCGGAATGCCGATACTGTGCGTCAACTTGTTCAGAGGATGCTGGTGCTTGGCCTTGTAGTTTTGAATTAGTGATTCAGACATATCGTGATTTCCGATTGCCAATTGGCAATTGCCAATTGTTCACTTTGCGGTCGGGCCAGCCCAACTAGTCACAGTGAAGAAGTGAAATTCAACAAGGGATAACGGCCAATCGTCAATCGGCAGTTGGCAATTGGCAATCTATAAAGATTTCCATCGTCCCCCCACAAACCATCCCCTCATCGCTCGCTTCTTCGGCCGTTAATGAGTAATGATGCAGCGCCGACTGCTTTGAACGCAACGCGGCGCGAGCCTCCGCCCAAACCTCAGCTTCAATGCAGCCGCCTCCGACAGTTCCTGCAACCTGACCGTCCTCAAAGAAAAGCATTTTTGCCCCGCGCTGTTGCGGTGTTGAACCACGCGTGTGCGCCACCGTGGCTACGACAACACACTCGCCGCGTCTGTTAGCGGCTTCGATCAGGCGGTAGAGATCACGCTGCGAGATTGTTCCCATTACTAATTGGCGATTGCCGATTGCCGATTGCCGATTTCGCTAATGACATACCCTTTTCAGCCTTTTGATCACTAATCCTCAGTGTCCCGCTGCCGAGGAGGAACAAGAAAGGTGAGACACAATCGGCAATCGGCAATTAACAATCGTCGCGGCAATCCCTACCGCTCCGGCTTCTGGCTACGCGCGGGTTGAGACTCGACAACGCTCGGCGTGGCATCGTTTTGCTGCAATCGCCGGCGCAGCGCGTCAACCTCAGCGTCAGCATTTGCTACTGCGGTTTCGAGGCGAGTCCTGCTCGTTTCCAAAATTCTGATTTGCGCTTGCAAACGCGCCTTCTCGCTCTCCAGTTGTCTGCGGCGCGTGTCGCGCGCTTCCTCGGGCCGAGTTGTCCCATATCCTGAAGTTACGCGCTCGATGTTCTCCGGCTTCAATGCATAATCAATTTGATCCATCTGCGATTGCAGGTCAGCCAACTTTGTCTCAGCTTCAAGTTGCTGGCTCCGCAAGGATTCGGAACGTTGCTCGGCCCGCGTCAGGCGTTCCATGTCCAGCAACGAGCGGTCATTCGACTGCATCTGGGTCAGCTTGTCGTTCAGGCGGTTAACCTGGTTGGACAGCGCGTTGATTGTGTCCTGCATGTCTTCGTCAGAATTTGCAGTCTTCTTCTTTTTGGGCTTGGTAGTTTCAACGGGATCGGCGGATGTTTCGTCCGCGGTGCTGATTACTTTCGTTTCGCCGCTGGCAGACTCGTCTGACGATGTGATCGTCGGATTTGTAATGACTGGACGAGGAGCACGCCGCGAGCGCCGTTTGCGGCGCGTCTGCGCGCCGGCATCAATCAAACTCAGACCCAAAACGACCACCAAAATCACCAATACCGCTACCGATCGCATAATTCGCTGCATAGAAACTCCCTTTTCCCTCAAGACTGGTTTTCAAGATACGCTCGGTGAGGAGATGCATTCAAGCCCTCCCACGCTGCTTGAGGGATCGCCGGCGTCTCGCCCCGCATTGATTTTTCATGATCGCGGGTATCTCGCCCGTATTCACTCCAGTATCCACCATTCTTGAAACGCTCATCTTGTTGGGCAGTGCCAAATAATTCGCGCTCAGTGCGGGCGGGACGCCCGCGATCCCATATTTGCTTAGTCAAAAAGGCTGGACGACGAAACTAATGTCCATCGCAGCAGGTGAGCTTTGCAGCAGATTGATACGGATAACGCTTGCCCCCGCCTCGGCGTAGGTCCGGGCATTCGCAACTGTGATCTGTCCTGAACATTCGAAGCCCAGCGACGGCGATAGCGAGCGGCCAAGCTTCGTCAACTTACCAACTTCCTCTGGGGACAGGCTCTCAAAGATCAAAATATCCGCCCCGTGATCGATGGCCGTCCGCGCTTCTTTGTCGTTCGAAACCTCGACCTGAAGCTTTTGAGCGTGACCCAGTTTTTCCTTCGCGTTCCGCAAGGCCGGCACTAGCCCGCCCGCCACAGCAAGATGATTAGAGGTGATGACAACGCCATCATCGAGTCCAAAACGACTATTGCGGCCGCCACCCAGAAGCACGGCATAGCGTTCCAACATCCTTAGCCCGGGTGTCGTCTCGCGCGAGGCAACAACCTGCGCTCCAGTTCCGGCTACTGCGCGCACGAATTGATTAGTGGTGGTAGCCACCGCCGACAGTCGTTGCATCAGCGTAAGCGCCACGCGCTCACCTGCGAGCAAGATATCGGCGAAGCCCGCCGTCCGGGCGATCACCTTCCCCGCTTCTATCTCTTCCCCGTCGGCAACGAAGGCTTCCAATTGTTGTTGTGAGTCGAGGGTGAGAAAGACTTCCTCGGCCGCCTCGAGTCCGGCCACGATCATTTTTTCCTTCGCCACAAAACGTCCGCGCGCGCGGGTGTTGCGTTCGACTATCGCCTGACTCGTGATGTCGCCGCGCCCCAGGTCCTCGCGCAACATCTCTGCGATCTGGGAATAGAGCGCGCCTTCGTCCATCCAGTTCATAGTGCAATTCCTGGCTCTTCGTTAAGCGAAACGAATCAGATCGACGCGTTACGAGGTTCTAGGAGGACTTTGCCTCAGAAGTCTCAATCGCAGAAGGCCGGGCTAAAATCTCTACGACGCTACGCGTCGGAATGCCTACAGCTCACTCCAGGTTCGCAATAGTTCGCTGGAGTTGTTCTATGCGTTGGGCAATGTCGCTGATGCGGGCACGGATTTCGGCGACCTTCTCGGCGGGTGCTCGTTCCGCAAACTGCGGGTTCGCTAACTGGGCCTCGAG
>JBAPXA010000308.1:0-4430 GCA_049283975.1 Pyrinomonadaceae bacterium | reverse complement strand
GAGGATGGCGGAGCGATTCTATTCTTCGATGAGGCCGATGCGCTTTTTGGCAAACGTAGCGAAGTCAAAGACAGTCACGATCGCTATGCCAATATCGAGATCAACTACCTGCTGCAACGTCTTGAGGCTTATCGGGGCCTGGCAATTCTGGCGACCAACATGAAAAGCGCGCTTGATGCAGCGTTCACGCGTCGCTTGCGCTTCATCGTCAACTTTCCATTTCCGGGCATCGGCGAGCGTCGCGAAATCTGGCGGAATGTATTCCCGCCGCAAACATTGACCCAGGGGCTCGATATCGAGCGGCTGTCACAGCTCAACCTGACTGGCGGCAACATTCATAACGTAGCGCTAAACGCTGCCTTTCTGGCCGCCAAAGCGAACAAACCGGTGACGATGCCGTTGATCTTCAAAGCTGCGCGCGCGGAGTTTGGGAAGCTCGAGCGGTTGGTAAGTGAAGCGGATCTTCACTGGCCCGAAACGCTGGATGACGAACCGGAAGAGCCGGAGCTTGAAAGCAGCGAAGGAGTGGCGGCGTGAGGATCAATATTCAAATTGAGCGCCTGGTGTTGGATCGATTGCCTTTCGAGCGTCATCAGGGCCCGTTTCTGAAAGCTGCCGTGGAAGCTGAACTGAGCCGTCTGGTTGCCGCTCACGGTTTGGCGGAGAGTGTGTTGTCGAGTGGGGCGGTGCCCGCAACGAGTGCTCCCGGGTTTCAACTGACGACTGAAAGTAGCGCTTCGCAAGTGGGTCAACAGATCGGACGCTCAGTCTATGGAGGACTCGGCAAATGATCACTCAGGGGGCGCGGAGTAATTGATGAGCATTCGCACCACAAAGCCGGCACCGACGGTTGCTCCTCCGGTTTCACAGACCGCAGGTCCGATGTTGCAGCGCGCGTGCGCGTGTGGGCAACACACTGTCGCTGGTGGCGAATGCTCCGGCTGCGAAAAGAAGAAGGGCTTGCTTCAGCGAAGAGCCCTGGGTGCTGAATGGACCGACGAGGTACCGCCCATTGTTCATGAAGTGCTGCGTTCGCCCGGTCAACCGCTCGATACTGCCACGCGTGCATTCATCGAACCACGTTTAGCTTACGATTTCAGCAGCGTCCGAACGCTGCGCCCGGCAACGGCAATGAGCACGAAAGGAATGACCATCGGTTCTCCTGATGATGTTTTTGAGGAAGAAGCAGATCGCATCGCTGATGGGGTGATGAGGGGCGGTACAGCGGCAGCCGCGGGAACTTCCGAGCAATCGCGCGCTTCACTGCAACATGTGCGCATCCATACCGACGAGCGTGCCGCGGAGTCTGCGCGCGCTGTTAATGCTCGCGCCTACACAGTGGGCCGCGACGTTGTCTTCGGACGCAGCGAGTACAGGCCGGAAACTTCCGCCGGCAAAAGACTGCTGGCGCACGAACTAGCCCATGTATTTCAACAGTCAGCAACTGGACCGGAGCCGCAGGTTCAGAGAGTGGTTGCCGAAACTAATTTTCCTGGTGGGGGGCGCGTGGACGAGGAACGGACTGGGGAACATCGCATCTGGAATTTCGATGTCGGGAAAGCGACGCTGAAGCCAGAACATTTGAAAGCGATGCCGCGGCTCGCGCAGGAGATCAAAGACGCCCTCAATCCGGACGATCCTGAAGAGCAGGTAGACCTGGAGGGACAGGCGAGTTCCACCGGTTCTGCCAGTAGCAATGAAAGACTTGCTTCGGAAAGAGTCCTTGCGGTTAAGCGCGCACTCATGGCTGAAGGGGTTGCTGAAGCCAAGATCCGCACTACTGTGGTTGGAGAAGCCAAATCCGAAGTCGGCACGACAGAGGAAAATTTTGCTCGCAGCCGGGCGGTGCGCGTGATCCTGGTGCCGCGAGCCAAACTTACGAAGCCCGCCACACCGCCGCCACTAGGAACCGGATGCCAACCTGGTTTTAAGGGGAATGTCCTTGAGATGAATGTGACTGGAGAGAAGGTTACGCTCGACCCACAAGGTCAATTCATCGTGCTGCGTGCGGGCACCGCCGCTACTCCGGGCATGGACATCTCGGCATCGCCTGTGATGGACCCTCGGAATTGCGGGGACTTTAACTTCGTGCAAGATGTGATGACCTTCCGTCAGATTGTTTACAAGGATGGTAGTCGCAACACATTTCAAACCTCTGGGTTCGTTTTAGACTCAAGCGATCCCTACGACTGCACGCGTGTTCCTCTTGATCCGTTTATTCATGCCGTAGACGGTCCCGGGTTTGGAGTAAACACCAGGCAGCAACCTCGTATCAGCACAATCGAAGTAAGGGAGGATTTCCGGACCTTCCTTATGTTTCAGCCGGTAGGCGGCGCCAGGCGAACCTTTCAAGTCGCTGAATGGGGCTGGGTGGGTCAGGCGCGAAATAATAATCCGCAGCAGGATAAAGGCAGTCTTGAGCTCGACACGGGTATCTCCCGGATCACGCCGCAGTCAGGCAAAGGCTTCTTCACGTCCACACCGCCAGTTCTTAGCCCGAATGTCGCGGACACTCCGTTCGTGACCGATACATCAGCTAATCCTTCACCTGATTCGGATGCAGCGAAACTTGTTGGTGGGTTGAATGCTGCTCGACCAAAAGCCAAGGTGGGTAAACCTTGCTCGTCCAGAGCTAACCCACCGACGCCGCCGGCACCGACACCACCGCGGTCGAATCCTCCTGGAGGCAGCTGATGAAGTTGTTAGGGCTTAGTCAGTAAAGAGCAGTCACGACTCATTTGGATATGTCGATGAGCAATCGAGAGAAACTAGACACGACAGGTATCGCACCGGCTCCCGCGGCGACTGGTGTCCTACAGCGGAAGTGCGCGGCTTGCGGTAATCACACCATAGCCGGGGGAGACTGTGAGGATTGCAAGAAGAAAACCTCAATCGGTGTGCAAACCAAGTTGACGGTGGGTGCGGCCGGCGACGCGTACGAGCAGGAAGCGGATCGGGTTGCTGATCAAGTGTTGGCAACCCCGAGTCGCGGTGCCGTCAGAGGTGCGCCATTGCAGATTCAGCGTCACAGCGGAGAGTCGGACGGACCCACAAGCTCAGCACCAGCGAGTGTAGACCAGGCGCTGTCCGACTCTGGAAGATCGTTGGATCCAGCGGTTCGGCAAAACATGGAGCAACGGTTCGGCCACGACTTTTCGCGCGTGCGCGTCCACTCCGGCACGGATGCTGAGCAATCGGCAAGCGACGTCAACGCCCGGGCCTATACGGTGGGGCATGACATTGTTTTCGGCACCGGCCAATTCGCACCGGGGACGAATGAAGGGCAACGACTACTGGCCCACGAGCTTACGCATGTGGTGCAACAAAGGACGGGAACGAAGGCCGGGATTCAAAGAGCGCCTGACCTATGCAAAACCAAGAAACGCGCTGACGCTGAGGCCGACATTCTTTCGAGCGTCAAAGCAGCAGCCAAAGATGAAGCTGACCTGCCCAGCCTGTACCTCGCTCTAAAAAGGGCGCGCGCCTGCTTTTCTGATTTCGATGAGGCTGCGTTCTTAAAGCTCGTACCCGATTCCACGACGATTTATACAGATGCCACTCGGAAAGCCATAAGCAAGGGTCACTCGAAGGTAGCCAAAACTGACGATCGAACACTCGCCTGGGCGGAGAGCCTGAAATCTTTTGCGGGTTACCTGGCGAGTGGATTCGACTCCGCTAGTCGACTATTGACGGGCGAGAACAAACGCAAGCTTGGCATTACCACGGCACCTTCACACAAGTCTTTCCGCGATTTCGCGGATAAACAAAACGAGTCAAAGCATCGGGCCGCAGCGCAGAAAGCATTCGCGGAATCCAATGTCCTCGTTTTTTCCGGGCATCAGTACGCACAGTACAAACTGCCGGGAGTGTGGAACACCGGTGACTGGGATGTAACGCTGGACGTTCGTGGCATCACTGGTCCGCTCAACAACGTCAAGCTTCTGATCGGCACCAGTTGCGCAACTCTCTGCAAGGAAGCCTTCGAAGTTTGGAAGCCACTCTTTCCCAACGCCTTCTTCTTAGGAGCAGCACGATCAACTCCGCTTAATGGCGCCGTACTCGCCAACTCCTTTGTAAACAACCTGGCCAAGGATCTTCTGTTTGATCCGGGCGCACCTGGTGTGATGAGTGCGATCTCGGCGTGGAAGACAGCAGTCGAGAAAACTCAGAGCGCCGCAGTTCGCGGTGGCGTGCTCGATATTGCCGGCGGCAAGGTGGAGTTTTGGGATGGCAAGAAATGGGTCAGCGAAGCGGCGACCGACCCCGATAACGATTGCAAGACGAAGGGCGATTATTCGGGCAGTGTCCCCGATCCACGGGCTTCAGCATCGGGCTCGTGAAACGTGAGTCTTAAAGAGAAACGATTTATTAAGCCATGGGCGCCGAACTGCACAATCACAAACACCCCACCGGTATTGCACCGGCGGCAA
>JBAPXA010000307.1:0-3407 GCA_049283975.1 Pyrinomonadaceae bacterium | reverse complement strand
GGTAAGCCGGGTCCTGTAGATAGAGCGCCCCCGCGTAAATCATACTTCCGTCTTCAAATCCAACCTCTCTGATTACCAATTCAACTCGCTTGATATTGCTTGGGTAGCCGAGTCGTTCCAGAGCACTTTTGATGAATTGGTACTTCTCGCGCCTGAGTTGCAGCTCGAGGGTTTGGCCCACCTTAACCACCTTATTTGGGTCACGGTTAAGATATGCTTGAATATTTGGGCTAGGTCCAAAACGTAGGCTTGAGGCAAACGGCGGTCTTCGGTCGCCCGGTTCCATGCCAAAAATGATGTCGACGGTAAGTGATGTAACAGTCTTATCGTAGTTGTTGGCGACGCTGATTGTTAGACCGTCGAGCCAGTCGTCATCTTCACTGAAAAGTTTCCCCAGCTCAACTGTTCCTTTGTTCTTTGTCTTGACGGCGGCAACTTTTACAGGTTCCAGCGGCCAAGGTTTTTTCACTACTATTCGGTCTCGCTGCTGAGTGTTAGCGCTACTGTTGGTTAACCATACTGTGAAGACCAACGAGAGCAGGGTGATGAGAGTAAGCGCAGTGGCGTGTACCTTCATGTATTCTCCTTTGCGCACGCCAGAGGATTGGCATGAAAGAGAGTGCAGGCTTTGTGAGAGAGCATCACTTCTGCTAATAGCAGGTTTCACGCCACCGTACGCCCGTACCTGTTGCCTGTCAATGCTATTTTGTGAAGGTAAGGTTTCGTTTTATGCAAAAATCTTGCTAGGACAACGCCAAGGCTGGTGAGTTAGAAAATACCTTAAGCCACTTCTTCTCGCCAGCGGTCTTTGGACGTTGGACGTGGAACTTTGAACTTGATTAGGCTACGCGATACGTCGTCTTCGGTTGGCCGAGAAAATCTTTGCCCGTCTGTTTGCTAATGAGGCCGGCGTGTTCCAATTCAAAGTAGGCGCGCTGAATCTCACCGCGGTCGACGGAAAGTTTTTGGGCGAGTGCGCCGGGGGAAGGCAGACTCTCACCGGAAGTAACCTTCTTGCTGTCGATTTGTTCCCTGATCTGCTCCCGTACCTGGGCATAGATGGGACCATGAGAATTGTCTTTCAGCTCGATGTTCATGATCTGAGTTAGTCTAACGCAAAACTTCTCAAGAGACTGTAGGAGCGTCCTTCTCTCTCAGGCGCGCCTCAGGTTTGCGAACGTAAGGGGGCGGCCACGGAGTGCCGCCCCTACAGATATCTGCTACAACGTCCGGGTAACTTTCGACAACGAACGCGGTGCGTCCGGATCCAGTCCTTTTGCTTCCGCCAACAATGCTGCGAACAGCTGCCCCGGAATTATGTAGGGAATCGGCGCCAAAAATTCGTCAATCTCGCGCGGCATGATCACAGCGCGCCGGCATAAGCTGGCCGCTTCAAGATCGGCAGTGATCGCCAAAGTATCGGCGTGCAACTCCTGTAACCGCCGAATCAGATCTTTAACTCCCGGAAGCATCACTCCCGGCGGCGCGAAAAGAATCACGGGAAAATGCCGCTCAACCATCGCCAGCGGGCCGTGCAAAAAATCGGCCGAGGAGAAGCGTTCGGCGACCACATAGCACGTCTCCATTAGCTTGAGCGCGAGCTCGTACGCATTCGCATATGCCAGGCCGCGCCCAACCACCACGCAGTTTTCCATGAAGACGTAGCGCTGCACGAGTTCCAGAATCGCCGGCTTCTGTTCAAGCGCTCGCGCTGCGAAATCAGGAATCGCTTCGTAGTTGAGCTTTCGTTGACCCTCACCCAGTTCCGCCGCCAGCATGTAAAAAAGCAACATCTGGCCCGTGAAAGTCTTCGTAGCCGCGATTGAGCGCTCGCGTCCGCCGCGCATCACCAGGATCTCGTCAACCAGCCCGGCCATGGATGAAGCCGGCTCATTGGTAATGCCCACGGTGTGTGCGCCACACTTACGAGCATTCTCGAGAACAAGATTTATGTCCTCGCCTTCACCTGATTGTGAGACGCCGATAACAAGGGCCCGCTGCAGTTTGAGTTTGCTTTGATAGAGTGTGTGGACGGAAGGCGCAGAAAGAGAAACCGGAATGCCTGTCGTGATCTCCAGCAGATAGCGACCAAAGAGAGCAGCATTATCGGAGCTGCCGCGCGCCACGAGCACGATGAGATCGATATCCCGGTCTTTAAGAAACTTTCCCAGTTTTTCGATCTTGGATCGCTCCGCCACGATCGTACGCTCGAGCGCTTCCGGCTGCTCCGCGATTTCTTCCAGCATCAATGACAAAGGCGTTTCTCGTAGGTCTGCGCACAAAATGTAGACGTTGCACGCAATTTAGGTTAAATACCACGCGCGGTGGCCCAGGAATCCGACTGATTCGTCTCGCAACTAACGGTTCGCGTTACAAACTCAATGGAAAACACTTTAGCACGAAGCGCAACTGAGCGATTGGTCTCGCTCGATGTGTTTCGCGGTCTGACCATCGCCGGCATGGTGCTCGTCAACAATCCGGGTTCCTGGAGTCACATCTATTGGCCCTTAGGCCACGCGAGCTGGCATGGCTGGACACCAACGGATCTGATCTTTCCGTTTTTTCTTTTTATCGTTGGCGTGTCGATTACGCTTGCACTGGGTCCGCGTGTGGGAAAGGCTGAAGTGAGTCGTAACGTCTATTGGAAGATCATCAAGCGAGCACTCATTATCTTCGCACTCGGTTTGTTCCTGGCCGGCTTTCCTTATTTTCATCTCAGTACGATTCGCGTCATGGGGGTGCTGCAACGAATAGCGCTTTGCTATCTCTGTGTAGCTTTGATCTTTCTCAAAACAAATCTTCGCAAACAGCTGATCATCACCGCAGCCCTTCTGGTCGGCTATTGGTTGGTGATGACTTTCGTGCCAGCGCCCGGTTTCCAGCCTGGCGACTACAGCCGGGAGGGAAGCATTGCCTCTTTTATTGATCGCAAAATCTTGGGTAGCCACATCTGGTCGCAAGGGAAAATTTATGATCCCGAAGGACTTCTCAGCACCCTTCCGGCGATCGCTACCACCCTCCTGGGAGTCATTGGCGGCGATCTGCTGCGCTCGCAAAGGAAGCAGTACGAAAAGGTTTCGTTGCTGTTTATCGCCGGTCTTGGTTGCATTATTGTTGGCTGGCTTTGGAACCTTTTCTTTCCCATCAACAAGTCGCTTTGGACGAGTTCGTACGTCTTGTTCACGGGCGGACTAGCAATGCAGTTTCTCGCTCTCTGTTACTGGCTTATTGACATGAAGGGATATCGGCGTTGGGCTACACCGTTCGTGGTTTTCGGCGTCAACGCAATCACGCTGTTTGTGGGTTCGGGACTGATGGCGCGGCTGTTGGGTTTGATCAAAGTGCCGCGTGCGGACGGTACGAGAACCGCACTGAAGACCTTGATTTACGACAAACTCTTCCTCTCC
>JBAPXA010000306.1:0-16751 GCA_049283975.1 Pyrinomonadaceae bacterium | reverse complement strand
TCCAGGTACTAAAGCCCGGAGCCGCAAGCAGATTGTTAAGTGACATCGCGAGCTCAAAACGCTCCTTCGCGGGAAAAAACGAATCCAGATCCATCACGCCGATACGAGTCATTGGTGGGGTCTGAATCTGCTGAATCAAGGCTGCGATATCGAGATCCTTTCCGCTAGCCCAGGCAGTATTGAGGATGTTCGAAAGCAGGATGTGTTCGCGGCTCTTAATTGGATCGGCATCGACTCCTAATAGGCCAAGCAAACTCGTGGCGGTGGTGTTCACTCGTTCGCGCATCAATTCGTTGTCATCCCGAATTGTTGCCGGGGGAGCGGCAAACGATTTCAGCACCGAAACCGGAATCCCGGAATTGCTACCGGGAGTGTAGACGCGAAACTCGGCAGCCTTACGCAAACGTCTAATGCGATCACGATCCTGACCCCAATCAGCCAAGCCCTGCTCCCAGAAACTGGCTTGTTGCGCCGCATAATCTGCGGGCGAGAGTCCTTTCTTTTGCGCGTCGTCTTCGTTAATCCAGGGAGCAAAATCTTCTGCTCTTAATTCGGGAAAAGTGAGCAGCAGATTTGCGAGATCGCCTTTGGGGTCGATCACGATAGCGGGAATGCCATCGATCGCTGCCTCTTCAAGCAGCGCCATGCAGAGTCCGGTCTTGCCGCTGCCGGTCATGCCGACGCAGACGGCGTGCGTGACAAGGTCTTTAGAGTCGTAGAGCAGCAGACCGTCTTTTGGTTTTTTGGTTTTTAGATCGTAAGCACGCCCCAGATAGAAGACACCCAGCTTTTCGAAGTCCGGCATCAGAGAAACCTTCCAGTATGAAATCGGGGGGTTAGACGGATAGATAATAGATTGCCGACTGCCGATTGCCAATTGCCAATTGAAGGGAGATGGGGAGATGGGGAGAGGCACATCACCCTTTCACCGCGTCTCCCCAGCTCCCCGTCGCAACTCCCACTTGGTGCGTGTGTAGGCGATGCGAAAGCCCTGGCGCTCGGCGTTTCGTTGCGAAGCGCTGCCGGGAAGTGCACCCATGGTCGCAATGTTGCAGCCGTGCTCCGTTGCATATCGCAGCCGACTATCGAGTAACGCCAGTTGCGCGCCCTGCTTTCGTCCTTCCGGAATTGTGCTCGCTCCGGCCAACAGTGCCACGTCGTCGTAAATACTCATCGCTCCGGTCGCGATCGGTTTCCCGTCTAACTCCGCGATAAACGACAATCCGTCCCTTCGCTGGGCCACGACCTTGCCAAACATAAGCATGAACTCAGCCAACTCCGGAAACTCACTCCAGCCGCGAGCAGATGTTTGGGCCCAGAGCTCGACTTCGTCACTCGCAATCACTCGCACTTGAATCTTCTCGTTGCGCAGTTCGGTGAAAGTGGCGCCGCGCTCGATTGGCCGGTAAAGAGCAGTGGTGAACTCACAAGGTTGAAAGCCTCGCTCGTTTAGCAGGGGAAAGATTGCCGGGTCGGCCAGAGGGCTCACTTCATGAAACACGGGCGCGCCACGATCCTGAAAAAACTTCTCGATACGATCCAGATCACTCGCCGACACAGGATCGAACAAGCCCAGCCCAAAGGTCTGTGTCAAAGGCGACTCGCTGCCATCGAACATTGCGTAGACGCCGCAGACATCAATCCATTCAGCTCCTATTTCAGGAAATGCGCGGGCGCGGGCTTCTACGAAACTCGCATTCGCACGGCCTTCAGTTCGCTCCAGCCTCCGGGCCAAAGAGAGATCAGAAAAGATTTGCGTGGACTGTGAAGTCATGGTTAATGAAGTCTCATTGTCAGGAAGGCGGCTTGCCGCCGCGCTTCGTTGTTGTCGCTCTGCGCGCTCCAGTGCGGACGGGACGCCCCCGATCTCTAAGCTCGCGATCTCCTAAGTAGACGATCCAACTTGTAAGTCAGATACGGATGCCACATTTGGCGCAGGCTATCAATTGAAAACCACCAAAAGTTTAGCGAGATAGTACGCTCGAGGGCCCGCGCATAATGCCACCAGCGCACCGGAATGAACAGAACCTCACCCGGCGCTAGCTCCAGTTCCAGAGGCGTGGCTTTCCTAAAGCGTGGAAAGCGGTCGAGGTCGGGTGCCTCAACGTCAACAGGACTGTAGTTCACGTGACCGAGATGCAGGCTCGGATAATAAAGCAATCTCGATTGCCACGGCGGCAACAGTAGCAGTTTTTTGCGTCCATAGATTTGGACGAGAAGATTGTGTGCCGAATCAAAGTGAACTGGCGTGACAATCCCCGCGGGACCGAGCCAAAACGTTGGCGCCTTTGTGACTTTGCTCTGCAGCGCGTTTGGATAGAGGCGGGGAATATTCATGTAAGGCGCAAGCGATCCTATGTCGGTTTTCAATTCCGGCAGCTCGCTGAAGATCGGATATTGCGAAACATAATCTCGCGAACTCTGCTGACTGGAGTTCATGGCATCGATGAACGCTCCCAAAGTCGTCGTGGCTCGTCTGCGCTTGCGGTAATACTCAGTCGGATCGTTATTGGGTGTTTTGCTTTCCCAGGCAGTGTAAACCACTTTCGCGGTTGGGTGCTGGCTGCGGAAATACTCCGGCGACCAATTTGTGATCGCTTTCCAGTCGTCTGTGATGCCAGTGAGCACAACCGGGCGGTTGGGCCGGAGGTAGCCATGATAAAACTCGCGTGGCGATGGCCGGTGAACACGATCGATGAGTTGCGGGCCTTCGCTCATAGACTCATGTTCGCACAGTTTTTGCTGAAGAAACGCAAACTGTTAGTTTGCGTGCGCTATGAAGAATGTTTCACGCGGTAATCAACTTGAACGCAGCCATTCTGGTGTGCCTTCGATGCTATCAGCTCAAGATTGACTTGGATCACGAGCCCCTGAAAAAGCGGAATACCTTTGCCTAGCAGCACCGGATGAATATTCAGCCCGATCTCATCAACTACGCCTTCATTCAAGAGACTGCCAGCTAATTCACCGCCGCCCATTAGCCAAATATCTTTTCCCGGTTCGCTCTTTAGTTTTTTTACAAACGCGCCGGCATTTTCAGAAATGACGGTAAAATCGTCTTCCGGTTCTGCCTTGATGGTGCGTGAAAACACGTAGCTCTTCATGCCCCAACCGGAGCCCGCCTTTTTCTTGGTCTTGCGGAACTTGCGATGCGGTCGACCGTGGCCGGTCGCAAAGTCATATGTCTTTCGCCCCAGCAGCACACAATCAATCGAACGAAAGAATTCGGCCATGCCGTAATCCGTGCCGTCGTTGAATAACCATTCAACCCCGCCGTCAGGACGCGCGATGAAGTTATCGAGACTGTTCGCGACGAAGTATTTTACTTTTCGCATTGTGGTAAGCCGTAGGGGCGTCTCTCTGTGGGCGCCCCATGCCAGGTTCTGCCCGGTTGAACTGCGCGGGTTGATTTGGGGGTGCCCACGGCGGGGCACATCTACAAATTGTTATGCGTCGCTTTCGGTTTTCTTTACGCGATAGAACACAAACACGCCGCCGTTCTTGAGCGTTTTATGCTCGAGCAAATCGAGATCGACCTGTTTCTTCATCTCGAGAAAAAGCGGAATACCGTTGCCGAGCATCACCGGTTGTATATTCAACCCAATTTGGTCGATCAAGTTCGCTTGAAACAGCGAGTGAGCCAGCTCGCCTCCGCCCATCACACAAATTCCCTTGCCAGCTTCCTGCTTAAGCCGGCGCATGAATTCCACCGCGTTCTGAGAAATAACTTCTACTTTTTTGGGGCGTTGTTTGAGCGTGCGCGAGAAAACATAATTCTTGACGCCTGGGTAGGCGCCGCTGCCGCTGCGGGCCGCGACTTCATAAGTCTTGCGACCCATCACGACGGTGTCGATTGTTTTCCAGAACTTGTTGGTGATCTCGGCGACCTCGTCGTCCCAGACAAGCCAATCGACAGCGCCGTCCGGGCGGGCAATGAAATTGTCGAGACTGTTGGCGACGCCAAAGGTAACTAGGCGCATGATCAAGTAATTGAAGTTTTCACTTCAAAAATATATAGCTTCAATTTTATCGACCAGCTCGGCGAGGGGAGCGTTGTTGCGATTTGCCTGAACAATGATTGTGAACTTCCGATCCAGGTAGCGCCGGATGAATTGCGTGCAGCCAATCGTGTTGCCGCTGTGCCATACAGTTTGTAGACCGCGATGCTTCGCGATGAACCAGCCAAAGCCGTAACCCGTATCCTCATCGACCTGGACTCCGCTGCTAAAGGCCTGTTGCAAACTTGCGTTCTTCACGAGTCGCTTGCCTCGCAGCGCGCGATCCCACTTGTAAAGATCTTCAACTGATGAGTAGACCGTACCGTCTCCGCGAGTTGAACTCGTCAGGCTCTGATCCGTTCGTACAAAAACGTCACCACGCTTCGAATAGCCATAGGCACGATGCGCTTCGTCCGAACGGTCATCGCGCTGATAAAGCACTGTGCCGTCCATCTGCAACGGAGCGAAAATGTTCTGCCGCAGGAATTCCGGAAAAGAGATTCCCGAGGCTTTCTCGACAATCAAACCCAGTAGCACGTAGCCGCTGTTGCTGTAGCGATATGACGAACCAGGTGGGAAATGAGTGTGGTCCTGGAGCTTCATCAGCTCAAGCACATCCAGATCGGTAAGTGGCACGGTCGCGTTCTCGTCCATCACGTCCTCGTAGGCGATTATTCCCGAGCTGTGATTTAGCAGGTGCCGCACCTTTATCTGTTTGCCGTATTCGGGAAAACCGGGAAAGAAGCTGGCCAGACTATCGTCATAAGAGAGTTTCTTGCGTTCAGCGAGGATCATGATCGCCATCGCAGTGAACTGCTTGGTGACGGAAGCGAGACGATAGTTTGTTCTGGTCGTCGCCGAGATGTTCGCTTCGATGTTGGCCAAACCATAGGCTTTTTTGAAGAGCACTTTATCGCCCTCGATCACAATGACACTGGCACCGGGCGCACCGGGTTGCGCGTAGTCATTGAAGAGTGCGTCCATGGCCGCCGCCTTTTCAGCCGGAGTTTTCATAGGAGAAGAGAAGAGAACTGAGATGATAAGCAGCGCTAGGCTGACCTGGTAAGTCATTTTCATCGGATGCTCGCGTACCTCGATGACATTCTAGAAAATATTCACAGTAAGGGCACAGCACTAAAACATGATTCGGGTTGCAACCAGTGGCAGAACCGGATCGGATCCAGAAGCTTCTTTACGGACCGGTTAATTGCTTCTCAAGTCGACTTTCTTGCCCGCAATCAGCAACCAGGCGCTCACGGCACTCAAGACGGCGAGCAAGGCGGATCCGAACGCCACGCGACGAAAACCAGTAACGAAAGACTGTTCGATCGCCTCATGCAACTTTGCTTTGGTTGCTTCATCGAGAGCCGCCGGTGGCTCCGCATCCGCCAGGCGCATACGCTGCTGCTCCAGTTCCTGCTTAACCTGTGGCGTCACCTGTAGCGCGCGCAAGCGTTCATCCAGGCTGCTATTGAAACCTTGCAGCATCACCAGGCCAAACACCGCCACCGCCAGTAATCCGGCAGTGCGCGAAACCGCATTGTTAATCCCGGAAGCAACACCCGCGCGATTCTCCTTCACAGAGCTCATCACTGTTGTCGTCAACGGCGCGACGCTGATGGCCATGCCGAGCCCCAATACTACGACGGCGGGAAAGAAGGTCAGCCAATAGCTGCCGCCGACTCCAGGCAGCATGAACAACCCGAAGCCTACAGCCACAATGATTGGCCCGATAACTAACGGCAGTTTTGCTCCATAGCGCTTAATCAGCCCCCCCGACCAGCGCGACAGTAAAAACATGAGCAGGATAAATGGCAGCAAGGCGGCTCCGGCCGCGGTCGTGGTGTAGCCCTGAACCTGAATCAGGTTAAGCGGGAGAAAGAAAAGCGCACCGCTGAGCGCCGTATAGAGGAAGAGTGTGAGCAGGTTTGCGCCGCTGAAGTTGCGTGAGCGAAAGAGTGTGAGTGGCAGCATGGGGTGCTGCTTCCGCGCTTCAACAACCAGAAAAAGAACCAGGGTAACTATTCCCACACTCAGGGCCGCGATGATCAGCGAATGAGAAAAGCCAAGTCTTGAAGATTCAATCAGGCCAAAGACAATCCCACCCAGACTAATTGTTGCCAGCGTTGCTCCGAGCCAATCAAGCCCTCGCGATTCTTCGTCCCGACTCTCCGGTACGTGCAGGAAAACAAGCAGCAGTACCACGAGGGCGAATGGTACGTTGATAAAAAAGACGGCCCGCCAGGAAACGTTTTCGATCAACCAGCCGCCCAGCACTGGACCGACAGCAGCCGTGATGGCGGTAAATCCTGACCAGGTACCAATCGCACGCCCTCTTTCCTCTTCACTAAAGGAGTTGCTGATAATGGCGAGACTGCCGGGCACGAGCAGTGCTCCGCCGATGCCCTGCGCAGCGCGAGCGATGATCAGTTGCTTAATGTTGGGAGCGAGACCACACCAGACCGAAGCGAGCGCAAAAAGAAAGACACCGATGACATAAATGCGTCTGCGTCCGAAGTGATCGCCGAGTGAGCCGCCGGTTAGCAGGAGGGCGGCAAGAAAGAGAGCGTAAGCTTCGACCACCCATTGCACGTCGACAACAGTCGCATTGAGATTTGACTGCAAGGCAGGAAGAGCGACGTTGACGACGGTGCCGTCAATAAAGACCATGCTGGAGCCGAGAATAGTCGCTGCGAGAATCCATGGCCCCTTTATCTTTTTCGGCATCGCTGCATTTTCAGGCAGCACACCGGGAAGGGCAAACTCACTACGACCATTTTAAGGAAAACCCGTGAACGGTTGAGGAGTTGAACCAGCAGATCCTTTGGCTTAATAGCTACGCGCGGGGTTTAGTCCACAGCCTCTGGTCGCCAATCGGGATCGTGAACGAAGTCCGGCCGGTAACGGTGTTTCCAGTAGAAACGGATGGTGTTGAAGCTGGGGATTACCACCAGCAACTGGAAGATGAAAATTAGCAAGCCCACTCTACTCTGTGAGTAGCAGTACGGCTCGCCCCAACGCCAAAGCTTCGTGATTTGAAGCGTAGGTATGATGTTCACGAAATGCCACATGAAAAAGTCCAGTAACCCCGCTTCCGTTACGATTCTTCCTGTGCAGGTCTCCAAAGCTATCGAGCCGTTGTTGTAGAGTCTGAACGTTATCGACGCGAGTACGGCTCCGGTTGTGACGAGTAAGAAACAGGGAAGAACGAGCATTCCATAAATACCGAACCAGACAAGCACAAACTTGCGATGCTTCACCCGGTTTTCTTCCGTGCCAATCGCCCACAGCAGCCCCGCAAGAACAATTATGTAGATGGCAAGTATTATCCCGTGAAGCCACTCCGGGAAATGCTCGCTGGAATATTGGATACCTTTGTACGCGCCGGCTATAGCAAGCAATGAAATGAAAATCAGAAAAAGGCGAAGCATAAGCTGACCCGACGCGTAAGTCAGTTTCGCTAGCCACGGCCCTTTTCGAATCGGGTCGATCGCCTCCTCAATTTCCTGCTGAGCCTTCGTCCGATTCGGGTCAACTGTGGCTGACGCTTTTGCGGCTTCCTCGTCCTCTCGTTTGATCCGCTCGTTGAGGGCCTCGGTCTTTGCCTGCTCCAGCTTGTTAGGTGTCACAGGTCGCTCGACCTCTACTCTTATGCCTGCCGGCTCAAGCCGCAGAAACACCTTGCCAACGTCATCAGCAAACACGCGGAAGAAGGAGCGACGCTTTTTGGGTTTATCGGTCATATGGTTTATCCAGACTGGCTGAGATTCCGATGGCTGTAAGCGAGGATCCCGCTGGCGCGAAAGTGGCGAAATACTATATCGGAAGCCCTGGATAGTAAAGATTTAGGTCATCTTCAAGGTCTCATTTTTCAAGGGGCGGCGTTGGAGTCGTCCTGGCGTTGGACCCTTGGCAGAGCAATGATAAATGAGAAATGAGAAATGAAAAAATGAGAGGTGGAAGTATAAACCCGCAGACTACAGCAGCAGCGAATCTACGCGGTGAGCGTGCACCATCTGCTCGCAAGGGGACCAGGCGAAAACAGTGAATCGTCCATCCTGCGAGGCGACCAGGGCGAGAGCGTCACGTTGGTCGTAAATAAACTGCGCGGCCGATAGATGACGCGTGCCTCCGTTGTGTGCTGGATGTACAACCTCCGCAACGTCGCCCACAATTGGCTCAGTGATCACCATCTGTTCAACCGGAGCATTCCCGCCAGCGCGGCGAATCTTGACTCCGAAAGCGAGAGCTTCGTAGTTCTCATTAATCACCGTGGCTCCATCCACCGCAGTCAATCCTCCTACCGTGTCGACGGCTTTACGAAGTGATGCGTCCCAGAGGTGATTCTCTTCGGTCGCCTGTTGGTCCAGCAGATGAGTAAGTCCTGTGTACGGTGGTGAGATCGCGTATTGGATCGGATGAACGATAGATTCGCGCCAACCATCATCTCCAGCCGGCACGACCAACAATGAGCCACCGTGTCCATGCGCGCGCATCGATGCTGCGAGCTGTATGAGAAGGTTTACCGAGTTGTGGTCCCTACTCCACTCTTCCGGCGAAGTGAAGGCCAGCAATGCTGTCAGCAAGGCCGGACAGTCAGGCAGACTCGTGCCTTTCTCATCCACGACCTTGACGCGCTTACCTTTAAGCACGGCGACGTTGGCAAACTTTCCAAAACCATCGAGCCGGCGATGTTTGACGACGAGCAGGCCGGGCTCGATCACTTCCAAGACGAAACAAAAACTCGGAACTTTGCGGGTCGCGCCCCAGATTCGTAACTCACCGCCATCGAACCAAACGCCGTAGTGAATTCCCGGGCGCTCCACGGCCGGAGCGAGTTTGGTGAGCGTTCGCGGAATTAGCGGCAGGCTCTTGCCAAAAACGATGGGTTGAACAGTTTGCTCGGGAGGCAGAAAGGCGAGAGAGATTTTCGGAGAGTTGCCTTCTTCATGGCGCAGGCTGGCCCAGAAGGCGGCATCAATCATCGTCTCAATGGTATGCGCATCGGGTTGGGAAGCCAACTCGTCTTCGCCGCGTTCGCGCGCCGCGGCGAGATGACGCGAGAAGTGCGTTTCCACCGTGGCCGCTACGACGCGCGCAGCCTCGTAAGCCGACCGGGTGTCGTTAATCAACTGGTTTTCAGTCTCAACGCTCATGATTTAGCGAACCGCGCATGCTGTGGTTCAAGATTAACACCGCTACTCCAAAAAAGGCGCACCCAACCGCATCAACTATCGTCCACCAGAAAGGCATACCTGCCGTATAGTCAATCACTGAAAATACGACAGCGGCACCCAGGAAGGAAATGGCGTTAAAGACGATTAATGGTTGGTAACGTCTGACGTCAGTCGCCATTAACCATAACGACACCCCATGCATGCCGTAAGCATAAGACGCCTGGCGGATCATGAACATAATAAGCGGACCCCCGGGCATTTCACCTAATCCCAGCCAGGAGTGGGACACCTCCATCCAGGAGCGGGGCATTACCACTGAGATGAATGCGAGTATCTCGGTCGCGCCAGTCAAACGAAGCACCCATGATTGCAGCTGATCGGCTCTCATAAAGTTTCAGGTCTCAAGTCTCAGATCTCACGCCAAGTAAGTGACTGATGGCAGGTATCGGGTGACGGGCACCGCTCCCGTACTGTACCGTCCCCCATCACCGGTCACCCGTCACCTGTCACCCGATACCTGACACCCGATACCTACTTTTTATAGACGTAATAGACAACGCCAGCGTAGTCGTCAGTCAAAAGAAAAGAGTCATTGCCAAGACTCAAGATGTCGCAGGGCCGGCCGTGGATCTTTCTTCCTTCGAGAAACCCGTCGATGAAGTTTTCCGGAGTGGCGGTACGAGCCTCCAGCCCACGCAGCCGTACTACACGATAGCCGCGGTTAAGATTTTCTTTGGTTGAGCCGTGCAGTCCCACAAGAAATGAATCCCGAAGTTCGGGAGTGCTGTTGGCGTCAAAGTATTCGAGTCCCAGGGGCGAGCTGTGCGCATCAAACGCTGCATAAGCGGCCGGAACGTCGCGACAGTTCAGCTTGCTGCTGCGCGCGTTGAACTTGGGATCTGGAAAGCGGCCAGCTCCCGATTGATAACAGTAGGGCCAGCCATAGTTCGTGCCGTCTTGCAACGCGTACATCGTATCCGCTGGTCTATGATCGCCCAGATGGTCTGAGCCCATGTTGGTCGCGAACAATTTCCCGCTGATCCAACGCAGGCCTACCGCATTGCGCAAACCGCGCGCGAAGTGTTCCTGATTTTTGCCATCCGGATCCATCTCGATGACGCTGGCGCGTACTTCTTCTTTTTCTTCGCAGGCGTTACAACTGCTGCCCACCGCAATGTAGATTTTTCCGTTACCACCAACCGCAATCGTGCGCGTCAGATGCCAGCCCCCATATTTGTAGCTGAGACCGTAGTCGGGAAATTTAGCGAGTACTTCGGGCGCCGAAGTGGGTGCTGTTTCACCTTTCGTGAAGCGGTAACGAACGAGCCGGTCCGTTTGCGCCAGGTATAGCCAGTTGACGCCGCGCGGATCGGTGTAGAAAGCGAGGCTGTTAGGGTTGCGCAGGTTCTTCAGATAAGTCGTAACTCTCTTGAAACTCCGGGTGGACGGATCGAAGTCATCAAGAATGTAAATCGCCCCTTGTTTGTTGTCGGTGAGGTTGAACATGTCCGTAACAAAGATGCGGCCATCAGGGCTTTTGGACATGAAGCGCACACGTTTCAACCCTTCGACGGCGACGCTGATTGCGAATTCCTTCGGCAGATTCAAAGCGAACGATCCAGCGCTTCTGCCCTTGGTCAGCGTGATGCGATTGGGATTTAGCTTTCGGGATGCAGACCCGGCCTGCCCATGCATCGGCGTCGTTGAGTGAGATGTGAAGTTGATCAAGGACAGCAGAATCAGGATAAGCATAAGACGGATGTAGTCCTCTTTAGTGTGGCTTCGTGTAGATTCGTGGATCGTGCGCCAGTTCAATAAATCGAACGAACTAACAGGAAGGGAGTAGGCAGTAGACAGTAGGCAGGAGATGAATAGGGGTTCGCATCCCATTTCACTGTCTACTTCCTACTTCCTACTGCTCCTTGAGAACCAAGCCTTGTGGATCAACGAGCACTTTCTGGTCTGCCGCGACGGGAATGGAAACGCTGCCGTTAACCATTTCGTAACGCTTCGTCTTGTCTCCGATCTGCACTTCAACCGGCATGGGAAACGGTAGCCCATCAGGCGAATCCCAACGCAGCGTAACTTGGGTATCAGTCTTCTCAGTTATCAACCGCGGTAACTTTGGTTGCCGCAGGTAAACTTCAAAGAACCAATCAAGATCCGCTCCTGACTCTTTTTCGGCAATGTGCAAAAAGTCGTCGGTGGTCGCGAAGTGCACCTGCTTGCCGTTGGTTACTTTTTCCATTCGTGGATCCGGATAGGCCATCCTTCGCAGCGACTTAAAAAACGCCTGCTCTCCTATTAAGTAACGCAGGGTATGCAGCACCACCGCGCCCTTGTTGTAGATATCACCATCGCTGCTCACATAATCCGGCGCTGCCATATACATCTGCACCGTTGTTCGTGATTCGCGCGGTGCTACCGGCTGCTTATTGCGCAGGTTCTTTGCCCGGCTTGCCATCGACTTCAGGTACGCCTCTTTGCCGCTCACTCTCTCGAGGTAAAGCGTATCCATAAAGCTTTGGAAGCCCTCATGAATCCAGAAGTCGCGCCAGTCGCTCGCGGTTACCAGATTCGCCCACCACTCATGACCGAGCTCGTGCAGCATGAGCCAGTCAAAACCATATTCATTAAGTTTGAAAGTACTGCCATAGGCAATGATGGTTTGATGTTCCATGCCCAGGTGATTTGTATGAACGATTCCCACCTTTTCCGCGCGAAACGGGTAGGGCCCCAAATACTCCTCGAGGAAACGCAGATATAGTTTCGTCTGCTTCACCACTTCAAAGCCCTTTTCGTAATCCTCCGGCAACACCCAGAACGTGACGGGCATTTCTCCGCCTGCGAGACTCGTGTACTTGTCTTCAATTGTCTTATAAGGCGCGACATTCAACGTGATGCTGTAGTTGTTGATGGGTTGCGAGATATGCCAGTTAAAGGTTTGCGTGCCGTCATCATTTTTTACGACGCTCTGTAGACGGCCATTCGCAACGGCAATCAGTGGTTGCGGAACGGTGTAATGAAGATCGGTGGTCTCCGGTTTGTCTGAGGGATGGTCTTTGACGGGAAACCAGATGTCGGCGCCATCATTCTGGCAAGTGACCGTGAACCAATGTTCACCACTCTTTGTTTTTGACCACGCGAACCCACCTACCCAGGGTGGTCGCGGGGCTACGCGCGGCTTACCTCCATAAGCGATGCGTATCCGAACCTCTTCACCGGCTTTCTTTGGCTTGGGAAAAGCCATCCAGAGTTTTCCTTCACGACGTTCAAACCGAAGTGACTCCAAAGATTTTTCCGCGGCGTTGACGAGGTTTACGGAGTCAACTACGAGTGGCGGATCGAGATCCATCACAAACCAATCGAGCGCGTTCAAGATCCGCGCCTGCACTGTCAACGCACCCTTAATCGTCTGCGCTTCAGGATCGATTTTCAGATTGAGATCATATGACTTCACGTCGTATGCCGCTTGTTCCGGCATGAGAGGTCCGCCGGAACTGCTCCCGCGTACGCCAAGAACTCGTTGCGCATTGATTGAACTGAAGAGGCAGATGATTAGTGCAAAGGCAGTCGGCAGGAGGCTGAAATGTTTTTTCATATGTTTGAGTCTCGAGGACCGATCATAGATTTGACACTGATATCTGTCCAGATAACTGAGAGAGCAGATTGGCGATTGCCAATTGCTGATTGCCGATTAGCCCTTTTCCAACACAACATCACGAATCGGCAATAGGCAATGAAAGACAGCCCCTGCGCCAGCGTGGCTACTGCATTTTCACTATCGGTTAGTCAAATTAAGCCCCTTCTTGAAAAATAATTTAAATCACTGAAAACACCCGGCTTAACACTTCCCTACCCGGTCACCGGGAACCAACCTCAAGAATTTCTCAACCAGCATCCGTAACCTTGATAACGGATGAGAGTCATTCATTTTTTGAGCAGGCGGGGCAACTATCAAAAGAGCTTGAAGGAGAATCGGGAAATGCTGACAAACTTAGATAACCTTCTGAATCGCCGGAGGCGAGTTGGTGGTCGCAGGCTAGATAGTCGCAACTCAAAACGCGGCGGCGGAAAAAAGAATTCGCATAGTGGCTTAACGGTTTCGTCCGGTGTCCTCGCTTTCGTCGCCGGAATCGGTCTCATCATCTCGATAGCTCTGGTGCTTCCCGCACTCACGACAGTATCGGCGTCAAACCCGGCCGCGGGCACAATCTCGCCGGCGGGACCGTCGGTGACGTGGAACGGATTGGCCGCCGACTACGCCAACCCAGTCTCAGCGAGCGAGCAGAATTGTCAGGACGGAGTTAACTGCGACACCTTCAAGCTAACAGTCTCAGGCACGCCGGCGGATTGGGCGGGAAAAACCGTCCACATCCAGATCGACTGGCTCAGCCCGACCTTCGACTACGCCGTCTCGGTTCACAAAGGCACAAATGCCGATCCGTCGATTGCCTCTTCAGACAACCCCATTGACGCACCGCGTAACTGGGAGGCTGTTGACATAAACCCCAGCGTGTCGGGCGTAGGAGATTATTCGGTACACGTCATCTATTTCACCACTTCAGCGCTTGATCCGTACAAGGGGACAGCAAGTATCGGAACGGCGACGCCGGCCTCGACTCCACCGCCCGTCTCAACCGAGCCGGCAGCGCGCTATTTCAATTACCACGCGCCGCAGGGGTTGGGCACAGGCGCGGGCGAACCTTCGATTGGAGTCAACCCCGCTACCGGAAAAGTATTCTTCCAGTCAAATACGCAAACGTTACGCATCACCTTCGACGATACCTCCTCGCCCGCGAGAACGACTTGGGAAGACAAGAGCGCACCCAACGCCGTCACCAGCCTCGACCCGATTGGTTTCACCGACGCGCGCACCGGGCGCACCTTCACTTCGCAACTCGCCGGCGCCACCAGCCTCATGTCTTTCAGCGACGACGATGGCGAAACGTGGACACCCAGTCAGGGCGCGGGTATTACGGCCTCAGTGGATCACCAGACCGTCGGCGGCGGCCCATTCGCCCCGCCGCTAACGCGCGATGCAAGTTCACCTCTTTATAAGGACGCCGTTTACTACTGCTCGCAAGACCTCGGCGTGGATGCTTCGTGCGCTGTTTCGCTGGATGGCGGACTGACGTTCGGTCCGGCTGTACGCATTTACACTCAGCTTGATTGCGACGCTGGACTGCACGGCCACATCAAGGTTGCGGCGGATGGCACCGCTTATGTGCCCTCAAAGGGCTGCGGCGGACAACAGGCGGTTGTCGTCTCTGAAAACAATGGCCTGACGTGGGAAGTCAGGAAAGTCCCAGGCAGCACCGAAGGAGAGACGGATCCCTCAGTCGGCATCGGCCCTGATGGCACCGTCTACTTCGCCTACGCGAATGGTGACGGTCACCAAAGAGTCGCCGTCTCGCATGACAAAGGCAGGACCTGGCCCAGCGAGCTCGATCAAGATCTCGGCTACTATCAGGGCATTCAGAATACAGCTTTCGCGGCTGCGGTTGCCGGTGATAGCAGCCGTGCCGCGGTCTTCTTCCTTGGCTCTTCGACAGCCGGAACAGTTGGAGCCAACGGCCCCGACCCAGCCGGCTTTACTGGCACCTGGTATGGCTACGTTTCCACGACTTATGACGGCGGCCGCACGTGGACAACCGTGAACGCGACGCCAAACGATCCCGTACAGCGCGGACCAATTTGCACCCAGGGAACACTTACTTGCACCGGCACCACGCGCAATCTACTCGACTTCAATGATGTAACAATCGATAAGCAGGGACGTGTGCTCGCGGCCTACGCCGACGGCTGCATCTCCGCTCAATGTGTTCAGGGCAACGACCTGAACGGCGACGGCAAGCTTGACGGTAACGACAACGACGGCTCAGAACAGGCGACCATCATCCGGCAGTCAGGTGGCAAGAGCCTCTTCTCACAGTACGATTCACAGTTCGTTTCCAATCTGCCGGGCGCGCCCCTTCTGGTTGCGCAACATGATGGCAAGACCGCTTTCCTTTCGTGGTCTGCGCCTGACAACGGCGGCTCTGCCATTGCCGGCTACAAGATCTATCGTGGAACGAGCACAAGCGAGTCGCTTCTTGCGACTGTTGCCGGCGACGTCAATTCTTACAACGACGGAACCTTCAACGGCGGTTCGTTCTACTATCGTGTTCGTGCCAGCAACGCCAACGGCGATGGACCACTATCCACAAAGATCACGCCGACGGCGTTGGTACCCGGCGTCGTCGAGACGCCGTGTAAGCTTCCTGGCGTGACGATTGTCACTGACGCCAATGGCGACGCCGACGGCTTGGCGAGTCACGACGTACAGTCGGTGAGCATTGCTGAACCCTTCCTCGAGGACGGGTCCCAGAAACTTTACTTCACTCTGAAAGTAGGAAGCCTGAGTCCGGTCGCCACTCCGAATACTTCCTGGAAGGTGCTCTTTAAGGCCCCGGACGGAATCACACACTTCGTCGAAATGAACACCTTCGATCCGTCTGCGATCAAGTATCGTTACGGTCACATCGAAGTTGATGCGACGACCGGCGTGAACAACAACGTCAACGACGGTAACGCTGATCCCGCCAGCAACTTTAAGCCTGACGGAACCATTGCTCTCGTCATCGGCAACGATAAAGTCGGGAATCCCGCGGCTGGCCAGAGTCTGGTCGCCGTCAAGGGTGAGGTACGAGTGCTCGTTGGAGCCACGGCCGGTCTGCTGGCCCTCGTGGACGACACTGGAGCAGGGAGCTACTCGGTTGTAGGCAATGATTTCTGCGCACCGAAACCCGCGGCACCGACGGGCTTGACAGCGGTCAATACATCGCGGGGAGTCGTTACGCTCAACTGGAAGGACAAATCAGACAATGAGCAGAACTTCCTGATCGAGCGCTCGACGACCGTAGACGGCGGCTACGTCCAGATCGCTTCCGTCAACGCAGGCGTCACGAGCTATGCCGACAGCACGGTGGTCAAGAAGGTGATTTACTACTATCGCGTACGTGCGGCGAACGGCAACTTCAAATCACTTTACTCGAATGTCGCCAGCGTGAACGTGAAGAAGTAAGGCTGCGCAGGTTGAGATTAAAAGTCAGAACCGGTAGCGACCGGGTTGTAGTAATGAACCTCGTTAGCCGCAAGTCGAGTCTAGCGACCCGGTCGCTACCGCTCCCGGTTCTGAAAACTTTCAGCGTCGCTTAGTGCTGCGTTGGTTATTGGCGCAGAATGTGGCGCTCGTAAACTAAGGAGGATTGTTGGATGTACGGGAACGGCGCGAATCTCTTGCTTTGCTTCCTGCTTCTCGGGGTGATCGCCTGCAAGGCCGATACTCGCGTTGCTGAGAAAACTGTCGGTGGGGTCTGCCCGTTGCTCTCAGCGTCAGAAATTCAAACTGTGCAAGGCGAGGCCGTGGCCGACATGCAAGGTAGTGAACGCACCAGCAACTCGCTTTCGACCGCCCAGTGTTTCTACCGGCTCCCGACTTTCAGTAAGTCCGTCAGTCTTGAAGTAACGCGTCCCGTTGGAACTGGGGACTCGTCACGCGCCGCGGAGGATTTTTGGGAGCGCAGATTCGGAT
>JBAPXA010000305.1:0-10127 GCA_049283975.1 Pyrinomonadaceae bacterium | reverse complement strand
ATGAAGGATATGGGAAAAGTGATGAAAGCCGCGCAAGCAGTACTCGCGGGCAAGAACGCCGATGGTCGCGCTGTCAGTGAGACTGTGAAAGCGAAACTCGGATCCCTGTAGCTCAATGGAATTGCCTAGGCTTTTGTTCGTGCTAGTTCGTGTCGTTTAGTGGTTCGTCCTAACTTTTAAAAAACGAACCACGAAGGAACACGAAACAACACAAAAAAGGTTGTTGGTGCACTGACTCCAGATTCTAACCGCTTCAAATTGTGGCCAGCTAACTGCTAATGCCCGAAGGAAAAGACTCAAAAGCTAAACTCCGCCATTTCTTGCCAGCAGTTCTCATCCTCGCCGTTTTAGCCCTCGCCCTTTTCCAACTTCGTAGTCAGGGACGAACCTGGTGGTGTGCCTGCCAGCAATACTTCCCCTGGGCGGGAGACATCTGGAGCGCTCACAATTCACAGCATCTGTTCGACCCGTATTCATTTACCCACATCCTTCATGGCTTTGCATTCTGTTGGCTGTTGGCACTCTGCATCCCGCGCCTCTCAGTCACCTGGCGTCTGGCGCTCACAACTCTTCTGGAGGCCGCGTGGGAGGTATTTGAAAACACCGAATTCGTGATCCAGCGATATCGCGAAGAAACCGCTGCTCTCGGCTACAACGGCGACTCTGTCTTCAATTCATTCGGCGACATTCTGCTTTGCATCGCCGGTTTCATGATCGCGCAGCGGCTGGGCTTCAAACGCAGTGTGCTGGTATTCGTTGCTACCGAGTTGGTGCTACTGCTTTGGATTAGAGATAGCCTGTTGCTGGAGATCCTAATGCTGGTTTATCCGATTGAGGCGCTGAAGGGCTGGCAGATGGGAGGGTAAAGCCTGGGGCATCCGACTGACCGGAACCTATACATTTTCCATTTTTCATTTATCACTTCTCATTTTTCACTGGCAGTTCCAGGTTCTTTTTAACCTTATTTAGTAGGGCCAATGCCTGAGGATTCGAAATCGAATGAAAAATGAGAATTGAGAAATGACAAATGGAAAATGATCTTGCCTTAAAGTTGCACTTTGCCTAGATTCTGACCTTTCGCTCAGGCTGAGATCGCCCAACTTGCTTCCCCTCTACGCTTTCCGTATAATCCTCCGCTTGCTCGAAGCCGTCGGTTCTGTCCTGTGGGTTCGCGCCCACTTTTTCTTTTGGGGCATCTGGTTTTTGGAGGTACGGGGTGAGCCCCAGTTCGACTGAAGAGCGCGTCAAGGCGATTGCGGAAAAGGTGGCTATCGATCAGGGTCTGGAGCTAGTCCACGCTGAAGTCGCCGGTCCCGAGAACAAACCAATTGTTCGCATCTTCATTGATAAGCCGGCTGGCGTTACCCATCAGGATTGCTCCGAAGTGAGTCTTCACCTCGGCACGGTCCTCGATGTTGAAGACTTCATCCACTCTTCCTATACGCTGGAAGTTTCGTCGCCCGGGTTAGATCGTGGTCTTTATAAGCGGTCCGATTACGAGCGTTTTGCTGGTAGCCTGGCAAAAGTGAAGACAAAACGTCCGATTGGCAATCAACGGAATTTTCGCGGGCGTTTGCTGGGAGTCGAAGGGGACGAAGTGCTCTTTGACGACAACACTAATGGTCGCGTCAAAATCGCGCTCGACGCGATTGTGAAAGCGAACCTGGAAATAGATTTCGACGCGGAACTGCGACATAGGTAACGCGTCCGTAATAAACAACTGAATAGGCTCAGCGACGCAGGAGCGATTCGGGCGTCGAGCCACCGGGAGACTTAAGTGAGTTCATCCATAGCACAAAACATCGAGGCCCTTTGCCAGGAGCAGGGGATCGAACGCGACCTCGTCATCGAAGCCATGAAAGAGGCGGTGCGCGCGGCTGCCAAGAAACAGTTCCGCTCCGGCGAGGACATTCAGGTCGACTGGAATCCGGAAACGGGCATCGAGCTATCGGCTTCCAAAGTGGTTGTCGAAGAAGTTGCTGACGCGGCTACAGAATTATCGATCGATGAAGCTCGCGAACTTGGCGGAGATGAAGTCGAAGTGGGCGACGCTCTTTTGCTGCCCCTGCCGATGGAAGAGCTCGGAAGGATCGCCGCGCAAACTGCAAAACAGATTCTTTTTCAGAAGGTCAGGGATGCGGTTCGCAGTAATGTCTACGAGCAGTACATCGACAAGACAGGTGATCTTGTAAACGGCTATGTGAAGCGTTTTGAACGCGGCAACATTATCGTTGACTTAGGGAATCTCGAAGCGATTCTACCGCGCTCGCAACAATCGCGCGGCGAGCAGTGGAACCAGGGCGAAAGAATCCGCGTCGTAATTAATAACGTCTCAAAAGAATCCAAGGGTCCCCAGGTTGAAGTCTCGCGCACTTCCCCAGAGTTATTGCTTCGTTTATTTGAGATGGAGGTGCCCGAGATCTACGACGGCACTGTTGTGATCAAGTCGGCCGTGCGCGAACCAGGTGAACGCGCGAAGATTGCCGTTACCTCTAATGAGCGCGACGTGGATCCGGTCGGCGCGTGCGTCGGCATGAAAGGTTCACGAGTGCAGGCAATCATTCGCGAGCTGCGCGGCGAAAAGATCGACATTATCGAGTGGTCTGATGAACCGTCTGTGTTCGCCGCTAATGCATTGTCACCGGCCAAAGTTAATCAGGTGCGCATTACCGACATTGAGAATCGCCAGATGGAAGTGATCGTGAACGAAGATCAGCTCTCGCTTGCGATTGGCAAGCGTGGGCAAAACGTTCGCTTAGCTACGAAGCTGGTTGGTTGGAACATCGACATTCGCAGCGAAGAAGAAATCAAGCGCGAAGTCACGGAGCAGATGGGTGCGTTGATTGCTTCCGGAGCTTCCGTGCCATTGTCCGCGATTGAAGGAGTTACGGCGCAACAGACCGACACCCTTGGTGAGCACGGAATAAACGACATTGACGCCCTCGCCCACACTTCGGTCGATGACCTGGTCGAGTTTCTTGACGTCAGTTTGGATGAGGCCGAGACGATCCTGACCGCGGCGAAGGCCGTGATTGCGATGCGAGATACGACCATCCAAGGCGCTGGCGCCGAAACAAGTGAGAGTGACGAAGTGGCAGTGGCCGAGTCAGAGGCAGAAGCAACGCCAAGCGACGCTGAATCTGGTGACCAGGTTGATGAAACTACCGCGGGTTATGACGAGGCCGTGGCCACGGGAACTCCCTTCTCCGCTGAATCGGAAATCCTGGCCCAGTACTCAGCCGATCCGGTCGCAGTGACTGAGGCCGAACCGACTTCCCTTGACGAGTTGATTTTGCAGGAACCTGGCCGCGACCTGCGCCCAGATACGATTACGCCCGCGCCGGATATTACCTCGACGGGCGCGGCTTCGATGGAATACGCGGAAGAAGTTAAAGAGGACGGTTTCACACTTGAAGAAATGGCCGCTCTCGAGACTTCTGAAGTTGATCACGAAACAGCCCCCGGAAGCGAAGGTGCTGCCGCGGATGGGAGCAGTGACGACGAGAAGCAAGATGCTTCGCCAGACGCAGCACAGTAAAGCAGGCGCGCACGCTGGTTCAGCCAGCGTGTGGCGCTGCTCGCTCCACCACCCCGCGTTGCACTTCTGACGCACGCTTCGAGGTGGTTAAGAGCGAGAGTTTCTTAATCACGTACGAAGAGTCGGGACGCAGGAAGCGTCTGAGAAGGAGTGCATGACCACCTCCAAAATCCGCATTTATGACCTGGCAAAGGAGCTGAAGCTCGACACAAAACGGCTGATCGAAGAGGTCCGCCGTGAAGGAGTCGACGTCAGTGTTCCTTCCAACTCCGTTTCCAAGGAGTTGGCCGAAAAGATCCGCAACAAGTATTTCCCGAAAAAGGAAACCACGGTTAAGCGGGCCATCAAGGTCGTTAAGAAAGCAGCCCGCCCGGTGGAAGAGGTGGCAGCTGCCGAACCCGAGCCTCCAGTTGTAGCGGAACCAGAACCGCAACCGGAACCCGTCGCAGCTCAGCCTGAGGTTGAACCAACTCCAGCAAAGCCAGCTCGACCTGTCGTCGCGACCAAGTTGCTTAAGAAACTGCCGGCAGCAACTCGAGCGGAAGCTCCCGAGCCGGTTGAAAGCGATGAGGAGCTGCCGTTCTTAACAGAAGTTGTTGAGGACGAGGACCTGCCAGCGGCGCTCGTAGCTCCCTCGGCTACAACTCCCGAACCGGTAAGGGTTCCGGGCACGTCTCATCAGATCAGAGTGATGCGGCCGACCGCGGCGGCGCTCAATGCCGGTATTCGTCCTGGCGAACGTGCGCCCACGCCCGTGTTGCCGCCGCCGGTTACGCCCAAGGAGCGCGCCGAGCGTAGCGGTCGCGTCCGAGAACGCAACTCGCTTACACGAACTGAACGCCAGGGCACACCCGGCGAAACCGCAACTCCACAGACCACTTACATTCCACCGCCAGACGCTGGTCGCCGCCGCTCGCGGCGCGCCCCGGTGCGTGGTGGACGCAAGACAGCAGAAGGCAAAGGCGGCCGTTTCGATAAGGGTGATTTCATTCCGCCGCCGCGAACGTTGTCGCTTGAAGATCGTATCGCCGGACGCATGGATGCTTCGGTTCCGGGTGAGTTGAAGCCAGCTCGTCTGGTTGAAGGTTCGACAGTAAAAGAATTCGCCGAGAAGTTAGGGATTAAACCCAAGGACGTCGTGGCCCTCCTCCTGCAACGCGGAGTCTTCGCCACCATCAACCAGCCACTAAACGATGACGTCGCCACGGATCTCGGCAAACGCTTCGGTTATGACGTGGCCTTTGTACCCTTCGAAGAGATGGTTGCTGAAGAAGAGTTTGAAGAGCTGATTGCCGCCGACGCCGATGACGTTGAGCTGCCGCGAGCTCCGGTCGTAACCGTCATGGGCCACGTAGATCACGGCAAGACTTCGTTGCTCGACGGTATCCGCGCCACCGATGTGGCTGGCGGCGAAGCCGGTGGTATCACGCAACACATTGGCGCCTACAGTGTTCAGGTTCCCAATCCCGAGAACAAAGCGGAAACGCGCCGGGTCGTGTTTCTCGATACGCCGGGCCACGAAGCTTTCACCATGATGCGCGCCCGCGGAGCTAAGGCGACCGACATCGTGGTGCTGGTGGTAGCAGCCGACGACGGCGTCATGCCGCAGACGATCGAGGCGATCGAGCATTCCCGTGCGGCCAAAGTGCCAATCATTGTCGCCATCAACAAGATCGACAAACCGGACGCTAATCCTGATCGCGTGAAACAGGAACTAGCTCAGCAAGGATTGTCGCCAGTAGAGTGGGGTGGCGAAACAGAAATGGTTCCCGTTTCCGCAAAGAAGCGTCAGAACATCGACACGCTTCTCGAAACCATTCTCCTCAGCTCGGACATTTTGAATCTGCGCGCGAGCCCAACGCGTTTGGCTTCGGGCGTAGTCCTGGAAGCAAAACTCGATCGCGGTCGTGGCCCAGTGGCAACTGTTCTGGTGCAACAGGGCACGCTGCGTACGCACGATCCATTCATCGTGGGCCAGATTTCCGGCAAAGTGCGCGCGATGTTTAATGATCGCGGCGAAGCCATTACGGAAGCGATTCCCGCAACCCCAGTTGAAGTGCTCGGATTGCAAGGAGTGCCTCAGGCCGGAGAGAGTTTCCAGGTAGTTGCAGACATCGGTAAGGCTCAGCAGATCTCGCAACATCGGCAGATGCTCAGCCGGCAGGCGGCCTTACTGCAAACAACCAAGCGTGGTATCGAAGCCCTGGGCGAGAGTGAAGTTAAGGAACTGCTGGTCGTCATCAAGGCTGACGTACAGGGTTCGGTAGAGGTTCTAAAATCGACCCTCCAAAAACTCTCAACCGAGCGCGTAAAAGTAAAAGTTATTCGTTCCGGCGTGGGCGCCATCACTGAGTCGGATGTGCTGTTGGCGTCGGCAACTCAGGCAGGCTCATCTTCCTCGGCGGTAGTGATTATCGGCTTCAATGTGAGACCGGAATCACGCGCTGGGGAGTTGGCCAAGCAGGAAGCGGTTGATATCCGACTCCACTCGATCATCTACAAGGTTGAGGAAGAAATTCGCGCGGCGATGATCGGCATGCTCGAAGCCATCGAGCGCGAGAAGATCATAGGAAAAGCCGATGTTCGCGAAGTATTCAAGGTGCCACGGGTCGGTGCGGTCGCCGGTTCGATGGTTATCGATGGCAACATTCGCCGCAACGCGCGCGCCCGTTTGATTCGTGACAGCGTAGTCACCTGGGAGGGCAACATCATTTCCCTGCGACGTTTCAAGGACGATGTCTCGGAAGTGCGCGAGGGTTTTGAGTGCGGTATCGGCCTGGAAAACTTTAACGACATCAAGGTTGGTGATCAGATCGAAGCTTACATTGTCGAGAAGGTTGCCGCCACGGAACTTTAATGAAGGATGAGGGCTGAGGGATGAGGGATGAAAAATGGATGGGCGCGTACGTTCATCCTTCATCCCTCAGCCCTCATCCCTTAATTGTCATGCGTCGCCGGGAAAGAGTTGCAGACATTCTCCGCGAGGAGATTTCGCAGATAGTCGGATACGAACTGGAGGATCCACGGCTCACAATGGTTACCGTGACCGACGTTCGTCTTTCAGAAAATCTTAAAGCGGCACGCGTGTATTTCACCGTGGCCGGAAATGAAGAGGAACACCGCCTGGCTCTTGGCGCTTTGAACCACGCCGCGCCGTACGTCCGCAAACAGCTTGGTCTCTCGCTTAACCTGCCGCGCACTCCGGAGATTCACTTCGTACGCGATCGAGTCGAAGAACAAGGCGAGCGAGTAGATAAACTGCTGGACAAAATTGAACGAGATTGGGCCAAAGAGGAAAGGATGAATGATGAATGATGAATGATGAATGGTTGAGACACGGCGACGAGGTGAGCCTAAAAAAGCGCTGCACTTGTCTCCGTTTTTCATCCCTCATCCCTCAGCCTTCATCCCTTAAAAGATGCTTAGCCAAGTAGTTGAGGTTATCGAATCGAAGCGTCGTTTCGCCATTACCTCGCACATTCGCCCCGACGGTGACAGCCTCGGATCATCACTCGGCCTTTACTGGTTGTTGCGCGCGCTCGACAAAGATGTTGAGGTCATCATGCGCGATCCGGTGCCGCCGGCCTACCGGCAACTTCCGGGATCTGAAACGGTACGCGTCACCCCTTCAGTCGATCGTCCCTACCACGCGGTATTTGTGATCGAGTGCTCCGACATTACCCGGCCCGGCTTGAGTGATCTGGAGCAACAGTTAGTCATCAATATCGACCACCACGCCACGACCGCACTGTTTGGCAAGATCAACTGGATTGACTCAACCGCTTCGGCAGTGGGCGAGATGATCTACAACCTCTGCAAAGCTACTGGCGTGCGCGTCACAAGAGAGATCGCCGAATGTGTCTACACGGCGCTAATCACTGACACCGGTTCGTTTCATTATTCGAACACGACCGAACGCACTTTCAAGGTCGCGTCTGAACTTGTGCGCACCGGGGTAAGGCCGGCAAAAACTGCTGAGGCTGTGTTTGCCAGTTACCCCTGGAGCCGCATTCAATTGCTGGGCGAAGTTCTGACAACCGCGCGCCGCGATATTACTGGTCGCGTGGCGTGCATGCGTTTGACCCAGGAGATGCAGGAGCGAACCTCCGCACCGGAAGAAGTGACGGATGGTTTTGTTAACTACCCGCTGACGGTGGGCGAAGTCGAAGCAACTGCCCTCTTGAAGGAATGCGAGCCCGGTATCTATCGGACCAGTCTGCGCTCGAAAGGTGAGGTGAACGTAGCGCGCGTGGCTGAGAAGTTTGGCGGCGGTGGCCACCGCAACGCAGCCGGCTGCACCTTGAAAGGCGACTGGGATGAAGTGGAGCGCGAGATCATTGGCTTGCTACAGGACGCAGTACAACGAGCTAATGGCGCCAAAGACATCACGGAAGACGGAAGTCAGTAGGCGGCAGTCAGCATAGCGGCTTCGCCGCCCACCGTGCGTTAAGGCTTGCCTTACCGCAAGCCCGTCAAGTTTAGTTGCGCGAGGCTCAGCCTCGCGCATTGATTTTGAAACGATCAGTCGGTAAGGCAAGCCTTAACGCACGGGAGACGGCAAAGCCGTTAGAATCTCGGCCTGCTGCTTAGTGCTTTCTCTCTTCTTCCCTTCATGGTCACGGAAAAAAAGTACAAGTGGCGTCGCGCGGACTACCAGGAGCAGACGCGTGGTTTGCTGATGGTGCATACCGGAAACGGTAAGGGCAAGACTACGTGTGCGCTGGGCCTGTTGATGCGCGCCGCCGGCCGCGGCTTAAACTGCTGCATGATCCAGTTCATGAAATCGCGGAATGATCGTTATGGCGAGCATGAGTCGGCGGAGAAGCTCGGTATCGAAGTTCACACTATGGGGGACGGTTTCACCTGGGACACTAAAAATCCGGAACAGGATCGGCAAACCTCGCGCGAGACATGGAATCTGTGTGTAGAGAAGATGCGCAGCGGCGAGTATGACCTCCTCGTGTTTGATGAATTGGTTTACGTATTGAGTTACGAGATGCTGCCGATCGCGGAAGTGTTGGAAGAGTTTCGCGCGATCCGTGCCGCCCAACCTGCCTTACACATCGTCGTCACCGGTCGCGACGCTCCCCCCGAGTTAATCGAGGCCGCCGATCTCGTCACCGAGATGCGCGAAATCAAACACCCCTTCAACGCCGGCATCCGCGCCCAGCAAGGCATCGAGTTCTGAGTATGGATCGTTCCGTTGCACAGAGAATCAGTAAAGAACATTGTAGACTTTGTGAATGACTCTATCGTTACTATCAAAAAAGAATATCCACTGCTCAAACAATGATTTGTACCAATATACTTTCACGCACTCCTTCTTGATCTGTTCTAGTGCGCTGGGACGTCTGAACTCTGAGCAGTCGCTGGATTCCACTGGCCTTCCATATAGCTGAACCACTTTCTGCTCAGAATCGCCTAAGCTGATCTCTGAGTAACTGCTCGCATAGGCGCTTCTGCGTAAGACCCACGCCAAGGGTAAAGCAACCGCCGCAACTGCCAACAATATGAGTATAAAAATTAAAACAATCCGGAGCGGTTTCATTACTCCTCCGGGCGCTTTGTCTGCATTGGCATAGTCACTACTGATGCTGGGTTCATTGGTAGCGGGGGGCGGGAGCAAACCGCCGACCTTGGGGTTATGAATCCGACAACGAAGTTTGAGTGCAGCTCAAATCGGTGGAATGCCCTCCAGGTCGCGGGCCCGGTGAAGTCAGTACCACCATGCGGTAGCGGGTGGGCGGATGGGAAGGCAATCACGTCTTGCAATAAGTTAATATTTTCCACCAGCGACACGAAGTGTTGCCAACGCCATCGACCGTCTTGTGGTCGGGCACTCAGTTGCCAAGCTCAATGATCGAGGAGCTGGCGTTAATGTTCCAATGACTTGAGTGCCTTTCCATCGGCCCACCCGCTACCGCATGGTGGTACTGACTTCACCGGGCCCGCCACCCGAGTGCTTCTCCATAAGCGTATTGGTAATGACCTCACTCCCAAACTGACCCACCATTCTTGGTTATAGTTTTTTAGCTAGTCATTGGACATGGTTTCTCCAGCAAGAGTCGTTCGAGGCTAACGTCGCAATTTGTTCGGGTCGCGTTAAGAAAACTCTTAGTTTGTGCAAGCAAGCTGACAGCTTGCGTTGTGAATCTTCATCGTTCCCAATCTCCTGTGGTAATCTCGTTCCCGATCAACACCTAACAATTTTAAAGATTAAGAGCAACAGCGTCCTGATGCCCTGGTTTAGCAAGAAAAGTAAGCGAATCGAGAATGTGCCGCCGGAAGAGCGGGTGGTAAAGACCGAAAACGTCTTCGTCAAATGCGACGGCTGTGAAGCACATCTCTATAAACGCGATCTCGAGGAATCGCATCAGGTTTGTAGCCATTGTGGGTATCACTTCCGACTCGGCGCTCGCGAACGGCTGGCGATGCTCTTTGATGACGGCAAGTTTGAAGAACTTGACGCTGAAGTAACGTCAATCGATCCGCTGGAGTTTGTCGACACCAAACCTTATTCGGAGCGTCTGATCCAAGCCCGGGAGAATTCGGGAATTTCCGAAGCGATCATCAGTGGCAAGGGTAAAGT
>JBAPXA010000304.1:0-7520 GCA_049283975.1 Pyrinomonadaceae bacterium | reverse complement strand
TGATTCGTTGAGCATACTCACCGAAGTCGCGATTCTTGTCTGCCAGCATCTCCTTCAACTCACGCGCGGCGTCAGAGATGTAGACAGTCATCTGGATGAAGAGAGAAAAGTATTGCTCCTCTCGCGGCAACAGATTGAGCAGACCCATTTCGGCTTTCTCGCCCCTCGCTTTTGCACAGATGCTTCGGAAGAATCGGCAATATAGACGAGCGGTCAGGGATTGTCTATCTGAACTTAGACTGAATGTATTCTGAACAGAGATTGAATCATTAGCAGGGTTTTAGGTGGAGCTTTGCGCGATTGGCAAAGCATTTACTTCTTCCCAGGAGATGCGGGGCTGTGGTATAGACCAAACTCGACCCCCCGCTACTAGGTGTGCCGTCTGGAACTTCTTTCGCATAGGAGGTCTTGTCCTCGTGAGGAAGGGTGCATCCAAAACCGCAGCGGGTCTTTGCCTCATCACGTTAGCGACGCTGTCGCTGCTGTTCAGTAGTTGCTTGCCCACTCCTCCCTCGGAAAGCGGGGGCGTCAATATCACCGTTTACGGATTTTCGATCATGAAGGAGTCGCTGGAGAAATCGGTTTATCCCAGCTTCGCGGCGAAGTGGAAAGCGGAGCACGGACAAGACGTGCATTTCACGTCCTCTTTTGCCGGGTCAGAAACGGTGACAAATCAGATTCTCCAGGGCGTAAAGGCCGACATCGCGATTCTTTCAATCGAACGCGATGTCAGCCGTCTCAAAGACGGAGGCTTTGTCGTTTCTGATTGGCAGTCGCTGCCGCACAAAGGAATCATCAATCAAACTCCTTTCGTTATCCTCGTGGCCCGGGGAAACCCAAAACGCATTCAGGACTTTCCTGATTTGGCGAAACCGGGCGTGCGCGTGATCCATCCTGATCCGATAAGTTCGGGTGGTGCGCAGTGGTCAATTCTGGCGATCTACGGTTCGGAACTGGTGAAGTCGGAAAAAGAGAGTGGCGGTCAAGATACGGCGCGCGCGTTACAAACGTTGCGCGGAATTTGGCGCAACGTGAAATCCACGCCCGGCTCCGCGCGGGAAGCTCGTACTCAATTTGAACTGGGTTACGGCGACGCTCTGGTCACTTATGAATTGGAAGGTCTTTTGATGAAGCAAGCCGGCGCAAACGTTGAAATCGTGGTGCCGCGGGCGACAATCTTCAGCGAACATCCCGCGGTCGTGATCGATCGGAATGTAGATGCGGCGCGGCGCGCTGTGGTAGACGCATTTCTGCGGTACCTCTGGAGTGAAGACGCGCAACGAGCGTTTGTGCAATATCATTTCCGCTCGGTGACCAACGAATCGCTGAATGAGGGCAACCCGCAGTTTGCGCGGATCGAACTGCCTTTCCGGATCGAGTACTTTGGCGGTTGGCAGCGCGCCTATCCAGACATCATTGAGAAGGTCTTCCGCGATCAGGTACAGAAAAGATAACAGATTACCGATTGGCGATTGAAATGGTTGCGCCGACTGAGTTAGGTCGTAATCCGGCGTAGCTAATCGGCAATTGGCAATCGCCAATCGGCAATCAAACAAACATGAGCTCAATCGTTCCCACAATGCGTCACGTTCGCGGCTTCGATGTTGCCAGGCCGCTGAGCATTGGCGTGCTGGTGATCATGATGTTGCCCCTCGTGTTTTTACCGCTCGCGTCAATTTTCATCTTCGGCACGAGCAAGGGGTTGACTAGTTTTTGGGCAGCGCTCATGGCACCGGAGGCAATCTTTGCTCTGAAACTTTCCATGGCCACAAGTTTCTGGGCTACCGTATTCAATGTCCTGTTCGGCTTGTTCGCCGCTTACGTGCTTTCGCGTTACAACTTCTTGGGCCGCAACGCTCTCATCGTCACCATCTCCTTACCGACGGCAATCCCGACGGCCGTCGCCGGCTTCGCACTACTCTTGCTGTGGGGACCTTATGGCATTCTTGGCCGCTTTTTGGCGCCGCAGGGAATCCAGACGATGTTCACCGCGGGCGCCATTATTTTGGCAAACATTTTCGTCACTTTTCCTCTTGCCTTTGGTGTGATCAAGCCAGTGTTCGACACGATGAGCCGCTCCCTGGAGGAGGCTTCAGCCACAATCGGTGCGACGCGCCTGCAGACCTTCTGGCATGTGACGTTACCTTCGCTGCGCGGCGCTATCGTGTCCGGGGCGCTGCTCACTTTTGCGCGGGCGGTGGGCGAGTTTGGCTCAACGATTCTGGTTTCGGGTAATCTTGCGGGGCGAACGCAAACGGCGCCACTGTACATTTTTGCCAAGTTCAACGAGGGTCAGATTGAGGCGGCAAACGCGATCGCAATTGTGCTGGCGCTGTTTTCTTTTCTGATCTTCAGCGTGCTCTTCTTCGCGCGCGATTGGCTGGATGTTGATTAAAGAAGCCCATGAAAGCGAAACAGGCAATGGCCACCGAGCAGTCAACCAGTTCTGACGCTACGCGACGCGCGGCGCCGGTGGCCACCAGTGTCGTTGGCGTTAGTAAGCGTTTTGGAAAGACCGCGGTCCTCGAGAACATCAATTTTGACGTTGCGGAGGGTGAAGCCCTCGTGTTGTTGGGTGCGTCCGGCAGTGGCAAGACTACGATCCTGCGGATCATTGCCGGCCTGGAGCAGCCTTATACAGGAAAGGTTATGTTGCACGGCAAAGACGTTACCGAGTTGCCGGCGCGCGAGCGAGGTGTCGGCGTCATCTTTCAGTCGTATGCGCTCTTTCCAAAGATGACCGTTGAAAAGAATATTGGTTACGGTTTGCGAATCAGACATCGCAAGCGGAAGGAGATTCGCGAAACTGTAAACGAACTGCTCGCACTCGTGCAGCTTGAAGAACACCGAAAGAAGTATCCTTCACAACTTTCAGGCGGCCAGCAACAGCGAGTGGCCATCGCCCGTACCCTTGCCTACAAACCTGAGGTGCTGCTCTTCGATGAACCGTTCGGAGCGCTCGATGCACAGACGCGAAAACACTTGCGTCGTGAGATTCGTGCTTTGCTGCGGAAGGTTAACGTTCCCGCGATCTTCATCACCCACGATCAGGAGGAAGCTTTGGAGTTGGGTGACCGCATCGCGGTGATCAACCTGGGCCACATCGAGCAGATCGGAACGCCCCTCGAGGTGTACAGCAATCCCGCCAATGAGTATGTGGCCACATTTCTCGGCGCCGCTAATGTGCTGCCGGGCGAAGTTAAAGGTTCAAACATCGAAGTTGGCGCTGCGCTCATTCCGTTCCGCGAAACGCACAACTTTTCGGAGGGTCAGAAAGTTAAGCTGGTGTTTCGTCCCGAAGACGTGTCCTTAACCAAGTGCAGCGACGGGCCCCAGCAGCAGACTTGCATCACGCGCGGCATCGTTGAGGTTACGAACTTTGTTGGCGCTTACGAACGAGTGAGTGTGCAAATCGATCTCTCTGAGTCTGGCACTAGCGAGATTGATGAGACTCCCTTCTATCTCACAACTCAAACTCCGGAAAGTCAGACTTCCAAAGCGATCATTGCCACGCGTCCCAAGCCTGAAGCCACCGCAGTGAAACTGAAACAAGGCGATCGGGTGGCCGTTAACCTGACTTCATTTACTGTGCTGCCCGGCTCAGCTCCGCGCAAGCGAAGCAACCCTTTGAATTCCCGCGCTTGACGCGTACATCCGCCACCTTACTCTCGCGTGTGGTCGCTCTTGTCCTGTAAAGTCATGGCCGCGGTTGCCAGGCTGTGGAACTCGCGCCGAACACTGTTGATGTTTACGAAGGGAAGGGAACGAGCGTGCGTGCGATTAGTCAGCAGGATGAACACACGTTCATGATGAGGATCGATCCAGCAACTTGTGCCGGTGAAACCTGAGTGACCGAAACTGTCCGGCGGCAAAGATGGGCCGGCTGCTGACTCGGGCGACTGCGCGAGCTGCCATGAAAGCGAGCGCGCTTCTTCCAGGCCCGCCGTCATGTTGCGGGTAAACAGTTCCGTGCAGGCTTCGCCGCTGAGCAGTTCGCTTTGTTGAGGCAGAAACTGTGTCGCCAACCTCAATGTCTCGGTTGCGGTAGAAAAGAGTCCCGCGTGTCCCGCCGCTCCACCCAAAAAATAGGAATTACCGTCGTGCACCTCGCCCCAGATAACTTGCTCGCGCCACGCAGCATAGTGCCCGGCGCCTAAGGCGCGGGCGGTCTCGCGTTCGTAAGTGTTGCCCGTTTCACACGCGGCGATTCCTGTCTGTAACGCCATCTCCGGGTTAAAAAAAGTGTGCTGGAGCTTTAGCGGCTCGATGATTTCCGTTTGCGCCAACTCGTCGAGTCCCTTCCCGGTCAGCCTCTCCAGCAGGAACCCCAACACGATGAAGCCAAGATCGCTGTAGATTACTTGCGTTCCCGGTTTGTATTCGAGTGCTTCATTGGCGATCACACCGAGGGCGCGTTCGCGTTCACCTTCGGCAAGGATGTAGAGCGGCCGCCACGCCGGTAGACCGGAGGTATGTGTTAGCAGTTCGCGCACCGTGATCATCTGCCGGTCGGTGCGTTCAAACTCCGGCAGGTAGTGAGCGACGGCGCTGTCGAGCGTGAGCTCGCCTTTTTCGACAAGCTGGGCGCAGAGCATGCCGGTGACTAGAGGTTTCGTAAGCGAGGCGAGATCGTAAATAGTGTTGAGGGAGGCAGTGATGCGGTACGGATCCAGCACCGCATGACCGAGAGCGTCGGCAAACACCGCGCGGCCCTTTTCAGCGATCAGGTAGACCGCGGAAGGGAAGTCGGCGGCCGAGATGCGCTCGGCAAGCATGGCGGAAATGTGATCATCCCGAGTGGTCAAACTGGCTTGCATGCTCCTGAGTCTAGCAAAAGCCAGTTGCTATTGGGATTGCTTGGAGGATTGCTTCGCAGCGGTGAACAGAGTTGCGTCCACGATGTAGGCAGTCTGATTGGCTGTCAGAATGAATAGTCGTTTACCGTCTTCACTGAACCGCAAAAGGGAAATGCGGCTGGGAAAAGTGAATTGCTCGCGCTTATCAATCGACTCGAGATCGTAAAGTGTCATCAGCCCGTCGCCGTTCTCAGCGGCCAACAGATTACTGGCAGTCGACACATCGGCGCGTCCGCCAAAAATCTTTCCTTTTTGGCGGCCGGTGCTCAAGGAGTAGACGAGCGTCCGGTTCTGATTGTCGGAAATAACGATCAGATCTCCATTGACGATCACTTCGCGGATGCGAAACGAGCCTTTTCCAGTTTCGATTAACAACTGTCCCAGAGGTTTGCCGTTATGAAGGTCGAGGACCTTGAGCAAGTAGTCGCCCTCTTTCTCTTTCAAGCCACTCATCTGGGCGCTGAGAGCCGGCGAACTCTTGATCTCTGCCGCTGCTGCTTTCGTCGAGACGGGCCAGAGTAAAGCCATGGTTCCGCTGCGGGAGTTTAGCCAGTGTCTCGGGCGCTCCTTAGGAAACGGGGTGGACCAGAGCACGGACATCGTGCGCGCGTCCTTAAGGTTCAGCACGACGTTCTCCCAATTGCCCTTTTTGGTGGGCTGAATTTCAGTGACGTAGGCGCCAGACTGTTGCGAATTTCCCTCCAGCGGTGGTCCAGCTTCCGATGTTTTATTTGTCAGGTTCAGGTGGGCGATATTCCGTTCCTGATCATTTACCTTGGGGAAGTCGGCGTAAAGCATCTTGTCCTGATCAATGAAGGCTCCGCGAAAACCTCGGACGTAAAACGACATCTTGTTTTCTCGGAGATTCCACACGGCGCCGCGTGAGTAACCTGAGACAGCGAGCCAATCAAAGTCGGGACTGACGTCTGCTGCATAGAGGCGTCCGAGCGAGCTCTGCGGCAGTGCAACTGTCTTAGTTGGTCCGCCCTTCAAATCGAAAACACCCAGCTCAGCATTGCGTTGCTCGGACAGAACGGAATCGCCATAGACGTCGAAAATGGGACGTTGCAGGGTGAAGACCTTGCGTGAGCTGAGCTCAAGCAAGCCTCGTTTTGATCCGGTGCGCACGAGCACATAAGGACCGGATGCAGCTTGCAAGAAAGACTCGCCATACATTTCGAAGTTTTCGACCGGTTCGCCGCTGGGAAAACTATAGAGGCCGGACTTCTTAGGATTCTCGGCATTCTTTCCCACTAACTTGTCGAGACCCACAAAGGCAAAGCCACCCGCTACCACTTTCTTGATATCACCTTTGAGGGGCACCGTCGCACGTGTTGTTAAATCGTAAGCCAGTGATTGCGACTCAGTGGCGATGCCTCCAAAAGCCCCGAAAATCAGCGACCGATCACCGGCGACGAAGTAGTGGGCGTCAGGCGAGAAGGACATGGTGATGAATTCCGTCGTGCCAATATCAAAATCGGAGTCTGACAGGAGTGCTGACAGCAGCATCGTAAACAAGTCAGAGAATCCGACTTGAGTAAACGACTTCTTCTCGAAGATGACCGTTCCGGTAGCGACGTCGGCGAGACTCAAACCGAGGTCGTTATCTAAACAAGCCAGGGTCTTGCCATCAGGTGAAATAGCTGTTTGCACGCACGATTTTCTTAAGACCACTTCGTAGGCGGTTTGTAGTTTCTGTTCGGCAATGTCCCAAATTTCCACGCGCAGGTTTGGCGTATAGAGCACTATAGATTTGGAGTCGGGAGAGAAGTGCGCCGGTTTCGCGTCAGGCGCGTCGATACGAAACAATGTTGCGAGAGGATCCCGCGTGAGCACGATGACGCCTGAATCATCCTGGGCCAGGATGTACTTGCCGTCGAGACTGAAACGCGCGTGACTAAGATCGCTGCGCAATGCAGGAGTGAGCGACTTTTTGCTGATGATTCCCGCGACTGACTCTTTGCGACCGAGGCCGTTGTAGCTGATCACTGTCGTCTGCCACTGTTGAAAATCGACACTGGCAACCGGCGCGGCAGGCGCAATGCAACTTGGTGGCAAAGCAGCGAGGCTTCTTAACATCTCCCGCAAACGCTTTTCGCCTGGTCTCGTTCTGCCGAAGAGGTCTGCGAAGAATCCACTCTTTTTACCTTTGAGCTGATGATGGCGTTCCCACAAGCTGGCTTGAGCCTGGGGGTTATAGCCGGCCCGGGCCATTGCGAATAAACCAATCAGATCGGCAGAGTTCTGGTTTCCCTCTTCGTGATTCTCCAGCTTCTCAAAGGCCTTGGGTTTTAGGGCGGTGCTTTCAATGAGCCGGTTGTACTTTTCGAAGATGTCGCGACGGTCCGTCACTTGAGTGACGCCCAGGATCTCGCGAAACAAAGTTGTCATATCGACAGTCGCATGGCGCGCGATGATGTGACCTAATTCATGCGCGACCACGCCGGCGAGTTCATCTTCATTCTGAGCAAACGCCACCAGCTTTCGCGAGATGTAGATGCGACCGCCCGGGAGGGTAAAGGCGTTGACCTCGGCGATGTCAAACAGAAAGAACTGAAACTTAAGTTCTGTGGGGGGCAGATTCTTAACGAGGCGGGCGCCAATCTGTCGCAACCTTCCGGTTACTTCTTCATCGTCGATGACACGGTAGTCACGTTGCAGATG
>JBAPXA010000303.1:0-26708 GCA_049283975.1 Pyrinomonadaceae bacterium | reverse complement strand
ACGGCACCGTAATCTATGATGAGAAGGGACGCGGAACGTTCGAAGGCACAATCTACTTCGATTTTCTGTGAGCCGTAACATTGCCGATTGCCGATTGGCGATTGCCGATTACCGATTACTCGTGGCGGAAAGGTAGGAAGTGGTGGTGCCTGACTTCAACTAATCGGCAATCGCCAAAACTAATCGGCAATCGTCATTCCCTGGCCCACTAAGTTTTCAGAATCTTCGCCAAAGCCACGAGCAGCTTCTCGGCCGTGTAGGGCTTGCCCAGAAACATCGCGACTCCTTCGAGCGACGCCTCGCCCGCTTTATGTCCTGCCGTGAGTCCGCTCGCGGCGATGATCTTGACCCCACGATCCATTTTTTGCAGCGCCCGAATGGTTGCAGGACCATCCATGAAAGGCATCATCATGTCGGTGAGCACAACTGCAACTTCGTTTTTTCTGTCGGCAAAAAGTGCGATGGCTTCAGTACCATCGTTAGCCGTCAATACGCGGTAGCCAAAAGTCTCAAGCGTGCTCCTCGTTATTTCTCGAATTGATTCCTCATCATCCACTACCAAAATCAACTCGCCATTACCGAGCGGCAGATCAGTCTGCAAGGCACTGGCCTTGGCCGCTTCTGGGGAGTCGAGCGCGGGTAGGTAAAGCGAAAACTGAGTTCCTTTGTGAAGCTCGCTGTAGACATTGATGAAACCGCCGTGACTCTTGACGATTGTCAGTGCAGTTGAAAGTCCCAGTCCAGTGCCTTTGGTCATCTCCTTGGTGGTAAAGAAAGGTTCGAAGATTCGGCTTAGGATTTCCGGTGCGATACCCGGTCCGGTATCTGAAACGGTTATTAGCACAAACCGACCCGGCTTGGCCTCGAGGTGCATGCGCGCGTAGTTCTCGTCTACCACCGTATTCCCAGCCTTGATGAGAATGGAACCTCCTTCAGGCATGGCGTCCCGGGCGTTAACGCAAAGATTCATCAAGACCTGATGCATCTGCGTGGCATCTGCCGAAATGATCCACAGATCGTTGGGTAACTCAAAATTTATCTCAACTGATTTGGGAAAGGTCTCGCGAAGGATCTTGGCAATTTCCTTGATCAGGTGTTTTGGCTGCAAGGCTACGCGTTCGCCTTCCACGCCTCTGGCGAATGACAACACCTGGCGCACCATGTTTCCGCCGCGCTCGGCATTCGTGCGCAGCACTTCCAGCCATTTCTTGCTCGCCTCGTCGGTCGCCTTCAACTGCAGCATGTCGATGGCCATCAGGATTGGCGACAACACGTTGTTGAGATCGTGAGCAATGCCGCCGGCCAGCGTGCCAATCGATTCCATTCTTTGCGCACGCAGGAACTGCGCTTCCATCCGCTTCCGATCAGTGACATCGGTATTGATGACGAGAATCGAGGTTGGCGCTCCCTGGTCATCGCGCACCAGGGTCCAGCGACTCTCAACAATAATTTCGGATCCATCACGGCGATACTGCTGAATTTCCCCACTCCACTCACCAGCCTTGATCACCGCCTCCCGAGCTGCTTCAAACTGCGGAGAGCGTTCTTTGAGCAGCAACTGAAATTCGTTCTTGCCCACAGCCTCCTCCGCCGACCAGCCATAAATCCGCTCGGCGCCTTTGTTCCAAAACCGAATATTTTGATTGAGATCGCGAACCAGAATCGCGTCCTGGGCTTGGTCTAACAGAGCTGCTTGCTCGCGGATGCGCTCTTCGCCACGTTTCCGCTTCGTAATGTCACTACGAATTGCAACGTACTGATACGGTTTTCCTTCGTCGTTTAGAAAAGGGACGATGGTCGTGTCGACCCAGTAGAGACTTCCATCTTTCGCGCGGTTCTTAATCTCACCATGCCAAACCTTGCCGCTGGCAATTGTGGTCCACAAGTCTCTAATGAACTCTTTGGGGTGGTAGGCGGAGTTTATGATGCGATGGTCCTGCCCCAGCAGTTCTGCCTGGGAATACCCGGAGATTTCGCAGAACTTATCGTTGGCATAATTGATAATGCCGCGCTGGTCGGTGATCGCCACAATTGCAGCTTCATCAAGCGCAAACTTGATGTCTGCAAGTTCCTTGAGCGAGCGTTCTAACGCTTCATCCGGTTGATGTTGCGTCTCAAGCGATGATGTCTTACTCAAAACCATCAGTTATCAGGAGCTGCTTTCGGAACCGGTCGCAAGGCCGCGAACATCGTCAAGCTTCTTTAGTCGATACCGCAATTGATCTCGGGAAATGCCCAGTAATTCGGCGGCGCGTGTTTGGTTGCCACCGCTCCGGTCGATCGCCTGTTGCACAAAAGAAAGTTCTGCTTCGTCTAGCGAGATGCCCTCGCTGGGAAGGACAAACTGAGCTGAGCGGGAGCCACCATGGGCGACTGGCCCACCGTCCCCCCGCGCCGGGCCCAAAAGGCTTCCCGGTAAGTATTCCGTGGTTATCGTATCGTTGTCTTCCAGAATGAGTGCTCTTTCGATTACGTTGCGCAGCTCGCGCACATTGCCGGGCCATTCGTAGCCGCGAAAGACTTCCACAACTTCAGCTGACAACCCCTTGATCTTTTTTCGCAAGCGAAGTCTTGAGCCAATCGTCTCAATATAATGTTGCGCCAGCAGCAAGACGTCGTCGCCGCGCTCGCGTAGCGCCGGGATATCTATTTGAATAATTGAAAGCCGGTAATACAGATCGAGCCGGAAACGACCCGCCTCGCTTTCCGCTTTTAGATCGCGATTGGAAGCAGCAAGGACGCGTACGTCAAGTGGTATATCTTTCAGTCCACCCACACGCCGGAAAGCCCCCTCTTCCAGAACGCGCAATAGTTTTGCTTGCAGAGCGAGTTCGAGCTCTCCGATCTCATCCAGCAGCAGAGTGCCGCCTTCGGCTTGCTCGAATAGACCTTCCTTGCGTGCTCGCGCGTCAGTAAAAGCCCCCTTCTCGTAACCAAACAGTTCCGACTCGATCAGCGTCGCGGGGAGCGCTGCGCAGTTGATGGCGATGAAAGGATGATCGGCTCTTTGCGATCCGTAGTGAATAGCCTTTGCTACCAGATCTTTCCCCGTGCCGGACTCTCCTTGCAAGAGGACTGAGGATACATCGCTTTCCGCAACCTTGGCGGCGAGCCCGAGCATCTTCTTCATCGTCGGCGAAGCGCCAATAATTTGCTGGAAGTTAAATTCTCGCGCGCGTTCCTTTCTTACGTGCTCAACTTCACGGCGTAGCCGTCGCGCTTCAATTCCATTCCGGATGGTGATGCGGAGTTCTTCCAGACTGATAGGCTTGCCAATAAAGTCGTAGGCGCCACCCCGGAGTGCGGAGATGGTGGTATCAACCTGCACGTTGCCGGTGATCATGATCACGATCGACTCAGGTTGCTCCTGCTTGATCTGGCGCAAGACATCCAACCCCGATCCGTCAGGCAGATCAATATCCAACAGTATTGCCGCCGGTAACTCTGCATTGAATTGTTTAAGCGCCTCAGCGACGGTCCCGGCTTCAATGGGCACGAAGCTCCAGCTCCGCAAAGCTTCGCTCAGCGTCCAGCGGATGGCCTGGTCGTCGTCAACTACAAGTATTTTTTCGTTGGTACTCTTCAGTTGAAGCTGCCCTCCAGCTTGAAGAACTGTGTGCGGCGGTTCTCTTTTGATTATAGGGCCTAATGCTTACTTCGAAAAAGGACGCCGCCAAGACGCTAGGAAACGCCCAGGACGCCAGGATAAAAAAGCTGACGAACAGAGAAAAGGCAGCACGTGCGAATGGATTGGTTAAGTCTGTTTATCTTCGTTTGGATTCTTGTCGTCTTGGCCTTGAGCGTTCTGAAAGTGACTGCGCAGTTTCACGCAATGGTGCGAGTTTTTTGACCTCGTGAGGTGAAGCGAGCGAGGAGCCGCCTGAATTTGCTAATCAACCGCAAGTTTCTGACAGGCATGCCCGTTGCTCCTTTGACGGTCGGTTAATTGTCAGTTTACCCACGCAACAATGAGTTTCGATTTCCGGAAGGGTTTGTTATGAAAAGTCCACTCGTATACACGCTTGATTTCTCTCAGATCAACTTAAAAAGCCTGCCCCTCGTCGGTGGCAAGAACGCCTCTTTGGGAGAGCTGTTCACGGCCCTGAAGTCTAAAGAAATAGGAGTGCTCGACGGCTTTGCCACTACGGCCGACGCGTATCGGGCACAACTGGCCCAGGGGGAGCTCGAATACGAACTTCGTTCCCTGGTTTCTGATTTCGACTACGAAGACATGGAGGAACTAAGGCGTCGCGGACATGCGGCGCGCGTAGCGGTTTTGGATATGCCGCTTCCGCAAGAACTGCGCGCCGCCATCAGCGACGCATACGAACGACTCTGCCAACGTGTGGGCTACGAGCCGGAACTCGCAGTCAGGTCTTCGGCTACCGCTGAAGATCTTCCCGAGGCGTCCTTTGCCGGCGCTGCCGAAACGTTCCTGAATGTTCGCGGTCGTGAAGCGCTGTTGCGCGCTGTTCATCAATGCTTCGCTTCCCTCTTCACCGATCGCGCGATCAGTTACCGCGCGCGGCTCAACTACGATCAATTGAAAGTAGCCATCTCAGTTGGCGTGCAGCCAATGGTGCGCTCAGATAAAGGTAGCTCGGGCGTGATTTTCACTCTCGACACCGAGTCGGGGTTTCGCGACGTCGTACTCGTCAACAGTTCTTACGGCCTGGGTGAATTCGTGGTTCAAGGAGTGGTTACACCTGACGAGTGGACCGTCTTCAAACCAACTCTCAAGCGTGGGTTTCGCTCGATCATCGGACGACAACTTGGTACGAAAGAAGTTCGTCTGGTTTATGGTGACGGCAGCCGCACAACGCGTAGCGAAGCCACTCCGGAAACAGAACGAGGGAAGTTCTCCCTTACCGATGACGAAGTTCTGAAACTCGCACACTGGGCCTGCCTGATTGAAGATCATTACTCAGCACAAGCAGGTCGGCCCCAGCCAATGGACATTGAATGGGCGAAAGATGGAGTCAGCGGAAAACTTTTCATCGTCCAGGCTCGGCCGGAAACGGTTCATTCGACAAAAGCGGCGCGCGCCGTGGCGGAGGTCTATCACCTAAAGGAGAAATGCGGGGCACCTTTGGTCAAAGGACAAGCTGTCGGTGAGAAGATCGGCGCCGGGCGTGTGCGCGTAGTGCGGGAAGCAAGAGATCTTCAGAAGGTCGAAGCTGGAGATGTACTCGTTGCGCGACTTACCGATCCCGATTGGGAACCTGTCATGCGCCGGGTCGCAGCGATCGTCACGGATCAGGGAGGACGAACCGCGCATGCGGCGATAGTCTCTCGCGAGTTTGGCATCCCCTGCATCGTCGGCACTGGTACCGCGACCGCAATTCTTCAAGACGGCAATGAAGTTACCGTTGTCTGTTCAGAGGGGCCGCAAGGAAACGTGTATTCGGGTCGCTTGAGTTTCGAGGTCGAGAAGATCGATGCGCAATCAGTTCCGCAAACACGAACTCAGGTGATGCTGACTATTGGAGATCCGGCGCAGGCACTGCAACTGTCGTTCATTCCGAACTCAGGTGTGGGGCTGGCACGGACTGAGTTCATAGTTACCAATCACATCGGTATTCACCCAATGGCGTTAGCCCGTTATCCCAACCTGAAAGATCAGCGGGCTATCCAGCAGATTGCGGCGCTGATCGGCACTGAAGATCCGCGCGAGTTTTTCGTGCGACGCTTCAGCGAAGGTGTCGGACGTATCGCTGCTGCCTTCTATCCTAAACCTGTAATCGTTCGCACCAGCGATTTCAAAACCAATGAGTATGCACGGCTGTTAGGTGGAAGTGAGTTTGAACCGGTTGAGGAAAATCCGATGCTGGGCTTTCGCGGCGCTTCCCGCTATTACGACCCGCGCTACGCGGCCGGTTTTGCGCTGGAATGTGCAGCCTTGTTGCGAGTGCGCAAAGAAATGGGTTTAAGCAACGTAAAGATCATGATTCCGTTCTGCCGCACCGTTGAGGAAGGAAAGCTCGTTATTGAGACGATGGCCAAGCACGGATTAAAGCAAGGTGACGACGGCCTGGAAATCTATGCAATGTGCGAACTCCCAGCCAACGTCGCCAGGGCTGACGAGTTTCTGAGGGTATTTGATGGCTACTCGATTGGCTCGAACGACCTGACGCAACTCGTACTGGGAATTGATCGCGACTCCGGCACCGTCTCGCACTTGTTTGACGAGAACGATCGCGCCGTTCTCGGATTGATCGCCCAGGTGATCGATGAAGCCCGGCGGGCCGGAAAACCGATTGGCATCTGTGGCCAGGCGCCTTCCGACTTTCCAGACTTTACGCGCTGGCTGGTTGAACAGGGCATCACTTCGATCTCGCTCAATCCGGACGTAGCAATTAAGACGCAACTGGTGATCGCTGCAGAAGAAAAGAAACCGGGATGCGCTCCGCCAGTGAAAGCAATGCCATTGGTTGCGACAAACTCACGGGCGCGCGCTAGTGTCATGTGATGAAGAGGTAACGGTTACGCTGTGCCCTCGGGATTGTTGATCAGTCTAGCGCTGATACCTTCGATGCTCCTCGCTTACGTGGTGCTGACAACATTCTATGGAGCGAATCGGGCCTGCATTGCGATCTCGTGGCTGCCGCTCGCTTTTATCCTGACAGCCTGGATATTCATCCAGCTGATGCAGTTTCAACATTTGTCTGATCAATGGTGGCGAGACTTGGCTGGAACGATACAATGGGCCAGTCTATTCCAAACCGGGTTGGGAATGGGATTGCTTGCGCGCACGCTCTGGCGGCACGAAAGCGCTATCGGTGTGTTGCTAGCGACTCTGGTTTCCCTGGCTCCATTCTTCGTGCGGTTCGTCAACTAATCCCAAAGCGCCGAGTCGCTCTTGTTTGTGTTGATTATTTTCGTGTTATTTCGTGTGTGTTAGTGGTCAGTCTTTCCAATCGTAGCCATGAAAATACGAAACCATGAAATCGCACGATCCAACACTCCCGAGAGTCGATCTAAGTAGAACAAAATGAAAGCCTGGCTGCTCCATACACAAGCGCCGGTTGCTGAACGTCCTCTCACGATTGCTGAAATAATCACTCCTGTCCCTGGTGATGACGAACTGCTGGTGCGCGTTCAGACGTGCGGCATCTGTAGAACGGATCTCCACGTGATTGAAGGCGACCTTCCCGTACGTCGCTCGCCACTGATTCCCGGGCATCAGATTGTGGGCCGAGTTACGGCTCGAGGTAAGCGAGTCAAAGACTTTGCTGTCGGTGATCGAGTAGGTGTGGCGTGGCTCAATCACACTTGTGGCGCCTGCGAGTTTTGTTGTTCGAGACGTGAGAACCTGTGTGAGCAGCCACAGTTCACGGGCTGGACTGTCGACGGTGGTTACGCTGAGTATGCAGTTGCTCCTGCATCTTTTACCTACGACATACCCGAGGACTTCGAAGCTGCTCAGGCGGCGCCGCTTCTTTGCGCAGGCATCATCGGGTATCGCTGTTTGCGACTGACCGGAATCACTGAAAGCGAATGGAGCGGTGCGCGCGTGGGCCTCTACGGCTTCGGCGCGGCGGGTCATATCTCGATTCAACTGGCACGTGCACGCGGGAGCGACGTTTACGTTTGCACCCGTGATCGCGAACGCCATCAGGCATTGGCACACGAACTGGGCGCAACCTGGGTAGGTGACGCGAGTGATGAGCCGCCAGTCAAACTCGATGCGTCAATCATCTTCGCTCCGGCGGGTGAACTGGTTCCGGTTGCACTAAAAGCCATTCGCAAAGGCGGCACTGTGGTGTTAGGTGGAATTCACATGAGTATTATTCCAGCGTTTGACTACTCGCTTATCTATGGCGAGCGGGTGGTGCGCAGCGTCGCCAACAACACCCGCGTTGACGGCCGTGAATTTCTAGCTGAAGCCGCCCAAATTCCAGTGCACACTCACGTCGAGACCTTTGATTTCGATCAAGCGAACGAAGCCTTAATTGCCTTGAAGAATGATGCGATTCGGGGAGCGGGAGTGTTGGTTATCGGTTAGGGCGAACAATGGCAGAGCACAAACAAGCGCAGACCTCTGCAAGATTCTTGTGCTTATACAGGGAGCGATATAAGTGGGTCGAGAAAATCAGAACCCGGAGCGGTAGCGACCGGGTTTTGCGCTAACGGACGCTTCGAGCGTTAAGCAGAGTTTAGAAATCTTGTGTCTGACCCAGTCGCTACCGCTACCGGTTCCGATTCATCCTTAAGTCTGTTCGACTGACCGTCTCAGAAGCGGCAAATATGCGGTCTTTCTCCCGCCGGTTGGGAAACCTTTCGCAGCTACAGCTTCCAGACACTCGTCTACCTCAGTAAATAAGCAACCAAGAGAGTCAGATCTCTCGGGCACGTGCGTTGCAACTTCAACTGCGGCTGCCAGGAAGGCTTGTGCCCAAACATACCAGGCGGTCAAAAGGAGATCATCATGAGGAGTTTTCTATTGTTCATAGCAGTTCTTCTTCTCGTTATCTTAAGCAGCACTTCGGCGCCATCTGACACAAACGCTACCAAGGCGGCAAACAAGGAAAGGGCGGTCACGAAATTCGACTATCCGGTCACTCTCATGACGGTACAGTTAAAAGGTGAATATCTATTCGTTCATGACGACGCGGCCATGGCGCGCGGAGAAGCATGCACGCTTGTCTATAAAGGCCGCAGCGAAACACCAGAAAATTTGGTGATCTCTTTTCACTGCTTACCGATCGTGCGGGCAGAAGTCCAGACCTTTACCGTCCGAACCTTGCAGGTTGCTCCAGGACAATACGAGCTGAGGGAATTTCAGTTTGCGTACAGCAAAGAGGCCCATCTCGTGCCGGGTAATCAGCACGCCGCACACGTGACTATCACGTCAGTGTATTGAGCAGAATCTGACCCGAGTTTTCTCCCGGGGTCAAAGGAGCTGAGTTTGGCCCTCAGTGTCTTTGACGACAAGCTAACTTCTCCTACGGAAGCCAGCTTGAAGCTGGCATTGGGAAATTCGTTTGCCATCTGGAACGAGCTCAAAAAAGCACTCTCCGCAAATTATCCACCTGTCTCCTTTGAATGGGGGTTTACCAGTAAGAGCACGGGTTGGGGTATGAGGATCAAACACAAGGAGCGCGTGATTCTCTACATGACGCCCTGCAATGGTTATTTCCTTGCGTCGTTGGCCTTAGGCGACAAGGCGGTAAAGGCCGCACAGGAGAGCAGCTTGCCGAAAAAGGTACTAAAGATAATTGCCGGTTCGAGAAGGTATGCTGAAGGAACTGGGGTTCGACTTGAAATCAGAAGCAGGAGCGATGTGCCGATTGTAGAAAAGCTGGCGGCCATTAAACTTTCGCACTAGCGCTTTACGGAACGGGCCTCGGCCTTTTACTCTTTCGGATGAGAACACGGGGGGACCAGGACGAATGTTTCAGCGATTACTAATAACAACTCTAATTCTCTGCACCTTGTTTACACCCGCGCTCGGGTCAACTCGAAATGAGCCGCTGGCGGTTTTTCATCTCGAACCGCATCCCGGTGGCACAGCGATGATGACCGTGCGCGCGAAAGTCCGGGGACACGAGGGACTCTTCATCTTCGATACGGGTGGCGGACTTTCCTACATCAGCCCTTCCTTTGCGCAAACCGTAGGCTGCAAAGTGTGGGGACAAATCACCGGTTTTGTATTAACGGGACAGCGCCTGGATATGCCGCGCTGCGACGGGCTGGATTTCGAGATTCAACGACAGCATTTGCAAGCGCCGATTGCAGGTGTGTTCGACATAATGAAGTTCATGCCGCCGAACGTTCCCAAGCTTGACGGCTCGATCGGACTCGATGTTTTCGCCGGCAGTGCGATTACCTTGAGCCTGGCGGAGAAAGAATTGACGCTCGAGAGTCGCGCCAGTTTAGCTCTCCGCCAGAAACGCGGTAAGGAAGTTCCAATCCGACTCGTGCGCGAAGCTGAAGGGATTGCGCTTGCGGTTGTTGTCGGCGTAGTTACTCCCGAAGGAACAGCCTGGATGGAGATTGACTCCGGAAACGGAGGCGCCAACGTGATCGCTAAACACATCGCGCCACTAATAAACGTGCAGACCGGCAAAAAGGAACCTCAGCCTGCGAGTTTCAGTCTAGTCGGCGGCATCCCAGTGACCGGCAACGTGCGCGTCAACGAAACGTTGATTATGGATGGCAACATCGGCACCCGATTTCTTATCAACTGGGATCTGACGTTGGACTTAAAGAATGGCCGCGCCTGGCTGGCACCCGCTCGGAAGATTCAAACAGCCGTTGGGAGCACTCCCTAATCTCTCAAGTCTGACCATGAACCCGTGGCTCCGTAGGAGCAGAATGTTTATAGCTAATGCGTTAATTCATACGAGACGCGCTCCACGGAGGGCAATGTTCTCGCAAACGAAGGATAGAAATCGGCACCATTTCGCTCCTCCGGAGCGAGTTCGATTTTATTAACGCTCCAGTTCTTTAAACATTACGTCCTTACGGGATGAAGATGTGATTGGAAGGACCATGTCAATATTCCGCAGCTGGCGTGGCTGAATACAGAGCTTCTCGAATTGCCACGTCTCGCGGATCGCCCCCAATCTTTACTCCCTTACGGTTGGGGATATATCCGTAGCCGATTTGGGTTTGTGGGTCGGCGAAGCCGAGTGAGCCGCCTGCTCCGGCATGACCGAATGAGCCTGGCCCCCCGAATTGAAGTCCCGAATCGCTCTTCATAAAGCCGAGCGAAAACTGCGCCTCGCCTTTTATACATTCGTCGTAGAAACCGTGAGTCGCGGGAATTGCCGGTGCGATCAACTCCTGCAAAGTCTCCTTGCGCAGCCCCAGTTCCTTACCTCCGGTGGCAAACACACTGTAGGCCCGGGCGATGGCTCGCGCCGTGCCGACGCCGCCACCCGCCGGCACTTCCAGGTTGCGGCTATAGATCCGTTTTTCGTCATGAGGAAATTCGGATCCCATGAGCGCTCTGCGGATGTTCGACCGATGGTTCCAAACCGACGGCGTCAGTCGAATGGGAAACCCGAACAACATCTCGAAGAAGCTGGGATCAACGAGAGAGGCGAACCTCGAATCGGGAATTGATTCGGGCAGACGGATATAGAAGTCCAGCCCCAGTGGTGAAGCTATTTCCTCCTGAAAAAATTGTCCGAGGCTACGGTGTTGCGGATCAATCCGGCGTAACAGTTCGCTTTCGTAATATCCGAGCGTAATAGCGTGATAAGCCTGTCGCGTGCCTGGCTCCCAGGCAGGTTTCTGCCGAGCCAATACTTCAGCCAAGCGGTCGAGATCGGCGACTGTGCTTATATCAACCGGCTCTTCGAGGGCAAACAGCCCGGCCTGGTGGGCCAGCAACTGCCGCACGGTAATTTTTTCTTTTCCGTTTTGTGCGAACTCCGGCCAGTAGTTGCAGACGAGTTCATCGTAATCGAGCCAGCCGCGCGAATGCGCAACTGCCAGGGTCATCGCTGACAGGCCCTTAGTTGCCGAGTAAACCAAAGCCATCGTGCCTTCTTCCCAGGGCTCGCCAGTCTTTATGTTCCTTACGCCACCCCAGAGGTCAACCACTCTTTCGCCTTTGTGATAAACGCAGCAGGCAGCACCAAGCTCGCGTCGCCTGGAGAAGTTCTCCGCGAATGCCTCACGCACCTCCTCATAGCCCCTGCTTACAAATCCGTGGATGTCGACCCGGTTCTGAGCCTCATTCGCCGCTGCATGTTTTCTCTTTTCAACCCAAACATAAGCAGCGCCCGCGGCGCCTGCCGCCGATAAACCGATGACTGCCTTCGTTAGTGTTTTCATTTTTCAACTCCTAATCCAAATTCGGGCGAGCCGCTTGGTGATTTAGGTGTGTTACTTCTCCAGTGGCGCTTGGTGAATGATTGGATGTTAGTAATCACTGTTACGTTTAGACCGTGCTTTTTTCAGGAAAAACTCTCACACTTCACCAACTCTGAGACTGCAAAGCTTGTACCCGGCAAGTTGATTCTTGCGAGTGCTGATTCCGCCCTTGAGACACATTTCGGCGACAACACAAGCTTCGAAGTCGTGGGTTTCCTCCCATTGGAGTGTGGAACTTCTCGCACCTGTGGGCAGGTATCTGCCTAATGGCTACTCAATGTTGCTCAGACAGTCGGCACATACATTGCTCTTAAGCCGGTGATGTGTGTCGCAAGAACTTTCGCCGAAACGCCCGATCGTTCCGAACCTGCTGACTTCTTGATGCAGAGCGTCACAAAACATGGAGACTGGCATGCTGTGGAAGCACAGGAAGTTGCTGCCGCTCTAGGTGTAGAGCCCGCGCGTGGTCTCGCCACCTCGGAAGTAGACCAGCGGCGGGAGCGCTACGGTCCTAATTCCCTGCAAAAGATTCAGCCTCGCCCCGCCTGGCGCCTGCTCATCGACCAATTCAAGAGCATTGTGATTGCGCTCTTAACCGTGGCCGCGGCAGTCGCCTGGATCACGAGCGATGTTTTGGAAGCAATTGCCATTTTGGTGGTGCTTGTCATCAATGCGTTGGTGGGTTTCTTTACGGAGTGGCAAGCAAGCCGGGCGCTCGACGCGCTCCGCCGGCAGGCGCGCACAATCACACGAGTAAGACGAGGAAGTTCTGAATCAACCATTGATGCCGCAGAGTTGGTTCCCGGCGACATCATCATCCTCAACGCGGGCGATCGCGTACCTGCGGACGCGCGACTCCTGGAAGCATCCCGACTACAGACTGAAGAATCCGCTCTCACTGGTGAGAGCACCACAGTCGATAAGGCAGTCGAACCTGTAGCTCGTGAAGCGCTTCTGGCTGAGCGTCGCTCGATGTTGTTTCTCGGAACTGCAGTAGCCGCCGGACGTGCAGTCGCCGTTGTTGCCGGCACCGGTTCAAATACAGAGCTGGGACGAGTAGGACGTCTGGTGGCGACCTCAACAAAAGAGCGCTCACCACTTGAGATGCAATTAGGCCGTCTGGGCCAGCGGCTCGTCTACATTGTTCTGGCGATTGCTTTCGTAGTGATGGTCACCGGCTGGTTACGAGGCGACGAACTTTGGATGATGGTCGAGGTCGGAATCAGCTTAGCAGTCGCTGCCGTACCCGAAGGACTGCCAGCGGTTACCACTCTGATCCTTGCTCTCGGCGTACTACGCATGGCCCGGCAACAAGCAATCATGCGACGGCTAACGGCAGTCGAGACTTTAGGCAGCACGACTGTAATCTGCGCCGACAAGACCGGTACGCTCACTGAGAATCGGATGAAAGTGCGTGAGTACTACCTCTCAGACGGGCGCACCATTCAAGTCGAAGGGAGCGAATGCTCCGCGCAGGGTGATGAACTGCTCGAGCGAGCATTGCGCATCGGAGTGCTATGTAATGAGGCGTCGTTTCAGGCTGAGGGTGGAGACGAAGCCGTAACTATTGGTGATCCAACTGAGACGGCACTTCTGGTTGTTGCTGATGCGCTCGTACTCGATGTCTCTCATGAGCGGGCAATGCATCCGAAGCTGGCCGAACAGCCATTCCAGGCTTCGACGAAACGTATGACGACCCTCCATCGCAGAACCGACGGACAACACTTCGCTGCTTTAAAAGGTGCGCCAGCCGTGGTGCTCGAAGCTTGTTCGACCTATGCGACGAACGGCGCCTCCTCGGTGCGTCGCATGGACCCCGAGAGTCGCGCGAGATTCATGAAGGCCAATGAAGAGATGGCCGATCGCGCTTTGCGTGTGTTGGCTCTGGCGGTCAAACACTTCGCTGGGGAAACAGATTCCCTCACGGATGAAGAGCTGGAGAGTGACTACACGTTCATAGGGCTCGTGGGAATGATCGATCCGCCGCGGCCGGGCGTGGCTGAAGCAATTCGCATGGCTCGCCTCGCCGGTATTCGCACCGTCATGCTAACGGGCGATCAACTAAATACGGGACGAGCCATCGCCAGGGAACTGGGACTGGGCGATGGCGAACCAAAAGCCCTTCACGCTCGCGACCTGATTGGCGCCGATCAAGATCAGCTCGCGGAACTTGCCCGCACAACGGATGTCTTTGCACGAGTCTCACCGGAAGACAAACTACGCATAGTCGCCGCGCTGCAACAGGCGCATGAGGTGGTGGCCGTTACTGGCGATGGGGTCAATGATGCTCCGGCACTGAAACGAGCAAACATCGGGATTGCCATGGGACAGCGAGGAACGGAGGTGGCCAAGGAAGCTGCTGACGTTGTGCTTGCCGACGACAACTTTGCGACCATCGTCCGCGCCGTCGAAGGTGGACGTACCATCTACGCAAACATCACGAAGTTTGTGCACATGATGTTTTCCCACAATCTCGGCGAAGTGTTGATGATCTTCGCCGCCATCGCCGCCGGCTGGGCGCTACCGCTTTTGCCTTTGCAAATTCTTTGGATGAACCTGGTCACCGATGTCTTTCCGGCCCTCGCCCTCGCGGTTGAGCCGGCCTCGCCAGATATCATGAAGCAGCGTCCACGTGATCCTGAGAAGTCACTGCTCTCGGGAACGCTCGTTGTTCTGATTGCCTGGCAGGCGGCAATGTTAGCCTTGCTGGCGCTTTTCGCTTACAAGTGGGCACTGCAAGTTTACGGACCCGGTTCACACGCCCGCACCATCGCCTTACTTGCTCTCATTGGTGGCCAGTTGGGACATACATTCAATTGTCGTTCTCGAACGCGTTCGGCATTCCATGGACTACTGCAAAGCCCCTTCATCTTGCTTGCTGCCGTGATAGTTATTTGCCTGCAACTCCTTGCGGTCTGGCTTTCTCCTTTGGCCCGAGTTCTGGGCACGGTTCCGCCAACACAGACCGACTGGCTCGTGATAATCCTCTGCTCGATTGCGCCGATCTTGATCGTTGAAGCAACTAAAGCGATTTCTCGTTGGCAAGCATCAGGCGCAAATCGCAAGCAACTGGGAGTTGGACGCGTATGAAGGACCAGGAAAAACAGGCACGGTGGATCGCGGTACTCGCCGCCACCGCACTTGGACTTTATCTTTGCTGGCTGATGCTCAGACCTTTTATCACGGTTTTGGAATGGGCCGCGGTGCTGGTGATCATTTTCTATCCAGTTCACAAACGCCTCACGCAAAAGATCAAACGCCCCAGCCTGAGTGCGCTGCTTTCATCGCTGCTGGTCATAGTTATTATCGTACTGCCCGTAATTTTCTTGACTGTCTCACTGGCAAACGAATTGTCAGGCGCGGCGCGCAACGTGCCGGAACATGCGGCTCGTTTGATGAATCCGGACACAGCGATAACTGGAAAGGTGTCGCAATGGATCCACGATCATCTCGGCGAAGACTGGGCGCGTTCACGCGACTTTGTAGTCGAACAATTAAAGACTGCCGGAACCGCTTTATTGGGCCAAACTGTTGGCCTCGTAAGTAATGCAATCGGTGCGATCGTAAAAGCCTTCTTCGTGATCATCACGATGTATTACTTGTTCCGCGATGGCGATCGAATTGTACTCGCGCTGCCAGGAGTCTTGCCGCTTAGTAACAATCAGAGTGAGGCCATACTCGCGCGTATCAGCAAGGTTGTCAGCGCGAGTGTCTATGGAGTTGTCACGATTGCTGTACTTCAGGGATTGCTGGGTGGGCTCGCCTTTTGGGTGCTGGGCGTGCCTTCGCCGGTGCTGTGGGCGACCGTGCTCGCCCTCGTTTGCATGATTCCAATTTCCGGGTCGTTTATGGTCTGGCTTCCGATAGCCATCTATCTGGTGCTTACCGGTCACTGGACCAAAGCGATTTTACTCACTATCTGGGGAACGCTCGTGATTAGCACCATCGATAACTTTCTGCGGCCGAAGCTGATTAGCAATCAAACCAAGCTGCACGAGCTCTTTGTTCTCTTTTCGGTACTGGGTGGCTTAAGCGTCTTCGGTTTGCTTGGCATTGTGCTGGGACCCGTGGTGCTCGCAATTACTCTGGGCCTACTCGAAACATTTAAACACGAAAGCGTTGACGCATAGAAAAACCAGACTATTATGCGGTGTAGCTCGGAGAGGGAACAGGCAGTCTCTAAGGTCAGTTTGCCCCGACCCCGACCCCGAGTGTTAAACATGTTTGCAAATCCAGATTTCTTTGGTAGACTCCTTAGCCTCCCAGAAAACCCCCCGACTCTGGTGATGAACTTAGCCTCCGAGAACTACTGCGTTACCCGCGCCCAACCTCTCGGCTAATCGGGCTCATAAAAAGTAATCACTCGCAAATCCAGGTGAGGGACAAAAATGAGGAAATCCTCGTGTAGACCGTGGGTAGCGCTTTCACTGGCGCTAGCCATCTTCGCCGGCCTGCTAGTCAGTGATCATGCTCCCGCTCAGAGTGCTCCGAAACCAAAGCCAAGAAAAATTTCCGCTGAAGTATCGCGGAAGATAAATGACGGGCAGGGAAATGAACGCGTCCGCGTCATCGTCCAACCCCGGGAAGCGTGGTCGTCTGACTTAGATTCAGCTCTTCAAAGTGCCGACGTAAGCAACGTCCGCCAATTCCAGAAATTCAATTTCCGCGTCCTCACCGTTTCAGCGAACGCCGCGGCGGCGCTGGCAGCACGGGAAGATGTGGCCTACGTCTCCATAAACCGCGAGGTGCGTACGCTTGGTCACGTTTCACTCACGACTGGCGCTGACGCCGTGCGTGAGACGAATGGCACGACGACTGGCGGGTTAGACGGCACCGGCATCGGTATAGCCGTGCTTGACTCCGGGATTGACGCTAATCACAAAGCGTTTTTGGACCGGAGCAATAACCTTCGCATAGTAGCCGACAGAGATTTCACCGGTGAGGGACGCATGGATGATCCTTATGGTCATGGCACCCATGTGGCTTCGATGGTAGCGGGCAATGGCCGCATCTCAAACGCTCAGTACACCGGCATCGCACCGAACGCTAATATCATCAACCTCCGCGTGCTCAACTCGCAGGGAGCCGGGACCATCAGCGGCCTGCTCCAGGCACTCGACTGGGTGCTGACCAATCGCGCTACTTACAACATCAGGGTCGTCAACATGAGTCTCGGCACTCCCGCCGTGGATTCCTACAGATACGATCCGCTCTGCCTGGCCGTGCGCCGACTGGTAGACGCAGGAATCGTGGTCGCTGCGGCAGCGGGCAATAACGGAAAAGACAGCGCCGGCAATAAACTTTACGGGCGCATTCATTCACCCGGTAACGAGCCTTCCGCCATTACGGTGGGCGCTGCCAATACCTTCGGTACCAACCCACGAGATGACGACGGTGTTACGTCTTACAGCTCCCGGGGTCCGACGCGCGGTTACTGGACTGACGATGAAAATGTCAGACATTACGACAACCTGGTTAAGCCGGACCTAGTCGCTCCGGGAAATAAGATCGTCCAGGCGCAGGCCGTCGACAACCTGCTTGTCGCCAACAACCCACAATTGGACGCAGGCATAAGTCCAGTCGATAACCGCCGCATGATGTACCTAAACGGCACCTCGATGGCGACGCCGGCGGTGGCGGGCGCGGCCGCGCTAATGCTCCAGGCCAATCCCACACTTACGCCCAACCTCGTCAAGATGATCCTGCAATACACGGCTCAGCCGATCCGTGGCTATAACAGCTTCGAGCAGGGCACTGGCGAACTAAATATCGAAGGCGCAGTCAGGCTTGCCAGACTCGTGCGTCGTGATTTGTCGTCAACGACTGCCGTGGGCGAGCCGCTCCTGGGAACAAACCCGCTTCCCCTCCAGCAAACAACCATCGCAGGCTCCACCTTCACTTGGTCGCGAGGAATTCTCCGCAATTTTTCGTGGACGACCGGAGACCCTCTGATTAGTCAGTATCAGAGTATTTATGCCATCGGCGCTTTGTACGGAGGAGTTATTACCGGCGATGGCGTGATTACTGGTGACGGTGTGATTACCGGCGACGGTGTGATTACCGGCGACGGTGTCATCACCGGTGATTACATCATGACTAGCGACGGGGTAATCACAGGCGATGGCTTGGCTTTCTTGCAGGTAAGCATGTTGCTGAACGGGGGCAGCCTACTCAGTGGCATGGTGCTCGGTGATGGAGTCATTACCGGCGATGGCGTCATCACCGGCGACGGCGTCATTACCGGCGATTTAACTCTGCAAGCCCAATCCGCAACCCTTGGCGGAGATGAAACAGCGTCGATGCCACTTACGATCGACGACGGTGTAGATTGTCTGGATTATTGATATGAGGCATTTCTAAATTTTAGCGGCGAGGTTTCAAGCTGACGGTGTTACCTCAAACTGGTTTCGAACGATTGCCAATAACACAGGCCGCGCTTGATCAGGCCGCGAGTAGTCCCATTAAAGCTTGCCCTCTGTTACGAGGGCAGGAAGCGGAAGCGCTTGATTTTCTTGCCGCTGAGCCGCTGCGCAACGTTTACATGGCTGGAATGATCCGCGACAACGGACTGGTGAGTCCGCTCAACCGCGGTACTTTCTATGCCTGCCGCGATGAGGCAGGGCAGATCGAAGGTGTAGCCTTAATCGGTCACGTGACGCAGCTTGATGTGCGCACGGAAAGAGCCATGAAGTCGTTTGCCAGCGCTGCACAAGCTTGTCCATCGGTTCACGTAGTGATGGGCGAGAGTACAAGCGTCAGCGAGTTTTGGCGTCATTACTCGGCAGGTGGTCAGGAGTTGCGGGTTGCCTGCCGTGAGTTATTGCTCGAACAGCAACTTCCTATTGAGGCGTGTGGGGCCGCTCCGAGATTGCGTCAAGCCGTCGCCGCTGATCTGCCCCAGATTTTGCGCGTGCAGGCTGCGATGGCTGTAGCTGAATGCGGCGTTAACCCGTTAACCACAGACCCGGAGGGCTTTCGCGCTCGTTGTGTGCGGCGAATTGAACGCGGCCGCATTTGGGTCTTAGTGGAGGGCGGCAAGCTACTCTTCAAAGCCGACATCATGGCTGAAACTCCCGAGGCAATTTACATTGAAGGCGTCTACGTAAACCGGCGCTACCGGCAGCGCGGGCACGGACGGCGCTGTCTGCTGGAGCTGGGGCAAATCCTGCTCTCGCGTTCCAAGTCGGTTTGCCTGCTCGTCAACGAGCGCAATGTGGTAGCCCAATCCTTCTACAATAGCGTAGGCTATAAACTACGAGGTCTTTACGACACCATCTATTTGTACAAAGAAATACGACTGAGCCAGGACGACTAGGTCGTCGAAGGGCGGGCCATGGGCAGACAACGATTCGTCGCGCCTTACATGTGGGGAGTCATTGCTATTGGCGCTGCGATCCTCCTGTTCTCGCTCTACCGCTTACCATTCAGACAGCTCGACCTGCCGTTCTTAATCCTCGCTTTGCTGGTCATCGCTGTCAGCTCAAGCGTCGTGATCAGAATCCCCCTCGTTTCCGGGGGCATCACCGTCTCAGACACATTCATCTTCCTCACTATGCTGCTGTACGGCGGCGAAGCAGCTGTCATGCTGGCTGCGGCTGACGGTCTTTGCGCATCACTGCGAATCAGCCGGAAGCCGCGTACCATTCTGTTCAACTCCGCCGTTATGGCCTGCTCGGTGTTCGTCACCGTCTGGACGTTGCGCACCGGCTTCGGTTCTATCATCGAGTTGCCGCGCGCCGGTTACACCGGTGGCTTTATTGGCGCAATCTGGGTCATGGCACTCACCCAGTACGCGGTCAATTCAGGTTTGGTCGCGGCAGAAAAGTCGTTTAAGAGGGAACAGCCTTTCTGGAAAACCTGGCGAGCTTTTTATCTCTGGACCTCGGTGACTTACATCGCCGGAGCGTCAGCCGCAGGCATCATCGCAAAACTCATCGGCACTTTTGGCTTCTACGCAGTTACTCTGACCGCGCCAATCGTCGCGATCATCTATCTAACCTACAGGACCTATCAACGGAATATTGACGCTTCTCAAGCTCAAGCAGCACAAGCCGAGCGGCATATCGCGGAACTTAACCATTACTTAATCGAACTTAAGCGCGCCGAGGAAGAGCGTGATCGGCTCCTGGATCGCGAGCGAGGCGCACGGGCTGAAGCGGAAGCTGCTAACCGGATCAAGGACGAGTTCCTGGCCACGCTCTCACACGAATTGCGCACACCGCTGGCTTCAATTCTGGGCTGGGCCAATCTCTTGCGCGGCTCGGAGCACGATGCGCCAATGAGTGCGCAGGGCTTGGAAGTTATTGAACGCAACGCCCAGAACCAGCGGCAACTGATTGACGATTTGCTTGATGTGTCGCGCATCATCACGGGACAGTTGCGGCTGGATGTTACTCAAGTCGACCTCACTCAGATCGTCGCTGACGCGGTAGAAGTCGTGGGTCCGGCTGCCAATGCTAAACGGATCCACATTTCGTGTGCGTTTGATCGGGAGCCTTGTCACGTCTCGGGAGACGCTGTGCGCCTCCAGCAAGTAGTCTGGAATCTGCTCGTCAACGCGGTGAAGTTCACGCCGGAAGGCGGGCGTATCGAGGTTAAGCTTGAGGAGATCGACCGCCGCGCCAGGGTTTCGATTTGTGACAACGGCCAGGGCATCACGCCCGAGTTTCTGCCACATGTTTTCGATCGCTTCCGGCAAGCTGATGGCACAACCACAAGAGCTCACGGCGGCCTCGGCTTAGGGCTGGCGATCGTCCGCCACCTCGTAGAAGCTCACGGTGGTACCGTAGCGGCGGAGAGTCTGGGGGCTGGTCGCGGCTCGGTGTTTTTCTTTTCCCTCCCGCTCCCGGCACTTAAAGAGGAAGCGAGCGAAGGCGAGCAGGTAAACGGCTCGTTTGAATTGAAGCGACGAAATGGCGCCGGCACATCTCTTCGCGGAGTGCGTGTGTTGGTAGTCGACGACGACGATGACGCTCGGCAGATGATTAGTGCCGTGCTAAGGCGTTCGGGAGCTGAGGTAAAGGCTTGTGAATCCGCGGGCGAAGCCCTCACGGCGCTGCCTCAGTGGCGACCCGATGTGCTGATGAGTGACATCGGAATGCCTTATGAAGACGGTTACGATCTAATTCATAAGGTGCGCGCGCTGACAGATGAGCACGGAGGCAGAGTACCGGCCGCTGCGCTGACAGCCTATGCCCGTGAGGAAGATTGCAATCGTGCCATTGCAGAAGGCTACCAGATGCATGTGGCCAAACCCGCAAGTTCGGCAGAGTTAATCGCTGCCGTAGCTACTCTCGCTAAAACAGTCCCCTGAGCCTGCGTCTCGATTGTTCTTGTGTTCTTGTCGGGTGACCCGGTGGGGCGGCGCACCCAAATGAAATGAGGGCATCCGCAATGGATGCCATTTTAGTTTCGGGTAGGCGAGCAAGATCGATCGTGTGAACTCACTGCCTGTCGATAGGAGCCAATGAACGCGTGAAGTTCAACAGTTGCTCAAAGTTCTTGGCGTAGAATTCTGACGGGAATCGCTTACTTAACAAACTATCCGCAAAACCATCGCCTCCCAGCACAATGGCGCTGCCTAGTTTGCTCGCGGCCTTAAGCACGTGAGCATAATCGCGGCCGAGGCGATCGGGGTCAGTCATTAATTTTGCCGAAATGCATAACAAGCGCGGACGGTGTTTGGTCAGGGCTTCGGCCACAGCAAAAAACGGAGTATTGGGGCCGAGATTGATCACATCCCAGCCCTCACTCTCGAGCAATACCTGCGAAAGATGGATCGGTAACTCATGAAGGTCTCCCTCAACTCCGCAAATTAGTGCCTTGAGTTCGCTGGGAACCGCCAGATGAATCACACCACGCAACTTTTGCAGTGCGGCAATCGCAGTTTGGGTAGCGAGATGTTCATCTGCAATTGTTAATTCGCCTCTATACCACAGTTCGCCAATCTGATGCATCGCCGGGGTGACTACCCGATCACAGAGTGAGGCCAAACTCGTTCCGTGCAAGTAAGCATTTATCAGCAAAGCTCCCGTTTCATCTTCGTGGCCGGCTATTAAATTCTGAAAAAGCAGACTGGTGGAAACCTTCTCTCTGAACGCTGGCTTGCGCGCGCCTTGAGCTGCACTTCGCTGCGGAGCTCCACCACGCTCACGTTGGAATCGTGCGATCCCTGCCAGACCAAAGCGCCGATGTCCTCCCACGGTTTTATCCGATTGGATCAAGCCATCGTCCGCCCAACGCTTTATTGTCGCCTCGCTGACGCTAAGAAGCCGAGCAACCTCTCTAGTTGTTAGTGCAGTACCAGCCATTTCATTCTTACCTAAGTAAGGCCACCTCCGTGGTCCTTACTAACAGTAGTTCTTACCAACAACCGCTCATAACGACTATCATTTTACCGTTCTTCAGGCCCGCTTGACAACCATCGCCATTCTGGATAAGCTGAAATCGCTCAATCCGCTCATTCGGCGAAATCAGGAATAAAGCGGGTTTTGATGCAATTTAGGAAAAACTGGCCCCCTGCGGGGGGTCGCAACCAAGGGAGAACGTAGTCGTATGAAGTTAATCAATCCAACGTCGAGAGTCTTGGGCAACTTTGCCATCGTTCTGTTTTTACTAGTTGCGGTCGGAATCGCAACCAATGTTAACGCCGCAAATAACGCCAGCGTGACGTCTGATTCACACGCGGCTCCAACTGCCGACATCGTGGACACCGCTGTAGCGGCCGGAAGTTTCACAACACTGGCCAAGGCACTGGAAGCCGCCGGCCTTATCGATGCTTTGAAGGGCAAGGGGCCTTTCACTGTGTTTGCACCAACTGATGCTGCTTTTGCCAAGCTGCCAGCGGGTACGATCGAATCACTGCTGCAGCCGGAGAATAAGGAAAAGTTAAAGGCGATCCTGCTCTATCACGTTGTCTCTGGCAAGGTCATGGCAACGGACGTTATGAAACTCAATGGCCAATCGGTCAAGACACTGCAAGGCGGAATGTTCAAAGTGAACACGAAACATGGAGTGCGGGTCGACAATGCCAAGGTAACGCAAACCGACATCAAGGCTTCAAACGGCGTCATTCACGTGATTGACACTGTGTTGCTGCCACAAATCTAAAGTGGAGTAACGAGCAAGGGGGCGAGGGAGAGTCGCGGCATTTCAAAGAGGGCCGCGACTTTCCTCTCATTCGAACATCGGAACCGCAATACTGAGGTACTTGAAGATGATTTTCATAAAAATAACGTTGACTATAACCCTGTCATTATTGTTGCTGAGTTGGAGCGGGAACATGGACAAGGAAAGAAAGCCGCTGACTGTGGTGCCGTCAGTAGATCTCGGGAAGTATGTGGGCAAGTGGTATGAGATCGCCCGCTTGCCCAATCGTTTCGAAGACAAGTGCGTCAGCTCCGTCACCGCGACTTACACTTTACGTCCTAATGGACAAATAGAAGTATTAAACGAATGCAAGGAGGCTTCGGGAGAACTAAAGAAGGCCAAAGGTAAGGCCAAGGTAGTCGATAAGAAGTCGAACGCCAAGTTGAAGGTCACTTTCTTCTGGCCCTTCTACGGGGACTATTGGATCCTTAAACTGGGCGCCAACTACGAGTACGCAGTGGTCGGTGATGAAAGTCGAAAGTACCTTTGGATTTTAAGCCGGACGCCGCAGATTGAAGAGGCGCTTTACCGGCAGTTACTTGCGGAGATGGCCAACGAAGGCTTCGACACAAATCGCATTATCAAAACTCCGCAACCTTAACGTGTTGCTGAATCCGTTGGCGAGGCGGCCCCAGCACGCGGCATTGGAACGACCAAGCGCGTGAGCGCGGCAGAGTTGTCGGCCGCGCTCAGCATCCTGCACTCAAATCAAACCTTCGCTGCCAACGGCGCGGTCCCAAAGTTAACGCCGGAGCGCCGCCGGTGTTTCTACTCATTGATTTGCTAAGCGGGCGAGTAATTCGGTTCGACCGCACACCGGGCAGGTATGCGCTTCTTTCAGGACGCCACCGAAGACCGGGTCAATAAGAGCCGGATCATCGACGCCGTAGTCGATCTTCATGGCGTGGTGATTCATCTCCGCGCCGCAATCAGGACAAATCAGTTTGTTCGCTGACATAAGACTCCTGGTCTTTCGAACCGGTTAGTTTCGCAAGACGCACGCGAAAGTGTTCTTTCCAGCTTTCAGGCAGCGCCTCGAGTTCAATTGCCAGCTGAAGCATTTCAACGCTGTGCTTCTCGCTGCTATATAGTCGCGTGATATCGCTGACCCTTACACGATCCTGAGTTCGTTCGATCAATTGAATAGGATCCCCGGCGCCCACTTCCCCTTCCTGCAACACCGAGCAATAGAAGCCGCTGCGGCCGCTTACCAGAAATTTCTTGATAACGTCGACCCTGCCGAAACGAATTCCCAGTTTGTAACAAGGCATACGGGGTTCAGTGACCATTACTACCGCAGCGCCAATGCGAAACTTGTCGCCAATGTTGGTTTCCTGCTCGCTCAATCCCAGGGTGGTAAAGTTTTCGCCGAACATCCCCGGCTGTAAGTCCATGCCGGGAAACTCCGCCTGCCAGAACGCATAGTGTTCAGTGGGATAGAAGTACACGGCTTTGGTTGGTCCGCCATGAACACTGAGATCGGCCTGACGATCGCCATCGAGGTTTAATGTTCGCAAAACGACACGCCCAACGACCGGCTTTTTGTAAATCGCCGTCGATACAGACTCATCATTCCTCATGACCAATTGAGGACGTCCGACATTTACTGACAGCAGTTTGGCTTCGGTCGTCATAGTGAAACGTTTTCGCGTCCGTACCTTAGAACTTTCGCCATCCAAATAAGTTCTTTCAAGAACTGATCGATGCGTTTGAGGTAAGCAGCGTCCAGCAGCTTACCTTCGTCATCAAAAAGCTTTTGCGCAGAGGAAAAATTTCCGTCCCAAAAGATTGTTACCAGACCAAGTTCACGCAACACGGGCAAGAGGTTCTGAATCATGCGTGTGCCGCCGAAGCCGCCCGCAGAAACACCGCAGATGCCCGCTGCCTTGTGGATGTATTCTTTGAGATTGGTATCAAGCGCGTGTTTTAACAGGCCCGGATAGCCATGGTTGTATTCCGGAACTACGAGCACGAGGGCGTCGGCACGTTCGCATGTTGCCGAAAAACGTGTGTCTTTGATGGACTCGCCGGCATCCTCGGTGGTGAACTTCAGATCGCGTAGGTCTATCAGTTCAGTCTCGACACCTTCACGATTTCTTACCTCGCCGAAGACGAACCTGGCGACGTTTTCGCTCGCACGGCCTTTTCTGGTGGTGCCGAGAATTACCGGAATGAAGAGTGGTTTGTTTGACATGTAGAGGTTCCTAAAAGGTCTATCGAGTAGTTCAAAGACTCCTTGCCTGACGCGGAGACAGACTGATCTCCTTACTCGGCCCCCAACAACGCTGCGTGCGGAAGGATGTTCGGAGGAATTGGCTCCAGAAAACGCGACAAAGCCGGGAGCGAATCCGTTCCGGGCCCGCGGTAGACGTTGACTGGATAGGCAAAGTGAAGATCTCGCTTGGCTCGCGTAGTCGCAACGTAGAGCAATCGCCGCTCTTCTTCCAAATCATCAAACTCATCCTGAAACCGGTTCGCCGGAAACCAGCCGTCAGTCATCCAGACGAAGAGTTAGCTTCGACGATGCTATTTTATGTTAGTCCCCAACATACTTGATTTAATTCTACTTGGACTTGCAACTTGAGAATAAGATGCGCAGTAACAACTCAGCAAGCGGCGACACTTGTGCTAAGAGCGAAGCATAAAATTTGCTTGGGAGTTGCCCTGAGGTTACCGGCGAATGACAAACGCAATTAAGGTTGAAGATCTCAGAAAGGTTTACCGCACCGGCAGCGGCTCCATTAATGCGCTCGACGGGGTTTCGTTTGAAGTTCCGCAGGGCCGAATTTACGGCTTACTCGGGCCGAATGGCGCCGGCAAATCCACGTTGGTAAAAATCCTGAGCACGATTACAACTGCGACTTCGGGAAAAGCCACTGTTATGGGATTTGATGTGACACACCAGGCGCTATTGACGCGCCAGCAAATGACTGTGGTGTTGCAGCAGACTGCGACCGAAAATCTTCTCACCGTGCGTGACAACTTACTGATCTACGCGTATCTGCACGGCGTGAAACCGCAAGCGGCGGCAGCAAAACTGCAAGAGGTGGCTGAGGAATTCGAGTTGTCAGCCATACTGCGCGATACGGTGCAAGAGTTGAGTTTGGGAACGAAGCGCCGCATTCAGGTGGCAAAGATTTTCATGCTTTCTGCTCCGCTGATAGTTCTCGACGAAGCCACCACTGGAATGGATCCGCTCATGAAGCGTCGCGTACTGGATCGGCTGCGCGCAGAGGCCAGGAATGGAAAGACTATCTTGCTAACGACGCAAGTACTGAGTGAAGCCGAAGAGTTGTGCGAGAGCATCATGATATTGGATCGCGGTCGCGCAATGGCGTCGGGCACGTTGCGAGAGTTGCGAAAACTCTCAACACAAATGTTCCGCGTCAATCTGTCCTTTGCGGATACAAACGAGGAGCTTGTAAATCGTTTGAAAGCCCTTGAACCCGTGGAGTTGGAGGTTGACGGAAACCACGTTGAGATGGTCTTCCATGGCGAAGAAGCTTCGTTGCTCGCAAGACTCGCGCAGATTTCGCGAGACACTCCGATTCTCCAATTTGAAGTTCGGGGTCCGACTCTGGAGGAGATTTTTATTACGCTGATGGAGGCGGGGAAATGACAACAATTGGCGCCGTTTTTTACCGCGATTACCGACAGCGAATGACGAATATAGGATTCGTGTTTTGGGATCTGTTTGTTCCTTTGGCTTATTTGGTTTTGTTCGGATTGGGCTT
>JBAPXA010000302.1:0-2323 GCA_049283975.1 Pyrinomonadaceae bacterium | reverse complement strand
AAGCGCAACACACAGGCCCGAAGGGCCGACAGTTAGTAGCCACGCCCGTGAGGGCGTGGACATCGGTCGCAATAAAACAGAAGCGCCGAAGGTGCGACAGTGATTTAGCGCGTCAATTGACTGTCGGTCCTTCGGACCTGGGATCAATTTTAAATTGCTTGTTCCACGCCCTCACGGGCGCGGCTATTAACTGTCGGCCCTTCGGGCCTGTGTGTTGCGCCTCTAACTTGAGTCCACCATCTGCGAATGATATTTGAGAAATGAGAAAAGAGAAAAGTTCTTTTCTAACTCAGCATAGTCTCGATCGTTCGGGCGAGGCTAAGTCCAGCATGGTTAGCTGCGATTGTTTTGCCGTCTTCCACATCCCAAATTGCCGAAAGCACTGCCTGGGCAAATGACCATTGCAGCGAGCGCCGGTAATCCAGCTGCAGCGCGTCGCTCAAGATTCGCAGGCGTCGTTCAACTTCAGGCCGCGACGCAAAAGAGTTCGCTTGCTCCCAGGGGTTACGCAATATTGCGCCAACTTCATATTCCAACTCGCCCACAACACCTTTGGGATCGATTGCTACCCAACCCCGTTTCACATCGAAGAGCACGTTGTAATGATGAAGATCACCGTGCAAGAGCATCGTACGCGAACTCGATGTCGCGAGGCTGAGGTACAACTGCTGCGCTTTATGAACTAGAGCAGCGGGGACCTGCTTGTCTGCGGTGTTCAGATAACGATCAAAACCTCGGGCCCAATCGAGCACTGAGGGACAGCCAGCCGGTGCCGCATGATTAGCAATCTGTTTCATGACGTCAGCGAGAATTCCGGTCGCTCTTTCATCGTCTCCGTCGCGCACCAGCTCTACTAATTGGTTGCCGGGTGTGAGTTGCTCGAGGAGTACTGCTCCATCTTCGGATTCATAGACCCTCACCATGCCGTCGCCAGCGAAAGCGCGCAGAATGTCGCCGCTATGCCACTCATCACTGAAGCTCTTACTAATCTTGAGGACGACTGGGGCCTCACGGCGGACACCAAAGGCCAACAGCGACGACTCCGTCTCAAATGTTTTATCGATGGTTACCTGCCACTGGCCGGCATGGAGCGTTAGGCGGTCGAATGCAGATAACACGTCCGAGATTTTAGCAGTGGTGGGGTGTTAAGCGTCTAAGAGAAGCCGTGAAGGGGCTTTGCACAAAAAGTGGACGGTACGGTCGGCCCCGTCCCGTTAGGGACGAAACGTTTATAGCATCAGGCCGACCTCAATAAGTTGTCCAGCTCCGTTAGGAGCGAAATATAAGATATTGCGCCCCTAAAGGGGCTCCTTGTCTCTGTCCAATACGATTCGATAAACATTGTGCGCCTACGGCGCGGACGCGGCGTGCGCGCTAGCTTCGATCACGCTTGCCACCGGCTACTTTATGTCGCTGCTACTTTTTGCTCCCGCCTGCGACGCCGGCTGTTTAAGCTGCGGCCGGTTGGGTTGCTTCCGTAGCCTTGCAGCGCACCACTTCAACGGAGCACTTCGCGTGCGCAACCACCGCTTGCGAAACCGAGCCCAATAAGAATCGCTGCCAACCCCGATAACCGTGCGAACCCATCACAATCAGATCCGGATTCCACTGTTCGGCTTCTTCGAGGATCATCAGCTTGGGTGATCCCGCAACGACGCGACTAGTTACTTTGAATGAGTCGCCGAGCTCAGCACTTAGTTTTTCTGACGTCGCGTGCGCCACTTTTTCTGCCTGTTCGAGGACCGCCTGTTGTAAACGATCGCAGTAGTCTGGCGATATTGCCCAGGCTTCCGGCGCCGGCATCAACGGCAGCTCGTACGCAGTTAGCACCCTGATCTCGCTTCCCGGCGGCCAGGGTCTGTTTGTTAGTTCCGCTACGGCCGCTGCGCTGCATTCTGAACCATCAACAGCCAAAAGAATCTTCATGGCTCCACTCCGTGTCTGGAAAAATAGCTAGCCTCAAACAGTGTTCGCGGCGAATCGTTTCTCGGCATGCGACAGCCAGGTCATTGCCGGTTTAAGCGGCCGAGTCACCAGGACCGGACACGGAGCCTGGCGTAAGACGCGATCTACATTGGATCCGAAGAGCGTGCGCATTCCGAAGCCGGCCCCATGCGCCCCAAGACAGATCAAGTCGATCTTGTTCTTTTCGGCATAGGAAAGTATTTCGCGGTAAGGCTGACCTTCGCTAACTGTGTGCTTGATGTTGCACCAGAGATGCGCTTCAACAGGAATTGCTTTTTGCAGACGATGAGCGGCCTTGTGGTAGGCGCCTTCACGCCCGGGGGGATACCAGGAAATCTCCGACTCATCGAGGGTGAAG
>JBAPXA010000301.1:0-34374 GCA_049283975.1 Pyrinomonadaceae bacterium | reverse complement strand
AACAGGTTGTCTGCGCCGGCAAGGGGCAGTTCATAATTGGTGAACGAGATAGCTTCTGACGAGAGATCGTCGGTTGACCCATTGAGGGAGGCATTCATGATCACGGCACCGCGCAACGGACGTGGCTTCTTCGCCGGCAAGGCTGCCAGATCAGCAGTCGCCTTATAGCCGTTCATATCTATTTTCTGCAACGCAGCGGCGATCGTACCATCTTTGTCAGGCAGCCGGGTGAGGTCTTTCGCCACTGTAGGCAATGTCCCAAACTGAAGTTGATACTCGTAAAACGCTCGACCCATCGTCAGACCGGGAGCGTTAGCTTCAGCGTCCAGGCGATCCTGCCGTTGCCGCAGGCGATCGGGCACGGTCACGCCGATCATGACAGCAATCAATGCGGGAACGATTATCGACGCGAGCAAACCCGAACGAGCATAGCTCAGACCGCAAAAACGTCCCGGCTCATCCAGCATCGAACGGTAAATCTTGCGACCACCCCACAAGACCAAAATCGTCACGGGAATCGCAACCCACTTCAAACGCCAGGCCGCCGTTTCCGCTGCCGCAACGACGCTCCAAAAACTGATTGACGCCGGGGCTTTCTGAACGAGGGCGATGATTGTCTGCGTCAGGAAAGCGATCACCATCAAGGATCCAATAACGGCCAACAGCAACGATCGGCCATAGGAGGGAAGCTCATTTTCCGGGCGGGGAAGTGCCTCACCGATGGACTGTGCGCCGCAACTGCCGCAACCGTCAGCGAGCGATCCGGCAAACTTAAAACCACAGCACGGGCAAATCGTCATCAGCTTGTTTCTCAAGCTCGGGGTAATGTGTCTCAGTTCTTGCGTCACCATAATCTGGTCTCGTTTCAGCCAGCCTTGTGTGTTAACGGCTGCTCAGCTCGGCGATCGGAGCCGGTGTTAGATGCAGAAAGCGAGGGTGTGGCGGTCTTTTTCTCAGCTTCCGTTGCGACTTTATTTAACTCCCGCCACGTGTGATACATGCGGTGCGCGAATGTCCAATAAGAACCGACCGCCAAAACCCACAAAACGGCCGGCATTCGGTTAGCAAAAAAGTTGTTCGAACCTGGATGAGTGCTTAACGCGCCAATAATAAAGAGAACCACTCGCTCCGGGCGCCTAAGGAAACCAACGTCACATTTGGGAATCAGACTCTCCGCCCGGGCGCTGGCGTAGCTTACCATAACTGAGCCCATTAGTCCGGCACCAGCCAGAAAAACGTTTAACGTCGAATGAAAAGCCGTATCACGAGCATAAAAGACCATTAGACCAACAAAAACCACCATGTCTGAGAGCCGGTCAAGAGACGAGTCAAGAAACCCTCCAAACCTCGTAACCCGACCTGACAAGCGCGCCACCTGGCCGTCCAGCATGTCAAACAGGTTGGCGACAATCAGAACAATTCCGGCCCAGAAGAACTCGCCAAAGCCAAACAGGAGCCCGCAACCTACGTTCAGGGAAACGCCGATCAGGGTCAGTATGTTCGGGTTGATATGACCGACGGCCAGCCAGCGAACCATCGCATCGATGATTCGCTGGGCGCCACGACCGATACCATCGACAAACATCTGCGGAAAAAGTCTCCTTATTGACTACCTGATTACTCAACGACCCGCGGGGGATAAGCGGCGGATCTTAGGGAGCAGGGCGGCGCGATGTCAAGGTTTAAGTCAGCCGCCTACTGATGCAGTTTGACACTCCACGAACGGACGCATGAAGTCAGTACCACCAGGCGGTAGCCGGTGGGCCTTTCCATTGCCGATTGCGGATTTCCGATTGGCTTCTTTCGCTACGGGCCAATTGGAAATCGGCAATTGCAAATCGGCAATTAGAGCTGACAGCCGGCTCTAATGGCAAAACGGCACGGCTGAATCTGTTAGTCGACGCCGCCAGACGCCTGCTCGTCATGAAGAGTTGTTAGCTGGCGAATCTCAAAGTTGCGCGCTCCGGCCGGCGTTCGCACAACAACTTCATCGCCAGGTTGTTTTCCCATCAAGCTCCGCCCGACGGGAGATGTTGTAGAGATAAAACCTTGTTGGGGATCACTTTCTTCCGGAGTGACGAGCCGGTACGTAACTTCTTCGTCACGTTCCCCATCGTAAAGAATCAGGGTTGAACCGTACGATGCTTTATCACGCGGCACCTTGCTGACATCGATTGAGGCAATCTCGCTGATGCGCTGCCGGAGTTCCACAATCCGTGCTTTAACCATGTTCTGCCGATCGAGTGCGGCGTGATATTCCGAGTTCTCGCGCAGATCACCAAACTCAAGTGCGCGCTTAATTTCCTTCGGCAGGTGGATGCGTAATTCGGCTTCCAGCCTGTCAAGTTCGGTCTGAAGTTTTTGTTTTATGTCAGTGGCCAACGAAACTTCTCCCCAGTGTTAGTAGACGCATATTCTAGACTAAACGGTGATACTTGGCCTCATCCGGAGAGCCAAATGAGATGCCCGTATCGCGGGCCGTCGTCACCATCTGCCCATTGGGCGGAACGGTTTTTACATTAGCGACTGCTTCCGATATAGGCACGGTTACCACGTCGCCCGCTTGCAACGCCACCATCACCCCATGTTTTCCCTCAGCAAAAGCGCGCACGGCGCAGGCGCCGTAGGTCGTCGCCAGCATGCGGTCGAAAGCATTGGGCCGGCCGCCACGCTGCAGGTGGCCTAGGACCACGCAACGAGTCTCTTTTCCTGTCAGCCCCTCGAGATGACTGCGACAGTACTGGGCGATGCCGCCGAGGCGGGGTGCGTGTTGCAAGTCGCCGCTGTCCTGGAAGATTTGCTGATGACCACTCTCGATGGCCCCCTCAGCGGTAACGATGATGCTGAAATTCGAGCCGCCCTCTTCGCGCGCGTGAATCTTCTTGGCGACCGATTCCATAGAGAAGGGAATCTCCGGAATCAGAATGACATCAGCGCCTCCGGCTATACCCGAATGCAAAGCAATCCATCCAGCGTTCCGTCCCATGACTTCCAGAATCATGACGCGGTCGTGCGACTCAGCTGTAGTGTGCAGTCGATCAAGGGCTTCGGTTGCGATGTCCAGCGCGGTTACAAAACCGAATGTCAGCTCCGTGCAGGCAAGATCGTTGTCGATGGTCTTGGGCACTCCAACCACCGGTATGCCACGACGATCGAATTCAGCGGCGATGGTGAGCGTGCCTTCGCCACCCAAAACCAGAAGGGCACTGATACCCAGCCGTTCGATATTCGCAGCTGCTTCCTGATAAACCGCTTCCGAAGTTGACGAGACGCCGGTCGCCGAATGTTCTACAAATCTGCCGCGATTACGTGTGCCCAGGATCGTACCACCGCGCGGCAGGAGACCGCGCACGTCGCCGTATGAAAGAGGACGCGTCTTGGTCTCGCCCAGCAGTCCTTCAAATCCGTCTTCGATTCCAATCACACGCATGCCAAATTCGCCAGTCGCGGTTTTCACGACAGCACGAATTACGGCATTCAAACCCGGCGCGTCGCCGCCACCCGTGAGAATTCCGATTGTTTTCTGCATCGCTTTTCTTAGTAGCTTACTTTCTTACGCGCGGAGGTTCGTGATACTCACCGTACTCGGGAAAGTCGCGGGTGACAATTGATCCCGGCCGCGTATCAACGGTTAGCAGCGACAGCGCTTCCCGCAGGACTGTCTTTTGTAGGTCACGCATTCCCGGTTTGCCGAGACTGTTGCCATTCTTGAAACCGTAGGGATACAGCGCCCGCGGTGGACGCATTTGGGCCGAGACTTCGGGACTGACTGTAATCAAGACCGTGGGAATCCCTTTCATCTCAATTTCCCGCTGGACCGCGACGACCGTGCGGTGACAAACATTCGGTCAACCTCCAGTAAGAACCACCGCATCCGCGCGTGAGCCCTTATCGATCTCATTCGCAATTTCGCGCGCCGTTCCCTCGTACATCGCTTTGAGCTGCATAGTGTAGCCCATGTAACCGATGTGCTTTCTAGCAACGTCGCGAATGAAGCCTTCGGCTTGCAAGTCTCTTAAGACGTCGATCGGAAACACCACGTTGATGTCCTTATCAGCGTCGGAATGATCGTAGTGATGGTGAGTAACTTTGAGATCAGCCGCTTTAACGTCTCGGGCAAACACTCGATACCCGAGGTCGCCCAGTTCATCAGCGATGTTGAAAGGCTCTTGATCTTTCCGATGAACTCCGCCGGCCGTGACGATCGCGATAGTGCTCTTCGCCAACTCGCCCTCGAACGGTGTGAACGGAACGCACTTTCGGGAAATGGTCATAGATAAGTCTCAAGTCGCAGGTCTCAAGTTACTTCGGCGATCGTTAATACCAAACTCTAGTCTGCGAGACCGCGGTTCCAACTCTTGAGACTCAAGTCTTGAGAACTTGAGACCTGAGACCCGAGATCGTCAAAGTTTCCGCAGGACTTCAAATACTTCTTCGTTGTCTGGCTGATCGGAGATGTCGTGGATATCCTTAAAAACAAGCTTGCCGTTTTTATCCACCACAAATACCGCTCGCTCACTGATACCATCACTTTGCCGGTAGGCGCCGAATAGTCTGGCCACTTCGCCTTTCGGTTCAAAGTCGCTTAAAAGATCGTAAGAGAGTCCCCCCAGACTCTTTGCCCATGCCGTGTTGCACGGCACGCTATCAACAGATATGCCCAGGACCTGGGCATCGTAGCCTTCGAAGCGTTCGAGGTCGGCCTCGTACGCCGGCATCTGGGCGGTTCAAACCGGTGTCCAGGCAAGCGGATAAAACGCCATCACTACATTTTTCTTACCCCGAAAATCTGAGAGCCTTACCTTCTTTCCTTTTTCAAGATTGCTTGGCAGCTCAAAATCCGGAGCCATATCTCCAACTTCAGGCATTAGAGAAGTCCTCCTTCGTTTTACTAATTGCGAAATGGGGGTGACACCAAGATAGTTGACGCTAGAGGGTATTTCAAGCTTACCGGTAACGAAAGTCTCAAGATTGACCATGTTTTGTTGGGTGGCGTAGCATGCGAGTGCTTGCTACTTCGTGAAGTCAAAATTTGCCCGACGGGAAAGGTCACCGAGTTTTGGAAATTGACGATCAAGCCAAAGAAATTGTGCGGGACATAGGAACGGCAATTAACGAGTCCGTTGAGAATTCCACCAAGGTTGCGGAAGCGATCGAGCGCTTGCGCGAGGCGGGCTACGAGATGGAGCTAACCCTGCGTCTAGAAATTGGTTTGCGTCCGCACAGTGGTGAGAGTGACGAGAGCGACGCTGGTTTGAACCTCACCGAGGAGGATGTGCAGATCTTGCAGCGCATGAAGATTAGAATCGACTCTGAAGAAAACAAATAGTCTCAGGTCTCAAGTCCCAAGTCTCAAGTTCAAGTCTCAGTGGGCGTTTTCAAAAATCGCGTCGCAAGTAGCCGTAAGACCTAAAACCTGAAACTTGAGACTTTATTTGGGAGTTTCTTCACTTCCCGTCAGCGACTGTTGCCGCAATGCCGCGGAGCCGATCAAGCCTCCCATCCCCATTGATTCAACGGCGGTGCTGGGAACCAGCATCAGTGCACCTTTTTCCTTCAAGCCTTCATAAAGCATGTTCATCGCTCGCAGGTGCAACGCAGTGGGGTTGTCCTTATAAGACTCAGATGCTGTATCGAACATGTGTGCGATCTCGACTTCCGCTTGAGCAAGAATGATGCGCGCTTGTTTCTCTCTCGCTGCCTGCGCTTCTCGCGACATTGCATCTTGAAGCGCGGCAGGAATAATCACGTCTCGCATTTCAACTGACTGCACTGTCACGCCCCAGGGATTTGATCGCTCATCAATCAGCTTTTGCAGCTCTTCCTCAATCCGTTCGCGGCCGCGCAATAAATCAGTTAAGGATGTGCGGCCGATAATGTCGCGTAACGCGGTTTGCGCGGCCCAACTGACAGCTTGGGGGTAATCTTGTACTTCGAGCGCGGCCTTTTCCGGATCGTAAACCATCCAGAAGAGCACAGCATCCACGTTGACAGGGACCGTGTCCGACGTCAGCGTTTCCTCCGCGGCAAAGCTGGTGGTGATTACGCGCTGATCCACCCAAGCGGAAACAGAATCAACGAAGGGAATAATCCAAAATAGACCTGGTCCTCTCAGCCCTATGTAGCGCCCTAGTCGCAACACAACCGCGCTTTCCCATTGCTTTGCAACTTTAGGTGCTTGCGCTGCGAGCAAACCGAGGATGAAACCGGCGATGATGCCGCCGACGTTCCACATCAGAAAAGAAACCAGTAAACCGAGCGCGAGCGGTGCCAGGAAAGCTCCCGCGGAAACAACATTTGCGTGCGAGCTGCTCCCACTGGTCAGACCGCTCCGGATTTGGACCAAAGACACTTCGTTAGACATTATTCTTCAACTCCTTTTTGCGCCTCTCAATCTGGTCGATCAGATCATCGAGCGAGAACCTTAAAGCTCCTGCCTCGGCGATAACGCGATCGGCAAATTCTCGTAGTTCCGATTCCTGCCGTCGCTTCTGTCTGGCCGGGAAATGGCGGGCGCAAACAAACGTTCCGACACCGCGCCGGGTCTCTACTACACCGGTACGTTCCAGTTCCGCATAAACCTTTGCGACGGTGTTGGCATTAATACGAAGATCCACAGCCAATTGCCGGACCGTGGGTAATTGGTCACCGATGCCAAGCTTACCAATCGTAATTGCGAACTGAATGGCTCGAGTGAGCTGCGCGTAGAGCGGAGTAGGGTCGGCCGGATTGATATAGAACGTCTGGCTCATTCCAACTTGTACTACGATGGTAGTACAAGTCGGGTTTCAAGGTTTTTTTTGGAAACGTATCAGGAGACAGAAGTCAGGAGTCAGAGGAGTGTCGTCATTTGAGTCCTTGCTACTGACTCACCGACTGGTCATTAGCGCCCTGACTCCTATCTTCTATCTTCTATCCCGAATTTGGCGCATCTTTGACCCTTATGTTATCTTGACTGGCTTTTATCCAACCCAATTTTTGCCCTGCTCGGGCTCGTAAGAGGAGTTCAAAGACAGTATGGCTACGCCCAGTGAGAATGTTACCAACGGCCAGGTGGCAGGCCGCGTTGTACAGGTTATCGGACCGGTAGTCGACGTGGAATTTGACGAGAAACATTTGCCACCAATCTATCAAGCACTGCGAATTGTTTCCGAGGGTTTCGAAGTCCCGACTCCCATTGATGTGATTGCAGAAGTGCAACAGCATCTCGGCGAAGGACGCGTGCGCACAGTTTCGATGGTAGCTACCGATGGCATGGTGCGTGGCATGAAAGCCATTGACACTGGTGGTCCGATTACGATGCCGGTCGGCGAAGGAACGCTTGGCCGTATCCTGAACGTTATTGGCGAACCGGTGGACACGCTCGGTAAGGTTACCTACACGCAACGCTATCCAATTCACCGGCATGCCCCAACGTTCGAAGAACAGTCGACTGAGCTACAGATGTTTGAGACCGGCATCAAGGTCATCGACTTGATTCAGCCGTTTGTGCGCGGCGGCAAGATTGGTTTGTTCGGCGGCGCGGGCGTGGGCAAGACCGTTATCGTGATGGAGTTGATTAACAACATCGCTAAAGCACGTTCCGGTTATTCAGTGTTCGCCGGCGTGGGCGAACGCACACGCGAAGGAAACGATCTGCTACGTGAAATGGTGGAGTCGCAAGTTATCCAGTTTGGCGACGCTTTTAATAAGCACATGCACGACACCGGCGAATTCGATCTGACTAAAGTCGACATGAAAACTTTAGGGCAGTCGAAGGTGGCACTGATCTACGGACAGATGACCGAGCCGCCGGGAGCACGCTTGCGCGTGGCGCTTTCGGGATTGACGGTCGCTGAGTATTTCCGCGATCAGGGATTGGACGTGTTGCTCTTTATCGACAACATCTTCCGCTTTACCCAGGCTGGTTCTGAAGTGTCAGCCCTGCTGGGTCGTATGCCTTCCGCAGTCGGTTATCAGCCCAACCTCGCCAGCGAGATGGGAGAAATGCAGGAACGGATTACGTCGACAAAGACTGGCTCGATCACTTCGATTCAAGCGGTTTACGTTCCCGCAGACGACTACACCGATCCAGCACCGGCAACGACCTTTGCGCACCTTGACGCGGTCACTGCGCTTTCGCGACAAATCGTTGAACTCGGAATTTACCCCGCCGTCGATCCGCTTACATCATCATCGCGCATTTTAGATCCACGTATCATCGGCGAAGATCATTACAATACCGCTCAGGACGTCAAACGAATTCTGCAACGCTACAAGGACTTGCAAGACATCATTGCCATTCTCGGTCTTGATGAACTTTCTGACGAAGACAAATTGATTGTGGCGCGCGCACGCAAGATTCAGCGCTTCTTCTCGCAGCCGTTCTTCGTAGCCGCCCAGTTTACGGGTCTGGAAGGGAAGTACGTGAAGCTCGAAGACAGCATCAGAGGCTTCCGCGAAATCGTTGATGGTAAGCATGATGATCTTCCCGAGCAGGCGTTCTATATGGTAGGCACCATCGAGGAAGCCGTAGAGAAGGCGAAGACGGTCGCAGCGGGATAAGCTGAGACGGGGAGAAGCGGAGAAAGGGCGAGACGGAGATGAAATACGAGCGTACCATCAAAGTTCTGCAATATATCACCCTGTCACCCCGTCGCCCTTTCTCCCAGTCCTAACCAACCAAACACTCAACTATCGCGATCATGGCGCAACAGCTACAACTCGATGTCGTAACACCCGAACGGCGGGTGATTTCTGAGGCGGTCGACACCACCACTATTCCTGGACTGAATGGTGAATTGGGTATTTTGCCGGGACACACGCCACTCATCTCGCAACTGAAGACTGGCATCCTTTCCTATACTAAAGACGGCAAAACGTCTCAGCTGCATGTTTCTGGCGGTTTTGTTGAGGTAAGAGACGATCACGTCTCAGTGCTCGCAGAAATCGCTGAACGTCCGGAAGAGATCGACGCCGCCCAGGCTCGTTCCGCGCGCGAGCGTGTGGAAAAACAACTAAGCACGTGGACGGGTAGTGAAGAGGAACTTGAGCAGGCGCGAATTGATTTTGAGCGGGCTCAGATTCGGGTGCAACTGGCTTCAGGAAAAGGCTAACGTTTGAACCATCGACTAACAAAGGGCGTCCCTCGGGACGCCCTTTTTCATTTCGGATAACGCCAACTCTGGCACGAAACTGATGGTTAAGCTAAAAAGAATCCTGCCGGGCGCCGTTGCGTAAGCTGCCCCCCGCGATCACTTCTTTCATCTCCCGCACTGCACGCTCAAGCCCCACAAAGATCGATCGAGCTATGATGTTATGACCGATATTGAATTCGGTTATTTCCGGGATCGCGGCCACCGCGCCGACATTCCGATAAGTGAGCCCATGACCGGCTGCCACATGCAAACCATACTGCGCAGCCAATTCGGCGCCGTCGCGCAGCCGTCTTAGCTCCTTAGCCGCAGTGCTCGCGCCCTCGCCGTGAGTGCCGCGACTGCCCAACGTTGCCTCAGCGTAGGCGGCGGTACACAACTCTACCTGTTGCGCCCCGATATCATGAGCGGCTTCAATCTGCTTGGGATCCGGATCAATAAAAAGACTTGTCAGTATTTCGCCTTGCCGCAACTTACTAACCGCAGCGCGCACAATGGCGATATTGGCGACGACGTTAAGACCGCCCTCAGTCGTAATCTCGTTAGGATTTTCCGCCACGAGGGAAACGGCGTCGGGCCGCGCTCCCAGGGCAACCTTTAACATCTCTTCAGTAGCGGCCATCTCCAGGTTGAGATAGGTCGTGACAGCGCTGCGGAGGATTGGCAGATCCCCGTCCTGAATGTGCCTCCGATCGCCACGGAGGTGGACGGTGATACCGTCCGCCCCTGCCTGTTCGCAGATCATTGCCGCCGCCACGACGCTTGGCTCGGGCGCACGCCGCGCCTGCCGCACCGTGGCAACATGATCAATATTGACGTTTAAGCGAGCAGTCATTTTAGGCACAGTCCTCAATTACATTTATGATTTTTCAATGGGTTAAGAATTCACGCCGAGGCGCAAAGGGCATAGAGCCCAAAGGAAGTAACAACACGAACCACCATCTTCAAAACTACTTTGCAATCAATTCTTGCGCGGCTCTGATTGCCTGATCATAAACACCACGACGCGCCTGCTGCCGGATCAATCCGACTTCGTTCAACATCTTGAAGCTGTCACTGAATACATTCACCTTGCTACCTTCGTAATGATCCCAGCGCACCGGCACTTCCCTTAGTCGCAGTCCCGCGCGATAAGCGAGATAAATCAGCTCTACATCAAATCCAAACCGATCGATAGTCGCACCTTCAATCAACGGCCGGCAAACATGCATGCGAAATGCTTTGAACCCGCATTGAGTGTCCCAGAAAGGCAGTCCGGTCGCCAACCGCACGGCGAGGTTGAAGACCCTTCCGCCCTGCTCTCGGCGCCAAGGCTGATGAACGCCAATCAGTTGGCGATCGAGGGCGCGTGAACCAAATGCCAGATCACACTCGCCGTTGAAGATCGGCGCTACCAGTTTCGGGGTCTCAGTGATTGGAGTCGAAAGATCGGCATCGGTAAAGAGCGCCACCTCACATCGTGACGCCAGCAAGCCCAGCCGCACTGCCCGACCCTTGCCCAGATTCTGTTTGTAACTGACGACTCCGGTACGCACGCCGCCCGCGCTTGCCAAACCTTCCTGGGCAACTGCCGCCGTATCGTCTGTCGACCCGTCGTCTACAACGATGAGCTCGGAGCCAGGAAACTGCTGATTAAGATAGGCCAGAATCTTGGGGAGCGACTCGCGCAACCGTGTGCCTTCGTTGTAGGCCGGGACGACGATGGAAACAGTTGCCTGCATTCAGTTATCGGATTAAGTAGGCTGGGCTGCAATATATCATAGCGAGCGAGGCCAGAGGGCTCAGGGGCGATCGAGCAGCACTGTGCTAATATTTCTGCTGCCGGCGACTATCAGAGTTGCGTTTGCGGCATCTAATTCGGCTGAAAACGAGATGGCAAAGAGATTCTTCATTATTGCAGGCGCGTTGATCTTGATCTCCGCGGTTTTGGGCGGGACGATTGGCAGTTCCAAACGCCTGCGTCGCACCGTGGCCATCGGTGGCCCGGTAAATGACCGGCCGGCGGAAGAGATCGAAAAAGACTACGACGAGGCCGTTACTACAGTTTCTGCCAACTACGTCGGCGAAATCGATTACGAGAAGGCAACACAGGCGGCCGTGCAGGGAATGCTGACCACGCTCGATCCCCACTCCACTTACTTTCCGTTTAATGAATTCAAGAAACTGAGAGAGGATCAGGATTCACGCTTCTACGGCATCGGTGTGACGATCGTGCAGCACCGCGACGGTGTTTATATTCAGTCGGCAGTGGAGAACACGCCGGCGGCGCGCCTGGGACTACGGTATGGTGATCGAATCCTGGAAGTCGACGGCAAGGACGCGCGCGACTGGTCGAGCGAACAAGTCTCCAAGAATGTTCGTGGTTCATTAGGCAAGCCCGTGAAAATTAAGGTGGATCGCGCTGGTTCTGAGGCGCCCCTTGATTTCACGCTTGTCCGGGATGCGGTGCCGCTGCCTTCAATTCGCAATGCCTACATGGTTCGACCGGGAACTGGTTACATTGGTTTGACCGGCGGCTTTCAACACACAACCGGCGAAGAGTTGCGCGAAGCGCTGACTAAACTGAAGACGCAGGGCATGCGCCAGTTGATTCTCGATCTGCGCGGCAACCCTGGCGGGCTGCTTGAACAGGCAATCGATGTTTCCAGCGAGTTTCTGCCACGTGGCCAGGTGGTTGTTTCGGTGAAGGGCCGCGGCGATTACAACGAAGCGATAGTTTACAAATCAAGTGGCTCTGAACCAGAAGATGTTCCGCTGGTTGTCTTGATCAATCGCGGCACGGCGTCGGCTTCAGAGATTGTGGCGGGTGCCATCCAGGATCATGACCGCGGTCTAGTAGTCGGCGAAACGAGCTTCGGCAAGGGTCTCGTGCAGCGGGTTTACCAACTGCCCTTTAATACTGGACTCACTTTAACCACCGCCCGTTACTACACCCCCTTCGGGCGCTCGCTACAACGCGAGTATTCAAGCGGTTCCTTCTACGACTATTTCGTCCAACACAACGAGGACGAAAACAAACCTCAGCAGCCGGGTGCAAACGGTGGTGCTCAGCCGGCAACAGTAGCACCCGTTGCTATGGCGCACGCCGGTCCGGCAGTGAAGACAGCGGCTGGTCGTGTTTTCTACGGCGGTGGCGGTATCAGTCCCGACATTGAACAGAAACCTTTGAACTTTACGCCGCAACGCGCCAAAGTCGCTGAGGTCGCGTTCCAATTCACACGGCAACTTGCTGCTGGTCTGGTGCCCGGATTGGAGATGTTCAAAGTGGAGAAGGTGCAATACGGACGAAATCCGAAAGCTTCTGACTACGCCATTACCGAACGGGTGTTGGAAGCGTTTCGTGCCTGGGTCAGACTCGATGCGGAATCGCAATTGACGCCGGCACAGCTTGAGGAAGAAGCAGATTTCGTAAAGCTGAGACTGCGTGAAGAGATCATCACCGCCGCGTTTTCCAACGATGCCGGCGCCCGCGTCCTCCTGGACAGTGATCCGCAAGTCTTGCGCGCTTTTGAAGCCCTCCCCGACGCCAAGCGCCTCGCAGAGAGCGTGCGCAGCGGCAGCACCCGCAGTTAATCATCTCATTCTATTATCCGCGCAATCACGCACTTCAGATAGTAGGTCTCCGGCATTCCCAGCAGGATCGGGTGATCGCTCGCCTGCGTTCGCTTAGCGACGATTTGCACGCGGCGATGCGCATCGTTAGCGGCGGCGGCCAGCAACTGCAAGAACATTTCTTCAGACATGTGATAGGAACAAGTGCAGGTCACGAGTACCCCACCAGGGTTCAGCAGTTTGAGCGCGCGCAAGTTGATTTCTTTATAGCCCCGCGCCGCGGCTTTAATGCTGGCGCGATTCTTGGCAAAGGCGGGCGGGTCCAGAACAATCGTGTCGAAGCGCTCGCCGCTTTGCTCATATTCCCGCAATGCATCGAAGACATTCGCTTCACGAAACTCGACGATGCCGATGCCATTGAGTTCTGCGTTGCGCCGTGCGAGGGCGATCGCGTCCCCCGAAATATCTATCCCCGTTACGCTTGCGCAGCGGCCCGCGAGGTACAGTGCGAAGGCGCCATTGAACGTGAAACAATCCAGGCCCCGCCCGCGCGCGAGCTCGCGCGCAGCCAAACGGTTCTCTCGTTGATCAAGAAATGAACCGGTCTTTTGGCCGTAGAGCGGCGCCACCAAAAAGCGCAAACCGTGCTGCAGAATTTCCAGCTCTTCGGGTGCGGTGCCAAAGAGCGCACCCGAGACCGACTCCAATCCCTCAAATAAGCGGACCTTGACGTCGTTCCTCTCAATCACCGCGCGTGGCGCAAATTCTTCTACCAACAACTCAACCAAAGACTGCTTTACTGCCTCAGTGCCTTGCGCCAGGTTCTGCATCACAAAGACGTCGTCATAGCGATCGATGATTAACGAAGGAAGTAGATCGCCTTCGGAGTAAACGAGGCGGTAAGCATTTGTGTCCGCACTGATTCCACTGCGCCTGGAGGCAGCGGATTGCAGGCGACGGCGCCACCATTCGCGGTCAATGAGTTCTGCGGTCTGCGTCAGCAAACGCAGAGTGATTTCCGACGCATCACTGAAAAGCGCCTGGCCGACAAAATTTCCTTTATGGTCCTTGACGGCGACGATGCCACCGCCGGGCGCGTTGCCTGTCTCGAGCACATCGCTGCGATAGATCCACAAGTGTCCCTGGCGCAGACGATCCGCGCCACGTTTTGCTACTGTGACTGTTTGCATGAGTAGTCCAATGTCCAACGTCCAAAGTCCAATGTCAATTCGATTAACGGACGTTGGACCGTGGACTTTGAACGTTGGACTTTCCACACACCGCCTACTTTCCTGATAAACTAGCGACAAATGGCAGCGAAGACAGACAGCGAGCGGCGCGAGCGCTTTGAAATCTCCTCCGGAATCGAGTTGCCAGCCGACTTCAATCCCGAGAACACATCAGCAATCGACTTCGATAATGATCTCGGGGCGCCCGGGGCGTTTCCCTTTACGCGCGGTATCTACGCCAATATGTATCGCCGCCGTTTCTGGACGATGCGGCAATATGCCGGCTACGCCTCGGCCGAAGAGTCAAACACTCGTTACAAATTTCTGCTCGCTCAGGGAACTACCGGACTTTCCGTAGCCTTCGACTTGCCCACCCAGATCGGCCTCGATTCGGACGATCCGCTCGCTGCCGGCGAAGTCGGAAAAGTGGGCGTGGCGATCGATTCGCTCGACGATATGTCGCGGCTCTTTAATGAAATTCCGCTTGATACCGTCTCGACTTCGATGACGATCAATGCGACAGCTTCGACCTTGCTCTGTCTTTATCTGGCTGTTGCCCGGCAGCAGCACGTCAGTTTCGGCAAACTCAAGGGCACGCTGCAAAACGATATTCTTAAGGAGTACATTGCGCGCGGTACTTACATCTACCCGCCGGCTCCTTCGTTGCGCCTCGTCACCGACACTTTTGCTTTTTGCGCCCGTGAGGTTCCGAATTGGAACACGATCTCGATTAGCGGCTATCACATTCGCGAAGCCGGCTCGACCGCTGTTCAGGAAGTTGCCTTTACTCTTGCCGACGGCATCACCTACGTTGAGGCTGCGTTGCAAGCAGGCTTGGCCGTGGACGACTTTGCCCCGCGCATCTCTTTCTTTTTCAATTCTCACAACAACCTCCTGGAGGAGATTTCCAAGTTTCGCGCCGCCCGCCGACTTTGGGCGCGCACTATGCGTAAACGGTTCCAGGCACGGGACCCGCGTTCTCTCATGCTGCGATTTCACACGCAGACGGCTGGTTCGACCCTGACCGCGCAGCAACCTGAAGTTAACATCGTGCGCACGACTATCCAGGCACTGGCCGCCGTTCTCGGCGGCACGCAATCGCTGCATACGAATGCGATGGACGAAGCGCTGGCATTGCCTACCGAACAAGCTGCGCGTATCGCCCTGCGCACGCAACAGGTGATCGCGAATGAATCCGGCGTTGCCGACACAGCCGATCCCCTAGCTGGTTCATACGCCATCGAGCAGCTCACAACTGAAATTGAATCGAAGGCGGCTGAGTATCTGGAAAAGATTGACGCCCTGGGTGGCATGTTGCGGGCGATAGAGACTGGGTATGTGCAACGCGAAATTCAGGAGGCGGCCTATCGCTATCAACGGGCAGTGGAAAGCGGGGACGCAGTCGTCGTTGGCGTCAATAAATATCAGGTAGACGAAGAACCGGCCATGCCCATCCTGAGAGTGAATGCAGATGTTGAGCGTGCTCAGGTCGAGCGGGTGCGGGCGGTGCGAGCGCGACGTGACTCGGCTGTCGCCGATCGCGCCTTGGCAAAACTGGAAGAGGCGGCACGCGGCACCGAGAATGTCCTGCCGCGAATTCTTGACTGTGTCGAGGCATATGTAACTGTCGGCGAGATTGGCAATCGTTTGCGGGAAGTTTGGGGAGAGTATCGCGAAACGGCGACCGTGTAGTGAGGTAAATATGAATCGCAGAGATTTCAATAAGAGACTAGGAATGTCGGGTCTAATGCTGGGCCTGGGCGGCGTCAGCAAGGTTGCGAGTTGGGGTGTCAACCCGCGTCCCCAGGTTGCTGTGACAATGGACGACTTCAACTGGGGCAATGCCGTAAAGCTCTCCGCAGTTGAACGCAATGAAGCCATCCTAAAGACGCTAAAGAACCGCTCCATTAAAGCCGCGCTCTTCGTGATGGGACGAAACATCGATAGCGAGGAAGGTAAGCAACTGCTCAAACCCTGGGACGAAGCAGGTCATCTGATTGGCAATCACACCTATTCCCATCGCAACTATAACAATCCCACGATGACCGCAGCCGTGTATGAAGAGGACATCCTGCGAGCCGAAGTACTGCTAAAGGAGTTTCCTCGTTTTCAAAAGTATCTGCGCTTTCCCATGTTGAAAGAAGGCGACACTGCGCAGAAACGCGATGCCATTAGGCAGGTCCTCACGAAACACGGTTACCGCAATGGCCACGTCACCATCGACAACTCCGATTGGATTGTTGACCAGCGCCTGACCGCGCGACTGAAAAAAGATCCTGGTGCTGACTTAACGCGCTATCGCGATTTCTACCTCGAGCACATGTGGGATCGAGCGCAGTATTACGATTCACTCGCGCACAAAGTGCTGGGCCGTCCGGTGAAGCACACGCTCTTGACCCATTTCAATCTAGTAAACGGTCTCTTCCTCGACGATCTGTTGCAAATGTTCAAGAGCAAAGGCTGGCAGTTGATCGATGCTGAGGACGCTTTCAGCGATCGCATCTTCAGAGCTGAGCCCAAGGTTGTGCCTGCGGGTGAGAGCATTGTTTGGTCTTTGGCGAAGGAGAAAGGAACCATTGCCAAGTCGCTGCGGTACCCCGCGGAAGATGGTGAATACGAGAACGCGAGGATGGACAAGCTCGGTCTTTAGTCAGAGTAACAACAGGAGTCGACATGCACTGTGGTTTGAGGAAATGCGGCGTTGGACAGTGGCTGCTCCATCTCAGCCTGATTGCGGTCTGGTGGTTTTTTATTGCAGACCGACAGCAGGTAGCGGGGCAAGCACTCCTCGAACCTTCGTCGTCTGGCCAAACCTCACGCGAATGGGATAGATACACGGTACGGAATGAAGACTTCTCAGTTCTATTGCCAATCGCACCAGCTATGTCCAAATACACACGGCGTATCGGATCGCTGAGTAAGAGTCAGGTGTTGCGTGTAATTGGCGCGTACGCTGAGGGAGTTGTATACGCAATTCACATCTGTCAGAAAAAGGAGTCGCTTGCAGACTTCATCACGAAGTCTAGTTTGGCCACCGGTGCGTTCAAGCGAGACTTGGTGGTTTCAGGCGTTCGTGGAAAGGAGTATTTCCTCGAAGATGACTTGAGAAAAGCAGTAACTCAGTTCTTTGTAGCTGGCGATCGCATCTATGTATTCCATACGGTGGCCTCGCGTCTTGTTAACCCGGACGTTGGCATAACCCGATTTTTTGAGTCCATTAGGTTCGAGCGACTCGACGGAGGGCTTGCGATTGTCGATGGTCCAGGAGATGAGCCAACTGCCACGCTGGTGGTTGAAGGTAGCGAGACTCGCATCTTGTCGGGCAAAGAAGTTACGTCAAAGGCTATTGTCGTTACGAAACCGGAACCCAATTACACCGACGATGCCCGAAGCCACCAAATAACCGGAACCGTAGTCATGCGCTGTGTGTTCTCTTCGGCTGGCACAGTAAATAGTATTCGCGTTATCTCTGGATTGCCGTTTGGCTTGACCGAAAGGGCATTTGCGGCTGCGCGACAAATCAAATTCATTCCGGCAGTCAGCGATGGTCGTTTTGTTTCTATGTGGATTCAGCTTGAATATAATTTCAATCTCTACTGAGACTCACAGCGCCTAACGTGCCACACCTACTCGAAGTCAAAAACCTTCGTACTCATTTTCAGACACGCGCGGGATTGGTTCGCGCCGTCGATGGCGTCAGCTTTCATCTCGATGGCGGCGAATTGCTGGGGCTCGTAGGCGAGTCAGGTTGTGGCAAGTCGATTACCGCGCTCTCGGTGATGCGGCTCGTGGCGCCACCCGGAAAAATTGTCGCGGGTGAGATCGCGTTCGACCGCAAGAATCTGCTCACTCTGTCAGATTCCGATATGCGTCAGATCCGTGGCGACGACATCGCGATGATCTTTCAGGATCCAATGACGTCACTCAACCCGGTCTTCACAGTTGGGGAACAGATTGCTGAAGCGCTGCGTTTGCACCGCAAACTCGATCGCAAAGCGGCCCGCGCCGCGGCAATCGCTGCGATGCGAGAAGTCTCAATTCCGGATCCGGCGCGGCGTGCGGGTGATTATCCGCACCAACTGTCCGGCGGCATGCGCCAGCGCGTGATGATCGCCATGGCTCTCGCTTGTGATCCAAAACTTCTGATTGCGGACGAGCCAACCACAGCGCTCGACGTGACGATTCAGGCGCAAATCCTGGAGTTGCTCAATGGATTGCGCAAAACACGCGAACTGGCAGTGTTACTGATCACGCATGACCTCGGCGTCGTTGCCGAAGTTGCCGATCGAGTTGCAGTTATGTACACGGGAAAGATCGTGGAAGAGGCGCCGGTGAACGAGTTGTTCGCGCGACCGCGCCACCCTTACACCGAAGGTCTATTGCGTTCAGTTCCCAAGTTAACGATGGAACACGTTGCCAAGAAGGAACGCCTGGAAACGATCGAAGGGGTGGTTCCCAATCCCACCGATCTCCCGCCCGGTTGTCATTTTGCGCCCCGCTGCCAATATCGCATGCCGCGTTGCGAAGCAGGGGAGATTCCACTTTATGAGCTGGAAGGTGATGTGAAGGTGCGCTGCGTCCTGTTTGATTTGGCGGCGGCTGTCACGGCCGATCATCACGCCACAGAAGATAGAGCTCCGGACGGATAAAAGATCATTTCTATATGGAAAATGGTTCTTCAGCGGCTGTCGAAACACCACAGGCTCATCTCTTAACCGTCAAGGGACTAGTAAAGCACTTCCCGGTTGAAGGCAGCGATGACGTAGTGCGCGCGGTTGATGGTGTTTCCTTCGCAATCGTGCGCGGTGAAACGCTTGGCCTCGTAGGCGAGTCAGGCTGCGGAAAGTCTACCGTTGGCCGCTGTCTCTTGCGTTTGATCGAACCAACCGCGGGACAAGTTGAGTTTGCGGGACGTGACGTTTTGGCTTTAAGCAAAAACGAGATGCGGCAGTTGCGTCGCGAGATGCAGATTGTGTTTCAGGATCCTTACGCTTCACTCAATCCGCGCATGACCGTGGGCGACATCATCGGCGAGCCGCTAGTAATTCATAAGATAGGTACCAAGACGGAAAGACGCGAGCGCGTTCGCAGCTTGCTGCAACGCGTCGGCCTTAATCCGGATTACAGCAAGCGTTACCCGCACGAATTTTCGGGGGGTCAGCGGCAACGCATTGGAGTGGCTCGCACGCTGGCCTTGAACCCGCAGCTGATTGTGGCTGATGAGCCGGTATCGGCTCTCGATGTTTCAGTGCAGGCCCAGGTAGTTAATCTGCTCCAGGAGCTACAGGCGGAGTTTGGTCTAACTTATCTTTTCATATCGCATGGACTCGCGGTGGTTGAGCACATTTCTACGCGGGTGGCGGTAATGTATCTCGGGCGGATCGTGGAGATAGCCAGTGCGAAAGATCTGTACGTGCAACCACTCCATCCGTATACGCAGGCGTTGCTTTCGGCGATCCCGATTCCCGATCCCACCCGCACGCGCGAACGCATCGTGCTGCAAGGCGACGTGCCGACTCCAATCAATCCACCTTCAGGCTGCCGCTTCCGCACGCGCTGTCCGATTGCGATCAAGGAGTGTGCGCACATCGATCCAGGTCTGCGTGAGGTAGCGCCCGGTCATGAAGTCGCCTGCATTCGAGTGCTGGGTTGGGAGAATGCGCCACCAAGATCTGAAACATAGGGTAAAGTCCGGACGTATCAAGCAACGATCGTGAAGTTACCAGCCGAAGAATATCGCGGACGGAAGCGTGTCTCCCCGTCCTCTTACTCCAGGAGGAAATGCTAATGAGCGATATGGACCCCCAGCCGATTGCCGCGTCGTCCAGTGGATCTTTTTCACCGCCTGCGCCGCCCGCTCCGGTAATCGAACCACCGGCGCCTCGGCCGCTCTATTTGCGGAAGCCGGCGCTTGTCTTGTTTGCCGTAGGCCTGCTGATTGTGATTGGCGGGATTGTCGGGTTCATTGCCGGTGGTCTACAAACCGGTGGCGCAGTCTGTTTTTGGGGAGTGCTCCTGTTCGCCTTCAGTTTTATTCGCTTGCCGAAAACCGGACCGGATGCCCCGCCACCGATGTCGGCTTTTGAAAGAATTGCCGGTATTTTCTACGAACCCTCTCGCGTCTTTAATAATCTGCGCTCACATCCAAAGTGGCTCGCCGGGCTGCTCGTGATTGTGCTCTTAAACATTGCCTACTCGGTGGCTTTTCAGCAGCGGCTTACGCCTGAGCGCATTGTTAACTTTACCGCGGAGAAGATGGCCCAGACTCCGATGATTCCCGCAGAGGCCGTTGAGCGCACACGTGAACAAGGTCTGGAACAAGCGAAGAATCCAGTGCAACGTGTCGGGACCGCTATCAAGAGCATCGTCGGCGCCTTCGTGTTCATGAGCTTCCTGGGCGCACTCTACATGCTCGGCGTTTTAGTATTTGGCGGGCGCATCAATTTCTGGCAGTCGCTATGTGCAATCATCTACGCGAGCGTTCCGATCGTGGTGATTCAGAAGCTGATAAGTTTTCCGTTGCTCTACATCAAGGACATTGACGACATTCACCCCATCATGGGGCAGGAGACCCTCGTCCAGGACAATCTGGGAGTGCTGTTCACACCCGCTGATCATCCAGTGTTGTTCGTCATCGCGAGTGCGGTCGGACTACTTTCCTTTTATGGCTTGTGGTTGAAAGCAACGGGACTTAAGCACAGTGGTCAGAAAGTGAGCAAAGGTGCAGCGTGGGGGACTGCTGTACTTTTCTGGTTGATTGGCTTGCTGTTTATCGTCGCGATGGCGGCGCTCTTCCCGAGCTTTATTAGTTAGACATTGTAATGCTCAGTCCGGAAGGTTGGCTTGCCACCGCTAAGGTTGAATGAGCTCAACCAGCGGGGGTAAACCAACCTTCCGGACTGAGCATTACTACTATTCATACCGAAGCGATTCGATGGGATCGAGACGCGCCGCTTTCCACGCGGGCCAGAGGCCAAAGATCAAACCAATGCCGACACTGGCGACTAGTCCGCCAATCGGCGCCCAAAGCGGCACATAGGAAGGAAGCAGTAGGCTCAATAGGAGCGTCAACAGCCAGCCAATCGACAGGCCGACAATCCCGCCAATACCGGTCAGAGTCGCCGCCTCGATCAGAAACTGCCACATGATGTCGCTGCGTTTGGCGCCGATGGCTTTGCGAACACCAATCTCGCGGGTGCGTTCGGTGACCGACACCAGCATGATATTCATCACGCCGATGCCCCCTACCATCAAACCCACCGAGGAGATCACAACCATGGCGATCGCCAGACCTGCGGTAATCGAGCGAAAGTTGTCGAGAATGCTTTCCGCAGTCTCCATTCCAAAGTTATCGGGCGCCGCAAAGGCGACCTGGCGCCGCACGCGTAACATGTCGCGCACCTGATCCTTTGCTTCATCCATCATTCCCGGCCTGCCTACAGCCATGATGTAAACGTCATCGGCGTTAGGCTTTAACTTTCTGGCGACCTCGTAAGGCAAATAAATGACGTTGTTCTGATCGTCACTACCGCCGCTTATCAAAAACTGTTCACGCTTCTGCAAGACGCCGACCACACGGAAGTCGTCAGCGCCAATCTTGATGGTTTGTCCCACAGGCGAACCGAAGGGGAAAAAATCGTCGGCCACTTTCGATCCAATCACGCAGACGTCCTGCTTGGTGTCGTTTTCCGACTGAGTAAAGAAACGTCCTTCAGAAACTACTTGAGTTCCCGCTCGCTCAAATTCGGGGAGTGTTCCTTGTAAGGCGACGCCGGCCGTTGTCTTGCCGCCACCGGAAACCAACAGCTTTTGTCCGAAGAAGTTGTTGGTGATGTCGAGGAAGGGAACTGAAATCTCGACGGCCGGCAGACTCTGGAGCGCAATGGCATCGTCATAGGTGAGTTCCTTGCGCATCCGTTCCTCTCGCGAACGTCGGCCAACGTGGATGCCAGGGGCGAATTTGCTGATGAAGATAGAACGGGTGCCAAACGACTCCACTTCTTTCTTCACCGACACGTCAATGCCACTAATAATCGAAGCAATCAACATGACGGTAATAACCCCGATCACGACACCAAAGACCGTGAGAAACGAACGCAGCTTATTCGCGAGCAGCGTAGCAAGCGCCATGCGCAGGTTTTCATAAATGTCGCTTCGTAAAATCTTCATGGCTTTTAAGGTACTCGGTTTTTGAACTTAGTGCTTTGAACTTTGACCTTTGACCTTGGTACTTGGTACTTGAAGTTGAAACGCCATAACCGTTCGAGTTTCACCAGTGAACAAAGTACAAAGTTCAAAGCACTAAGTTCGTTTTATTCTGCTCGTAACGCTTCTATTGGATCGAGCCGCGCGGCTTTCCAGGCCGGAAAGACACCCGCTGCAACACCAACTGCCATTGAGACTCCAACTGCAATCGCAATTGCTCCGATCGAGAGCGACGTGGGGAAGAAAACCGCCGTCAGCACCCGCCCGATGACCCAGGCGATGGTGACGCCTATCAGGCCGCCCATTGCCGAGAGTGTGACAGCTTCAACGAGGAACTGTTTCAGGATGTCCATCTGGCGCGCTCCAAGCGATTTACGCACGCCAATTTCCTTGGTGCGCTCTGTCACCGATACCAGCATGATGTTCATGATGACGATGGCGCCAACCAGCAAAGCAATGCTGGGAACCGCAATCGCGACGATGAAGATGGTGCCAAACAAACGATCGCGCAGACCGGTAATCGCATCTGGGGTAACTATGCCAAAGTTGTCTTTCTCGTTCGCGTCTAGTTTACGGCGCACGCGCATCAGGAAGCGTGCCTCGTCAACCGCATCGTTAAACGTGTCGTCAGTCTTTGATGTCGCAACAAAATAGAGCGAGCGCTGCCGAATCAGACCCCCGAAATTGTTGGCATAAGTCTTCAAGGGAATCTGCACGAAGTTGTCCTGAGGGATTCCGAAGACCGAGCCGCGCGCTACCTCAACGCCGATTACGCGGTAGGGAATGCCTCTGATAGTGATTTCCTGATTCAAAGGATTTCCTGCTGGAAAAAGTTTGGTGGCGACGTCGGCGCCAAGATAGGCGACGCGCTGGGCGGCGTCGTCTTCAGCGTCAACGAAAAATCTGCCGTCGGCGATGTCACGGTTCTCGATGTCGGCGATGGCGGCCGTGGCGCCGGAGACAAAAACGTCCTCGAGTGTTTGGTCACCGCGTTTGATCTCGGATGGTGTGCCCCGCGCACGCGCTCCGAGTTTTCCAATCAACGTAGCGCGCTGCTTCAAATATTCGAAATCCTCCATCGTCAGATCTTTGTTGCGGCGCTGTGCTGCCGCAATCGTATCTGTGTCTTTGAAGTCTTCCAGAGGATTAAAGCGCTGTACGTTGAACGATTTTGCGCCGATGCCGGCAATTTTTTCATCGACGTAGGTATTGAAACCCTGGATTAGTGAGTAAACGACCACAACGGCCATGACTCCAATAATCATGCCCAGCAGCGTCAACACCGAGCGCAGCTTATGCGCCCAGATTGCGGCTACGGCGAGCTTCAATGTTTCGATGAATTTCACGGCTTAGTTAATACGGAACGGTAGCATAAAGGTTGCTGTATTGGGTATTTGAGGGAGTTGATCGGCGAGATAACAGGCGGGGAAGAGGGAAACCGGACGATTGCCGACTGCTAAGTGCCAATTGACGATTTTTGGTGCTTTGCTCGCCACCGACCAATCGTCAATCGGCAATCGCCAATCTAACTATTCCCATCTTAACGCCTCGATCGGATCCAGTCGCGCCGCTTTCCACGCCGGCCAGAGGCCAAACACGATGCCGACCGACGCCGAAATCCCGATTCCCATAGCGATGGCCCAGAGCGGTACATAGGCCGGGAGGGGGGAATAGCGATTCATCAAAAGACTCGCAATTTCGCCGACGATCAAACCGGCAAGCCCACCGATCGCAGTCAACACGACAGCCTCGATCAGAAACTGGGAAAGAATGTTGAATTTTGTGGCGCCCACGGCTTTGCGAATTCCAATTTCCTTGGTGCGCTCCGTCACCGAGACCAGCATGATGTTCATGACACCGATCCCTCCAATCATCAGCGCCACAAAAGAGATTGCAGTCAGCACTAGTGCGGTCGCGCCCGTCAGTTGATTGTAAACATCCAGCAAAGAATCCTGCGACGAAATCCCAAAATTGTTCGGCGCGTTCTGCGGCACCCGTCGCCGGCGGCGCAGGATGTCACTGATCTCATCCATCGCAGACTTCACCTGCGCGCGCGACTGAGGACGAACGATGATGAAGAAAACAACCTGGGGAAACGGTTGATCGGGATAGTACTTGTCGAAGGTAGAGATCGGCATGAAGATCGAATTGTCGCGCGACTGGCCAAAAAAATTGCCCAGCGGTTCCATCACTCCGATCACTCGATAAGGGTTGCCGTTAATTCTGATTTCCTTGTCCACAGCATTTTCATAAGGGAAGAGGGCACGCATCACGTCGACGCCCAGGACGCAGACATTCGCTCGATCCTGCATGTCGATTTCACCAATGAAGCGCCCACTCGCCACGTATTGGCTGTGCACAAACTCGTAATAAGGAGTCACTCCTAAGACAATTGGCGTGTCGGTTTGTTTGTCCTGGTAGCGAGCGGTGGCAGCGATCATCCGATGGATTGGCGAGACGCCGGCAATGGAAGGTGCTTCCCGACGCAATGCGTCCGCATCATCCATGGTCAGGTCTTTGCGATGAACTTCTTCGGCATTGGGCGGTCGTCCGAAACTTGGTTCGAATTTGGAAACGAAGATTGTGTTTGAGCCGAGCGACTCAATTTGATCAGCGAAGGCGCGGTTCAAGCCCTGGATGATCGACACCATGAAGATGATAGTGACGACGCCTACACTAACGCCAAGGATCGTCAGCGACGACCGCAGCTTATTCGCCCGCAGCGTATCGAGCGCCATCAGTGAGGATTCTTTTACGTCGTCTAATCGCATGGTTGAAATTGGGTGATTGAGTCATTGGGTGATTGAGTGATTGAGTAATTGTACGACTGTACCGATCAACCAAGATCCGATGATTCAATCACTCAATGAACCAAATCACTCAATGACTCAATCACTAAATGATTCAATGACTCAATGACCCAATGACTCAATGACTCAATCTACTCAGCTCGCAGCGCTTCGATGGGATCGAGTTTCGCGGCGCGCCAGGCGGGCCACAAGCCGCTTATGATTCCCACAATCGACGAAACACCAACTCCTAAAACCGCTGAAGCCACACTCACTAACAGCGGGAAGCCAATCAACATGGAGATTATGTAAGCCAAACCAAAACCAGTTGCCACTCCCAGAGCGCCGCCGATAGCCGTTACGGTTACGGCCTCAATTAGAAACTGCGCCAGAATATCTTTGCGACGCGCGCCAATGGCTTTGCGAATGCCGATCTCTTTGGTGCGCTCAGTCACGGAGACCAGCATGATATTCATGACCACGATGCCTCCGACGACGAGTGAAATAGCCGCTACCCCAATCGTAACTATGTAAATGTTTGAAGTTGCCTGCCCGTACAGATCGAGAAACACATCCTGAGTCTCTAATGAAAATCCCGGATCGCCATCGTCGTCAAACATCTTGCCGCGCCGGTTCAGCATGATTGTGCGCACCTGATCTTCGGCAGCTTCCAAATTCTCGGCGCTGGGAACCTGAATGAACGCGACGATCGAGCTGCGGGCACCGAACGATTGCTGATAAACCGAATAAGGAATGTAGACAACGTTGTCGCGGGAAAAACCAAAAATCGATCCCAGTGGCTCGAGGACACCAATGACCGTGTACGGGCGTCCGGCAATGCGAATCTCCTGACCCACCGCGCGATCGGCGGGCGCATCGCCAAACAGGTTCTTCAGCAAGTCCGGTCCTACCACTGCGACCGATCGTCCCGACTGACCCTCGCCATCGGTCCAAACTCGTCCGGCATCGATCGTTACGCCATCGATCTCAAACATCGTCAAGGGAGTCACGCCCCGGATGCGGACGTTTTCAGCCTTTTGATCCGCGTGCTTGACGGTTTCGACGGCATTGGCCGCAACGCCGACCCGCCAGCAGGCGGTGCAAAGCCGGGCGATGGCGTCGGCGTCTTCGTCCGTAACGTCCTTACGTTTGTTGAAGGTGACAAATTCTTCGCGCGATTTAATAATCGCCGGCTTTTTGGAAATCGTGAACACCGTCGAGCCCTGGGAGGAGAAAGTCTGCGCGACAGTCTTGTCGAGACCTTTGATAATCGTTACGACAGCAATCACCGCGGTGACGCCAACGACGATTCCCATCAGTGTTAAGGCAGTGCGGAGTTTATTCGTGCGCAGACTCGACGTCGCTACCAGGAAGGCTTCCCAGAGAGCGGTGATGCGAAATAAGCGGAGGCGAGGATTGCGTGGAGTGGCGGAAGTTCTAATTGAAGTGAAAACACGCCGGGACGTGTCTGGTCCCTCATTAATGATCTCTTCGGGCTGATCGCGTTTCATAGAGCTCACTCTGCCCCAATCCTCGCTCCGGTCCCTATCTGATCCTTTCGTCTTTTTCGATCAGGCCGTCGCGAATGGAGAGGATGCGATGAGCACGCGCCGCGATATCGTGCTCGTGGGTAACCACGATAATCGTGTTGCCTTCGGAATGGAGCCGTTCGAAAAGATCCATGATCTCCATGCTGGTGTGTGTGTCGAGCGCGCCCGTGGGTTCATCAGCAAGAAGGATTGACGGATGGTTCACAAGGGCGCGCGCAATCGCAACGCGTTGTCTTTGGCCGCCCGATAGTTCGTTGGGGCGGTGCATCATGCGATCCGTGAGATCAACGGCGCCGAGTGCCTTCTTAGCCATTTCGTGTCGCTGTGACGACGAGATGCCGCCGTATATGAGCGGCAGCTCCACATTATGAAGTGCGGAGGCGCGCGCCAGTAAGTTGAAGGTCTGAAACACGAATCCGACTTCCTGGTTGCGAATGCGGGCAAGTTCGTCGTCGTCCATTTCCGAGACGTTCTTACCGTTCAACCAGTATTCGCCCTGTGAGGGTGTATCGAGGCAGCCAATTAAATTCATCAACGTCGACTTGCCCGAACCCGACGGTCCGATAATGGCGATGTATTCACCTTTGTGAACGTCAAACGACACCCCATGCAGGGCGTGCACCGCCTCAGTTCCCATCTGGTAGGTCTTCCAGAGGTTGCGCATCGAGATGAGCGCCTCCGGATTGTGCTGCGTGCCCAATGCAGACGGATGCACGACGGGCTCCATCAAGGGGGTGGTGGTAAGTGTGGCGTCGCTCATTAGCTGGCCTCGTTAGCGTTGGCGCCTGGTTTCTTTACCTGACGTTTGACGGACATTCCATCCTTCAATGTTTTGAGTACGCGGCTGGGTCCACGGACGATTTCCATTCCCGCTTGTACGCCGCTTGTGATCTCAATGTCGGCCTCGCCGGTGATGCCGGTCGTCACTTCAATGAATCTCACTTTAGATCCCTCGATGACATAGACGCCTTTGAGGTTCTTTGGTTTCTCTCCGCTGGGAGGATTAGGAGTTGTGCCCGCGACTGTTGCCGCTGGGGAAGGTGGTGCATTGGGCGCCTTCTCGACGATCGCTTCGAGCGGAACAGCCACGACGTTGTTCTTTACCTTCGTGGTGATCGTGGCAGTAGCGCTCATTCCCGGTCGCAGACTGTTGCGAACCTCGTCGGGCAAGTCCTTAAGCTCTACTGTGACTTTGAACTCCTTGGCTTCCTGAACGTTGACGCGTGCGGAAAGACCACCCTGAGTATCAGACTTGGAAACCGCCAGGGGGTTCTTTTGGAGGACGACGGCGGCGATCTCTTTTTCACCCAGCGCGTCCACTTTTACTTTCACCGGCTGTCCCACTTCAACGTTCGAGATTTCAGTTTCGTCAACGTTAACTTCGACGTTGATCGTTGACATGTCGGCAATCGTCATCAGGGAAGTAGTTGAAAGACCGGCGACGGCAAACTCGCCGACGCGGGCCGGAATATCAGCAATGACTCCATTCAGAGGAGAGATCTGGGTGGCTTTTGATCGCTGGCTCGATTGACCGCGCAGCAAAGCTTGTTGCTGACTGGCACGCATTTCAGAAGACTTGATTCCGGTGCGCGCGTCGCGAACGGCAATCCGTTGCTGATTAGCGCGCTCCATGGCTTCTTTCACCGAGATCTTTTGTGATTCCAGATTTGCTCTGGCAGTGTCGAGGGAAATTTTGGCTTGGTCATAGCGATCGCGCGCCGCGTCATACTCGGAGCGAGAAGCGACGCCCGCTTCGATCAAATCGGCGTTACGTTTCAATTCGCGTTGCGCGGTATTCAAATCAACCTGGGCGCGCTCAACCGAATTCTGTACCGCCACCAATTGTTGGCGAGCCTGGGAGACAGCGGCTTCGGCTACAACTAAACCCTGCTGCGCTGAGGAGACAGCATTACGAGCCGATTGCACATCGTTCATTGAGGCCTGCGCGGCGGCCCACTGTGCTTCCTGGTTCGATTGCAGTTGGGTGGGGTCGATCCTGATGAGGGGCTTGCCTTGCGTCACGATGTCGCCGGCATTCACGTAGATTTCTTCGATTCGTCCTTGAACTTCGCTGGTGAGCTTGATGTAGCGAATGGGGCGGACTTCGCCGGAGGCGGTCACGGTCTGACGCAGCTCAGGTCTGACCTCGATCTTAACCGTAGTGACCTCCGACTCCTCCTTGCGACTCGCAAAAACGCTAATAATGATGACGAGAGCCAGAACCGCCACGGCGGACACTGCGATAATGATCTTCTTCTTACGACTTAAAGCCATGATTTAATCCTTCTGGAGATTGTTTTCGCTGGAATGCGTTCAAATTTCAAATAATTTTGCACGGATGTGCCCTAATTACAAACCCGCGTTCGAGAAGCATTTACGTCGAAAAACACGAAACAGTTTCAATTATGAGCATTTGAAGCGGGCGGACAAAATGCAGTTGCCGCGAGTGGCACTCGATAACCTCTCTATCCCGGCAGCACCCCTATTGCCAGCTGGTCAGAACGGGGGACCGATTGGGACCGGTCGTGGACTCAAACGCGGCTTTTGGGGCCGTGCAAGGTGGTCTCGCAAAGTTCAAGACCAGCTTCTCTATTTGACCCGTTGGCTAGCGCTCTGGTTCCAATTTTATCGACCCGCGACAGAGCAATAAATGCCGCTCCGTGTGAGACCTGGGCACAGCGGACTTTTTGCATGAAGCCAACACTTACATCCAGCGTGGCGTTGGCGAGTCCGCCACTTTGCGTTAGAATAATTCGCGCTTAACTAGTCTGGCTGGCTGCAGTTATTGAGATCACCTTCTTTCCGCTGTCCAGGATCACCGATAGATGATTAGCTGTGAAAGGTGCAAAGCTGAGAACCTTGAAAGCTCGCAGTATTGCGACGAATGCGGGGCTCCGCTTAAGCCAAATTTTCGGGCTGCGAAACCCGGAGGCAACGGTATGGCTGACGGCGAGGGTAATAACGGCTCTCAAGCGGCAAGCAAAGAACCAGAATTTGCCGCGAACTCCGGTGCTGGAGTGAACTTGTCTCATTCCCTGGGCTCGGCGAATAAACCCCACGCCTGGCTGGAGCTGGAACGCGGACGTTCGGTCGGAAAGAAATTTACGCTGAGCAACGGCGAATCCCAGATTGGCCGTTGGGACGCAGACGGCGGAATTTTTCCGGACGTGGATCTAGATGCTGACGATCCGGAGGCTAAGGTTTCGCGCCGCCACGCGCGCATCGTTCTTCAGGATGGACAGTACTTTCTTGAAGACCAGGGTTCTACGAACGGAACCTTTGTGAATCGCGGCAGGCGACTAGAACCCGGCCAGCGACATCCTCTAAAAGACGGCGATGAGATAATCGTAGGAAAGACCTTCCTACGATTCCACGTCGCCAAATAGTTTTGTTGGAACCCCCTCGAAATGGCTACGTGTGTTGAGTGTGGAGTTGCGATTGGTGCGGGCGAACACTTTTGTGGGGCCTGTGGCACCCAACAACCCGTTCCGGCCGAAGCTTCAGAGAAAGTGGCCAATCTGGAAATGCCCGAAGACCAGGAACAAGAGACTCTGGAAAATGTCGACGCGCAAGCGCCAGAAAAACACACTGGTGATTTGAGCAAGGGCGCCGCCGCGGCTGCGCCGGCGGCTGAGGAGCAACCCACGACACTTGATGATCCACCGCTGTCCTCGGATTCAATCGGAGGCTCCTCGACCGGCGACTTCCCAGCAGCCAGTTCTACGAGGGCACACCGCAAGGGCACGACCGGGGGACATCAACCGGCTATCAAGCAGCTCGATCCCGGAACCGTCCTGACCGGCCGCTATGAGATCACCCGGCGTATTGGTGGTGGAGGCATGGGCGCGGTTTATCTCGCCAAGGACCGCAATCTCGGCGATGCCTCACGCGCTGTAAAAGAGATGGTCGAAGCTCACCTCGATCCCTTGCAGCATGAAAAAGCGATCGGCGACTTCAAACGCGAGTCGCTGCTGCTGACCGCGCTTGAGCATCCTTCCATTCCCACGATCTACGACTACTTCTACGACGAAGGGTTGGGCCGTTTCTATCTCGTGATGAAATACATCTCGGGTGGGGACTTGGCTTCGCGTCTGCGCAATGCTCCCGGTGGCCGTATCGACGAGAAGACGGTGACGGACTGGGGCATGCAAGCAGCAGACGTTCTTCAGTATCTGCATACTCGTCCCAAGCAAATCATCTATCGCGACCTGAAACCCGCCAACTTAATGATCGACGGCAACACCGGTCGAGTGATGCTGATCGATTTTGGCATCGCGCGTTGGGTCAAGCAGGAAGAAAAGGGGGTCACTGCGGTTGGCACGATGGGCTATGCGCCGCCTGAGCTGTTTGCCGGACGCGTTGAGCCACGCTCGGACGTCTATAGCCTCGGCGCCACTCTGTTTCATCTCTTAACTGGTTCTGATCCCCAGGATAATCCGCTGCTGATCTTTGACTTCGCTAAGAACCCGCGGCCGCGCCAGATTGTTCCTTCCATTTCGAGTGAGTTCGAACAGATTCTGATGCGGGCTGTCGAATACAAACCCGAGGATCGCTTCCCCTCGGCTGGCGACATGCGCGATGCGCTCGCTACTCATCTTGAGAACCTGATGGCCGGCCGCGTGAGTTACGGAATGCCGGCGACGCAACTCGGCCACGAGACTGTACAGGTGCAAACGGTCTACTGCGGGTTTTGTGGCGGACGAATCGCCGCCGACGATGTGTTCTGTGCCCATTGTGGCGCCCGCCAACCATTGGCCGGAGTCGGCGCAAGTGCGACCCTCCGGGCGCCGCGCCCAACTGCTAAGTTGGTGGTGGCAGGAACGACCGAGCTTGATGCCTCCTTCATTTTGAAGAAGGACAACAATCTGGTCGGGCGTGCCGATCCGCACTCAAACATTTTTCCGGAAATCGATTTGTCTCGCTTTGATGTAGAGACCAAGGTCTCGCGGCGTCATGCGCGGATTTGGCTGGAAGGCGAAACTTTCCTGGTCGAAGATCTCGGCTCAGTGAATGGAACGGTAATCAATGATTCGGTGAGGCTGGCGCCTCGCCAGCCGCGAGTTTTGGATAGCGGCGATAAACTTCGCCTTGGCGAAACGACGCTTCATTTTCTTTTAGGATGACCGTCGTTGCCAACCGCCAATAAAGACTACTGAACATCTTAATGACTGCACGTGTTGAACGAGCTGCCATCAAGCGGCCTGAGGTAATAAAACGTCCTCGCAGGGACTTTGTAGAGCAACGGCCCGCGCCGTTTTCCCTGCGCTGTGGCGCCGCTTTGATCGACTATATCCTGCTCGTAGGAATCGTCGCGTTCAGTACGATCATCGCCCGCTGGTTTGGCGGTGGCGTCCGGGCGGCCGGCAACTCTGCGGAAACTGTCGGAGTGCTAATTTCGTTCGTAGTAGCCCTGGCCAATTATGTTTTGCTCGCCGGCTTGACCGGACGAACTGTCGGCAAATGGGCTACTGGCCTGCGAATCGAACAACAGAACGGCGAAGTTCCCGGCATCGGGATCGCTCTTTTTAGACACTTCGTCGGCTACCCGTTGTCGTGTTTGACGCTGGGACTCGGATTTCTGATTGCCATCTTCAGTTCCCGTGGCCGAGCGCTTCATGATTTGATTGCCGGCACTGTGGTCGTACGCGACAGTGCTTTTTAGTAAAGAAGTGGTTATCCCAACTAGACCAGAATTGGATCGTTTCAAAAAATGGCTGAACTGATAGTTAGATTTCCCGACCGGCCTCCCGACCATTTTCCGCTCGGCCGTTTGCGCATCACCCTCGGTCGTTCCGCGCGTAATGATCTTTGCGTTCCCGATCCTTTTGCCTCGCGCGTGCACGCGGAAGTGCGCCGCGAAGGAGACGAGTATTTTCTCCAGGATTTGGGTTCGGCCAACGGCACCCTTTACAACGGTAGCACCGTGCAAGGCTCGGTGGCGTTGACTGCAGGCGGACGCATCCAAATCGGCGAAACGGAAATCGTTTTTGACGACGGCACCTACAACTCGAGTATGGGTGCCACGATGATTACCGATAACAGCAGCTCGATTCCCGAGGCCACAATCGCCCTCGCCTCGGGCGATCGCACCACCTCGGGTCTCCTCGAAGCTATCGAAGGAGCGCGCACGAAGCCGGAAGAGATCGTAGCCACGCGCGCCGGTAAGCACGGCGATCTGCTGGCCTTGATTAGTAAGGTAGGAATCACGCTCCTGGCTTCGGCCTCACTCAACGAAACGCTGGATCAAATCGTCTCGCTTGTGTTTGAAGCGGTGCCTGCTGATCGCTGCCTGCTGATGATGCGCGAAGACAGTGGCCAGGAGTTACGAGTGGCCGTCGCTCGCTTGCGTGATCGAATTGGTGAGGTCGGCGAGATCCGGGTTAGCCGCAATGTGCTCGATGAAGTAGTAATGCGCGGCAAGTCCGTGCTCACTTCCGACGCGCAACACGATCCCCGTTTCGCCAGCGGCACAGTCGTGTTGCAAGGCATCCGTTCAGTGTTGGCCGTGCCCTTGGGAGTTGCGGATAAAGTATTCGGCATCATTTATGCCGATTCGCCAATCGCTGAAGGGCGGTTCACTGAAGACCATTTGAAGCTGCTCACAACCCTGGCATCGGTGGCCGCAATTCGCGTCGAAAATGCCCGGCTGCTCGAAGCGCAATTGCAACAAGAACGCCTGGAGCGCGAGCTGCAGTTGGCTATGGAGATCCAGCAGCGTTTCCAACCAACTGCTCCACCTACAGTTCTAGGTTACGAGTTGCAGGGGATTAGTTTTCCCTGTTACGAAATCGGCGGCGACTACTACGACTTCATCGAACGTGAAGATGGACGGCTCGTGATTGCGCTCGGCGATGTTTCAGGTAAGGGAACTGCCGCCGCGCTCCTGATGTCATCGCTTCATGCCGCTGTACATGCGCAGGCGGGTTCTCACGAAACGCTTGTGGAAACGATCTCGGCAGTGAATCGCTACCTGGCGGATAACATTCCGCCAAATCGCTTTGTGACACTCTTCTATGCCGAGCTTGATCCTGCCTCGGGCTCGCTTTCGTTTCTCAACGCGGGCCACAATCCGCCGCTGATCGTTCATGCTGCCGGAACGGTGGAACAGTTAGCGTCCGGGGGACTGCCGCTCGGAATTAAACGTGATGCCGAATACCGGGAAGGGCGCACGCAATTGCAGCTCGGAGACGTGCTGGTAATTTACTCCGACGGTGTCACCGAGGCTGCGAGTCCTTCAGGCGAGGAGTTTGGGCCTACGCGTCTCTACGAAGTCGTTTCGCGGAACATCGACGCCTCGGCCGCGGGTCTGCGCGACCGCATCGAGTCAGCCCTAACAAAATTCTCTCAGGGAACCCAAGCCGCAGATGACATCACGCTTGTGATCGTCAAACGGCAATCCGAAACAAAACAATTGGCCGCCGTCCGCTAATACGGCCGGGCGCTCTGCTCTGTCTTACATAGGAGTTTTGTTTCGGAGCTCAGAGCAACTTCTTCTTTCCCAAGCCACTGAAAAAGTGAAACAGAGTTCCATATGCCAGGAGGTAGATGCCCCGACCAGACCAGGGTGTTACCAGTCCTGACATTTGTACTTCCCAAAAGAAGCCGGCAAGGAACAACACTGTCGCAGTCACGATCAAAGCGGAACCCAGGAACTGCAAGCTGCGCCGCCACCGCGTCCAGCCATAGGTGAAATAGGTTCCTATCACAAGATTGAGTAATCCAGACAGCAGGATGTAAATGTGACGCGTGCGATAAAGCATGCGCGCTCCGTCAGGCATACCCACAAGATGCTGCAGGAACTTGTCCATGTATTGGCCGGTGAGAATAAATATGAGGATCACCACACCGCCAAAAATAAGGTGGAATCTTTTCATCGCTCTGGCCCACGGAATATATATATCGACAGCGTTCCAAG
>JBAPXA010000300.1:0-1869 GCA_049283975.1 Pyrinomonadaceae bacterium | reverse complement strand
GTTTCGGTCAGTTGGGAAACCGGATCGACTCTCACATCTGGAACAATTGGAACGATCTCAACGCAGACCGCGGAAACGGTTGGAACTACTGGAACCGTTTGGAACTGCCGCTAGGCAATCTTTTGCCGTCGCCCCGTCTCTGAAGCGCGCGCGATCGTATCCAACGTCCGGTGCCGGCGCACCGCATGATCGAAGTCGGTCTCGATAGCCGAGCCGGTGCGTATCGCCTCGGAAAACTTGACCCACATCTGGCCCACTTCGTACGCCGGACCGTCCTTGCGCACGGCTTCCGGCACCCACTTGAATCGCTCCGGGACGGTCAACTCCTGCAGCGCCTTATCGTCCTTTCGTCCGCCCATGATCTTGCGCTGCTGCTCCCCGCCACCCTCGCCGCCGCCAATCATCGCCATCGTGCCCTCCCTGCCGTAAATCTCCAGCCGGTGGCCGCTGCCGTGATACGGATGCACGCCGCAGTAGGCATTGACGATGGCGCCGTTTTCGAACCGGCCGTGAACCGCGATGTTGTCGGGCGAAGTGACGTCCACGTATTTTTTGGTATCGGTCTCGAACCATTGGGGGACCTGCGTGCTGACCATCGCGGAGAGTTCGGCCAGTTCGCCGACCACCATGCACATGGCGTCGAACACGTGGCCGAACGTAATCGTCAGTGTGTTCGCGCCCAAGGTGACATCGCGCTGCCAGGTGCGATCCGAAGGCCGGGTTAACACACCGCTACCCATAAGCGTCATATTCACGGCCAGCACCTGTCCGACGTAATCTTGCTCGAGCAGCTCGCGCATGTACAGATAGGCGGGTGACGCGCGGCGCTGCAAGCCGACCATCGTGAGGACATTTTTCTGGCGCGCCAGCGCCGCGAGTTCTTCGGCCTCTTTCGTATTCGCGCCGAGCGGCCATTCGCAGAAAACGTGCTTGCCCGCTTCGATGGCGTTTTTGGTGAGCTCATAGTGCGCCGGCACGCGCACTGCGACCGCCACGGCTTCGATCTGTGCATCCGCATTTAGCTCTTTGTCGTTGCCGTACGCGCGCGGCACGCCGAGCTTATCCGCCGCTGCCTGCGCGGTATCCGCATGCGCCGTGCACACGGCGTAGAGCTCGGTTTCGGGCACGCCGTTCAGCGCCGGCGCATGCGCCCGCGGCCCCCACCTGCCCCCTGCTCCGATAAGGCCTACGCGGATTGGATCAAATTGCGTCATCGTTTCCTCTAGTGAAGTGAATTTGAGGTCTGCCGCGCTTGTGACGAAAAACGCCGAATATGTCACAGCGCCAGTTCAGACTCTTACGTTATTCCAATCTGAGAAGAAAGTCTGGAAATGAAAGTCTGAGTTAGACCGGATTTTGCTCGAACTCGAACGAGCCGGTAATTGCCACAGGAATCACTACCGGTGTGCACTTCGGTTTGATTTCACACCGGCGGAAGAGATGCTGCGCGGCGCGAATTAAATCTTCGTGTCCCAGCCGAGTTGGTCTAAAATGAGCGGATCCGTAAGGTCTCACCGGCGCGCCCATGACGTTGACTAAACTTCTCACAGACGGTCTGCTCTATCTTTACGCCGCCGCATTGCTCCTGAGCGCGGCGCTGCTGTTTATGGTCCAACCGATGGTGGCGCGAATGATCCTGCCGTTTCTCGGTGGCTCACCGGCGGTGTGGAATACCTGTTTGCTTTTTTTTCAATCGCTGTTGTTGCTGGGCTATCTCTACGCGCACTTTGCCGGTAAGTGGCTGGGCATCAAACGGCACATGCTCGTGCACTTGGCGCTGATCGCGGCGGCCTTGTATTTTTTACCCGTGACTCTTCCCGCGGGCTTACTGGAGCGGCCCGATATCAAGCCAGTCCATCAGGTGCTTTG
>JBAPXA010000299.1:0-10613 GCA_049283975.1 Pyrinomonadaceae bacterium | reverse complement strand
ACCCATGAACAACGGAAACCTATTGGAAGTTAGTGACCTGCGGACCTACTTCCACACTGACGACGGTCTGGTGAAGGCGGTCGATGGGATTTCGTTTTCTCTGAAGCGCGGCGAAACGCTGGGCATCGTCGGCGAATCAGGTTCGGGCAAGTCAGTAGCTAACTTGTCGATCCTTCGCCTGATCCAATCACCGCCCGGGGAAATTGTTTTCGGCAAAGTGGTTTTCACCGGACAAGACATCCTGCGGCTAACTGAGGCTGAGGTGCGAAAGATCCGCGGGCGCCGCATAGCAATCATTTTTCAGGATCCAATGACCTCGCTTAACCCATTCCTGAAAATTTCGCGCCAACTGATGGAGATGACCCAGCTCCACCTCGGCCATTCAAAGGCTGAGGCGTACGAACATGCGATCAAGATGCTGGAAACTGTCGGCATCCCTGAGGCTCGCCGGCGCGTCGATGACTATCCGCATCAGTTTTCTGGAGGAATGCGCCAACGGGTGATGATTGCGATGGCGCTTTCGTGCAAGCCGGAACTCTTGATTGCCGACGAGCCCTCTACGGCGCTGGACGTCACGATTCAAGCGCAGATTCTGGAGCTGATTAAGAAATTAAAAGACGAGACGGGAACCAGCGTGATTCTGATCACACACGACCTGGGTGTCGTCGCCGGCATGACGGATCACGTAGTTGTGATGTATGCAGGGAAGCTGTTTGAGCAGGCGCCAACTGATGAGCTCTTTGCCTTGCCGGGGAATCCTTACACGAAAGGACTGTTGCGCTCGGTTCCCGATCCCTCCAGCGAGCAGGGGAAGCTCTATCAGATTCCGGGCCAGCCCCCTGACGTGGCACGTTTGCCTCCTGGCTGTCCGTTTGCTCCGCGGTGCGAAAGGGCTGAGGAGATTTGCACGCGAGAGTTTCCGCCGCTGGTGGAACTGAATGCGACACATCATTCGCTCTGTCACTTCGCGAAGGAAGTTTATGAAGAGTCGGCAAGAGAAAAAAGCAACAGTACGGAGCGGTGACGGGGGACGGGGAGACGCGGAGATTGTGAGACATGGGGACGCGGTAACAACTACTCGGTACCGTACGGAAGCGTTCGCGACCGCATTCCAGGAGCGCTGCCACTCGGTACAGTACGGGAGGCGGTAGCGACCGCATTCAACTAGCAGCACGCTCAACTGTCGACGATGACCGGACAAGCTCAAAACTGGATCGAGTGTTCTATCATGCTGAATGCGGTCGCTAACGCTTCCGGTTCCGTACTGGACCGAATGCGCAGCTTCTAAAGACGGTTGAACATGATTGAAGAAGAATCATTATCGAGCACGGTCGCTAACGCGGGAGCCTTGCTTTCGATCCGGGATCTCAAAGTTCACTTTGGCCCGGTAAAGGCCGTCGATGGCGTCACCATAGATATCAGACCTGGCGAAACGCTGGGCCTGGTTGGGGAATCGGGCTGCGGCAAATCAACCCTGGGGCGCGCAATCCTCCGACTTACTGAGCCAACGAGCGGTGAAGTTTTCTTTCGCGATCGTAACCTCGCTAAACTCTCGCCACGCGAACTGCGCGAACAACGCCGCCACCTACAGATAATTTTTCAGGACCCGTACGCCTCTTTGAATCCGCGGATGACGGCTGGCCAGATTGTGCGCGAGCCCCTCGAAACGTTTCGCTTAGCTAAAGGAAAGGCGGCCGACGAACGTGTTGGTCAGTTACTCGAGACGGTGGGGTTAAGTAATAGGTTCAGTAAACGCTACCCGCATGAGTTCTCGGGCGGTCAACGCCAACGAATCGGCATTGCCCGAGCATTGGCAGTTGAGCCTTCGTTCATCGTGGCTGACGAACCGATCTCGGCCCTTGACGTCTCGATCCAGGCTCAGATCATGAACCTGCTGGAGCGACTGCGTCGCGAAAGGAATCTGACTTACCTGTTCATCTCGCATGACCTGCGAGCCATCCGGCACCTCGCCGACCGCGTTGCAGTGATGTATCTCGGGAAATTGGTTGAAGTGGCTGAAGCAAAGACTATCTACGATGAGCCGCTCATGCCTTATACGAAGGCGCTGATTTCCGCGGTTCCGGTGCCAGACCCGAAAGTAGAAGCTACCCGCCAGCGCATTGTCCTTGAAGGTGACGTGCCCTCACCGATTGACCCGCCTTCCGGCTGTCGCTTTCATACTCGCTGTCCGTATGTCATCGACGCTTGCAAGAAGGTGGTCCCGCCCCTGGTTGAAATCAAGCCAAACCACTTCGCTGCGTGCATCCGGATTAGTCCGGACCAGCCCCACATTGAAGGCGTAGCACCCGGCGATGCCCCTGGCTTGAAGACGCTCGAATCCCTTGAACGCGCTGCCGTTAACACGCCCTGACCGCGTGAAAACCCCTCCCCATTAGTCATATAGCAATAGAGTGAGTTGTACTCTCTGGGTGCGCATTGAGGTCGGCCGCTGGCCGCACCCCAGATTCGCGCCCTGCAGAACTAGTCCAGAAATCGACCGTTTTGACTTAATTCGTCGCTCCCGTTGAGTTCGGCAAACCAGCTTCATGAAAAAGAAGCCCCCCAAAGAGAAGGCTGTAATCGCCCAGGAGGTGATTGAACGCGCCCCCGTAGGCTGGGCGGAGGTCCAGGAAAAGGTCGCCTCTGGGGCGGGCCTTGCGGTCCTGCTGGTAGACGGTTACCAGCCTCCCGCCCTCGTTGTTTCCAACAACAACTCGATTTGCCATGCGTTCCAATCGTCCCCGGAGTTCGTGAAATTGTGTGATCCGTATTGCGGTCAGGCACATCAGCGCGCAATGAAGGCTGGCGGAGCGATCAATTACAAATGTCACGCCGGGCTGTCGTGCATTGCGATGCCGCTTGAAGTTGGGGACGAAGAGAACCTGGCTGTGATCGGCGGGCGAGCCTTCGTAACCGGAGCTGACTACCGGGCCACCGTCGAACGTTTTCGCGTCGGCGACTTGCAAGAGTTGCTCGCCAAAGATCCCTTCCAAAATGTGATCTTCTCCGAGCCAGCCAAGCTCGAAGAACTAGGTGCCCGATTGGCGCTTGCTGCCGGCAAGTTCACAGAAACAGGAATCGAACCGGAAGCTCCCGCAGCAGTTTCAGTTGCCGGGCCGAAGCCTCGAGACGCAACCTCAGCGCGCCCGGAGCCGGCTCACCTCAACGCCAACACGCTCGAGATGCAACGTGAAATCGCTCAACTCCGTGTCGAGCTCGACCAACGTTCGCAGCTCGACGAGTCGCTGCAGCATTTTCTGGAACGCATCAACGCCACGGATCCACAACAAACCTACGCGGCGATTCTGAAGAACTCCAAGGAACTGCTCCTCGCTGAGCGCGCGTCGCTGTTCGCTTTCGAAGAGAGTTCCAACGAACTCATAGCCAAAGGCGTGATCGGTTTCCCGGTCGAAAGTTCTGACATCTCGCACATCCGCGTAGGCGAAGGCATCGCGGGTCACGTTATGGAGTCGGGAAGGGCACTGGTGGTAGCCGATCTGGTAACCGCTGGCTTTCGCGCGGCCGAAACCGAGCGGGGGTACAAAACCAATTCATTTATTAGTTATCCGCTCGTGCTTGCCGGACGAAAGATCGGTGTCCTGAACGTCGCGGACAAGATTGGGGGAGGTGCCTACGATGACGTCGACCTGAGCCTCATCGACATCATTGGTCCTCAGATCGCAACTGCTCTCGAACGCGCCGGATGGCAAGAACGCGCCAGTGAATTTCGCCTGATGTCAGTCACCGATGCCGGGACAGGGCTGCTCAACCGGCGCTATCTCGAAGAGCGCTTGAACGAAGAGCTGAATCGCTCGCGACGCTATAACTATTCGATGAGCTTCATGATGATCGACATCGACGACTTCAAGAACTACAACGACGTGAATGGCCATCCCGCCGGCGATCAGGCCTTGAAAATTACCGCCCACGGATTGAAGTCGGAACTGAGACTTGAAGATGTCGCATGTCGTTACGGTGGGGAAGAATTTTGCATTCTCTTGCCGCAAACACCTATCCATGAAGCAGCCGCAATCGCCGAACGCATCAGGCGAAAAATAGCGGACACTTCCTTTCCGTACGGCAAAAACCAGCCCGAAGGAAGAGTCACGATCAGCATCGGAATCTCAACTCTTTCCCGCCATGTAGATACAAGTGCAGCAATTATTGATGCGGCCGATCGCGCGCTTTATGACGCGAAGCGGAAAGGGAAAAACCGGATCGAGTTTTATCAGCAGTCGCTGGGAATGTCTTCAGACACGACTGAATCGCCCGATGAGCGCCAATAGCGGAAAGAAAAATACTCGGCGCATTCTGGGCCGCGTAGAAGCAGATGAGTTCGTCGGTCGGGCCGCCGAACTAGAGCGACTCGTGCGCCATCCGCAAGCCGCGGGTGCGGGCCGCGGTCTGTTGTTGCTGATGTCTCCGGTGGCTGGCGTCTCCGAACTGCTGCGTCAGGCCTACGACCAGTTATTCAATCAACGTAGAGATATCGTTCCGATCCTATTCACTTTCACACGCAACGAAACTACGGCCGTAAGCGCGGCAATCGAGTTTCTCAACACGTTTCTGCTGCAGTACGTCGCATACAGTCGCGATGAACCGACTTTAACCGGCGCGTCCCTCACGCTTAATGATCTGGCGGAACTAGCGCCGGCTGCGGATCTCGATTGGATTGGAGAACTGATTGCGGCTTTCGAACGCGAGCGTTTCAACAAAGACGATCGCGCCCTGGTGAAGTTTTGTTTTAGCGCGCCTCAACGAGTCCCAGCGCAGCACCCGCGGCCTTTTGTGATGATGGACGCCGCGCAGTTTGTCGAACACTTCAATGGTGATGGACGATTTGGGGCCGAAATTTTGCGCACGCTGAGTCGTTCTAACTTGCCCTTCGCTGTGGCCGGATTGCGACGACAGATGCTGGCGGCAGCGCACCGTGCCAATTGCGACTTTGCAGCGCTCGACATTGTTCGGCTCGGCCCACTGGAAGATGAAGACGCGACCCTGCTCGTGGAACAACTGGCACTGCGGCAGCAGGTTCGCATTACTGACGAGACGCGCGACCTCCTGCTGCAACAGTTTGCAGCAAGCCCGTTCCTCGTAACTACGCTTTTGCATGCCGCTCGCGAACGAAACCTGGCACTTGATACTTATGTTGCTGCGGAACAACTGTATGTCGACGAATTGATGGGTGGCCGGATTGGCCGCCACTTCGCATCTTTGCTGGAAGAGATTGCGCCGCACCCTGAGACGCGGCGTTCGTTGTTGCGGATACTATTCGAATCTGACGGCGCCAAGTCTTCATTCGGCGCCTGGCGAAAACGTCTTGAGATAGAAGCGGCGGAGTTGGAGCGAATGCTACACGGACTGCACGTCCACGAGTTTGTAAACTGGGACGGCGCCATGGTTGAAGTGCTGACCGGGCCTACTTGCTGGAACGACTATCTTCAAGCTCGTTTCCGTCTCGAGATCAAGGCCGAACCACGCGCCCTCGTAGTGGCAGAGTTACTGGCGAATGTTTTGAAGCGTGCCCCTCAAGCGATGGCACGGCATTACCGGCGGTCCTCAAGGTTGAAACTGCGTGAGCTGTTGGAAAATTTCGACTGCCAATCAGTGCCGGAGATCCTGTTCCACTACCGAGAGTTCAGCGCCAAGTACAAGGGCGCTGCAATGGAGCGGATCGCCGGAGGTTTGGAATCGGAAACCGATCTGGTCAAGCTGCCCCAGGTGATCCATGTAGCGACAGGTCAGTCTTTCGCACCGCAGCTCCGGGAGGTCTGCGATGAAGAGCGCTGCGTCGTGGCCCACGCTTTTGCCGACGCAACCTATTCTGATGCCCAGGAGGTTGTCTGGCTGGTTGCGGAGATCGACTCCAAGCTGGAAGCAGGGAAGGAGCTGACGGAAGAGTGGTGTGGACGGCTGGAGTCATTGGCCGTGAAAAGCGGCTTTGGCCAAACGCAAATCTGGCTCATCGCAAACGAAGGCTTTACTGACGACGCAGCAGCTGCGCTCAGCAGCCGTGGGGCGTGGGGCTCAAGCCGCCAACAACTCGAACTGATAACAGCTCGTCTCAATATCGTTCCGGCCACATCAAAAGCTGTAACTGAGTCAGATGAGTTCGTTATGATCCTGCCAATGGGCGAGGACAACGAGCTGGTCGCAGCCAGCACGGTCGAGCAGATTGCGCGCCGTCTCAACTTCGGACCCGAGGCGATCAACCAGATCAAGACCGCGATCGTCGAAGCCTGCATCAACGCCGCCGAGCACAGTTTTAGTCCCGACCGCAAAATTTATCAGCGCTTTCGCGTCGAAAGTGATAGATTAACCATCACCATAGCAAGCCGTGGGGTGACGCCCGCAAACATTTCAACAGCGGCCGCGGACGAAGCCACACGCGAACGAAGAGGCTGGGGACTTAAACTAATCCGAACGTTGATGGATGAAGTTGAGTTTGAAAGCGTTGACGACGGTACCAGCCTGCGGATGACCAAGTACGTTCGTCAATGAAAATCAGGACAGTTTTCATTGCGCTTCTTCTTTTGGCCTGCGCGGCCCCGACTCTGCCGCAGACACGCGGCCCGGCCGATACTGTCAGAGCCTTTTACAAATTCAGTAACGCCCGTTCGCCGGTCTTCAATCGCAGCCACATCGAGTCGCGCAAGCGTTGGTATACGCCGGAGCTCTATCGACTCTTTCTTGAGGAGTTGCGAGAGCAGACGGACTTCCTGAAGCAACATCCCGATGAGAAGCCGTTTTTCGGTGACGGGCTGGATTTCCGGCCGCTCAACGAACCCTGCAAGGCAAACGGGGAGAGTTACCAGCGATCCCAAAGCAGCATCAGCCGGTCGGAAGCGGGTAAGAACCGGGCCTACGTGGACGTGAAATTCGCTTACCCTAAAGTCTGTACGGAGGAGCCGATTTATTACCGCGTCAATCTAAGGAAGTTGGGCGGCCGCTGGCTAATCGACGATTGGACCTATTCAGACGGCACGACGCTAACGCAGGAAATGAGGAAGAATTGAGATATTGGGCCATTGAGTCAACTGAGTGATTAGCCTCCAATTACCGTGAAACACTCAGGATAAACGTTCAGCAATGACTCAATGACCCGATTACGCAATGACTCAATCGCTCAATGGCCCAATGTCCCAATGTCTCAATCCTTCGGTTCGTTGCAATCGTCTTGTCTAGAACTTGCATTTCACAGTAGTCTAAGACTCCCAGGGTCATTGTCCATTTCGCATTCTTAGACGACTTCAGAGAAAGGAACCTGTCGAGTGGGGGAATCAATAGGGCTCTCAATTCGTTCGCATTGCGTCGGTACCACGGCGGTGATCTACGCGAGCGACTATCTCAATAAGCTGACAGGCGAGAGAATTGAGCGCGAGTGTAAGGACCGGCTCAACTCTGGCTGCCGTGCGCTCGTCATCGACTTCAGCGATACGCAACTCGTCAACAGTATCGGCATCTCGATTTTGATGGGCATCATCGACATCGCCGAGAAGAGCGACGCTCGCGTCGTATTTGCCGACGTCAACAATCAGACAATGCAACTGTTTGAAATGCTGGGACTGACTCGTCATGTAGTGCTGGCCAAGAACGAACAAGAGGCTCTCACAACCCTCACCGGCTTTGGCGCGCAGACGAAGGCTATCAGTCATTAGAGATAAATGGATCCTACTTCCCAAAAGCTGGTTCACAGTTTTGGAGCGCTTGCTGACCTCGGCCAGGAAATCGCCAACCCCAATGAGTTTCATGAGATGGTGCGCACGTCTTTGCACCTGCTCCTGGGTACGCTTGCCATTCGCCGGGGCGCAGTCGCCCAGTACCTGCCGGGAAAAGAAGAGACGGAGTGTCTCGCTGTTTGGGGCTTAGGTGACGCATTTCAAAGCTGTCTCACCGTCAATGAAATGGAGCGCCTGGCGTTTCTCACTTCCGGTTTAAGCAAGCTGAATATCGAGGAACGTAACCCGCACTTCAAAGATTTTCTGGGGCGGCATTACGACGCGTTGCACAAAACTGGAATCGAGTTAGTGATTCCCATGGTGGTGCGCGGGGAGTTGACCGGGCTGGTATTACTCGGCGGTAAAGCGAGTGGCGAAGCATTTAGCGACGACGACCTGGAAGTGATCCAGGCGATGGTGCGCCACGTTGGAGTCGGGATACATACGCACCATCTTTTTGATCAGGTGGAGCAACGCGCGGAAGAGAATCGCCGGCTCTACGACGACTTACGAGCCATCTATCGTGACACGGTGCGCGCCTTTGCGACCGCAATCGACATCAAGGACAAGTACACACAGGGTCATTCGGAACGCGTCGGCAAGTACAGTGAGATCATCGCGCGTGAGCTGGGCTGGGATGAAGAAGAGGTTGAGGGCATAGCCATCGCCGGCTACCTTCATGACATCGGCAAGCTCGTAGTCGAGCGCGACATCATCAACGCGCCTTACAAGATCGACGCGAAGCAGTCGAGCGAACTGAACCGGCATCCGGTAGCGGGTTTTGAAATACTCGCCCGGATTCAACACCCATACGCCGACATTCCGCTCACCGCAAAGTATCACCATGAACGCATCGATGGTCGTGGTTATCCTGATGGTCTTAGCGGGGAGCAGATTCCTCTCGGAGCGCGGATCGTCTCACTCGCGGATGCTTTCGATGCCATGACCACCGATCGTCCTTACAAAACTCGGCGGATATTTTCAGAAGTGATTGATGACTTTCGGCGGAATACAGGGACGCAGTTTGATACGAATGTTGTGCTCGCGCTTTGTCGTGCTTTATTGAAAGAGATGGACGGCAGCGCCGGCGCGCGGCGCATGACGAAGATGCTGGGCCGGGACTATCTTAACAACGAACGGGACTCTCCACTCCTCACGGAGCTCATGAACGAGCTCGATCCCAATACACAGTCAGCTGCAGCCGGAATAGCCTAGCGACCTGCCGTTACGAGCCAGTTGATTGATGCTGGACCGGCCGCGAAGCGCGAGGCTTTATTGTCTTCCCGTTTGCGTGGGCTTAAAGGGTCTGGCTGTCACTCTCACCTCCCTCGGAAGATCAAGCTCAAGCCTGGCATTCTCGGGGTAGGCAGTCTGTTTTCCTTTGATCTCGTACCGGTACTTCACAAGGAATGTTGTTCGATCCGCTGGTTCGAATCGCCAAGTTTTGACATTCACAAGAGCGGGATTTGCGAGGAATGGACTGCTGGAAGAGATGACTCGAGCTTCGACAACGGCGCCGCGTTCAACAGTAATCTGAATCTCCACAATTCCGCCGATGCGGGCGGTGTGGGCAATGGGCGGATATAGTGGCATCTCAGCGTGACGCGGAAGTGTTCATTCCATATTCCGCCAGCAGCTCGCCAGCCATCCCATAGTCTTGCCACGTCTCGACACCGTTAACCGTGCGGCGCACCCGCTGGCCGTCGGCATTGTAGGTGTAAAGTGCGGGCGAGACGCCCGCGATCCCAGCCGAGATCATCCAGTTCTCCGCGTCGTAGGTTGGATTACCGGCTCTACTTTGGCTGGATTCTGAGGACGAAGTTGCAGATGGCGATTTTCTGATCCGGCAGAACTTCAGTGCGCTGTTCTCGCGGCAGCTCGCGGCCCGCGACGAGAGTCGGGTTCCGACCCTTCGAAGTAATCCAATAATGGCCCTCACGATCACGATCGAGGACAGCGTGCACCCGGCTGACTTCCGGATCGCCTTTCAAGGGCAGGTCAACAGTGACCGAACGAGAACCACGGCCGATTGTGATTTCAGTCTTGGTAATCGGGACCACAGCTTCACGAACTCCATCACGCCATACTTCCATCGAGAAAAGTTCCACGATGCGCGGGCGCACGACGGTTTGCTCGCTGCTGACATCCTCGGCAGTTTCACGCATCGTGTCGTCAAGATTCACCGGCGGGACTGACTGGCCTGACGACAATCCGGCACCAGACCGCGGCGTGACCATCGTGTGGCCGCTTTCGGTTTCATCCCAAACTGCTTGCACGCGAAACTCGCCTTTATTCAGGGTGCCATCAACGCGCAACTCAACCGCGAACGACTTTGTCGCTAGTTGCGTGGAGCCGCTTAGCTCGCGGGCGCGTTCCGAGAGCACATGAAACAGTCCCTGCTCGAGGCCACGCCGTTTGTCGCCCTGCCAATCCTTATCGTCTTCAGCGCTGAGATAGACAATGTACTCGCGGGGGATGTAGGTGGGACCGCCCGGAGGCGTAAACATTTCGCGTTGCATCGCCGCCTCGACTTCGCGGGCTATCTTCACCAGAAACTCTTCCCAGATGCGACGCGGTTTCGCGTGCTCATCAGCGGCTTCCAACAAATCGGCGTTGGTGTCGCCGTCAATCCATTTTCTAATTGATTCAATCAGGCCCAAGGCTGCTCCATTGTAGGGGTGTCCCTCTGTGGGCACCCGGTATTAACACCGCGCAAACTGGACACCTCTACGTAACCCGTTTGCGAACCGGTGGGGGCGGCCACGGAGGGCCGCCCCTACAATATTAATCCAGTTTCAGAAATCTCTTATTCAACCAGCCACGATCCGAAGTGAAGGGATCCGTCTTGGCCCGGCCGTGCTGCGTCACCTGGACCTCATACCAGTTGTTCTCCAC
>JBAPXA010000298.1:0-20728 GCA_049283975.1 Pyrinomonadaceae bacterium | reverse complement strand
CATTGAAATCCTGGCGGCGCTCTTTAAAGGGTGAAGTTGCAAAGAGTTCGCGAGTGAGACGGCGGGCGTCAGCTTCAAACTTCTTTGCCTCGCGGGCGGTGTAACCATCGCCGAGGATTAGGAAATCAACCTTGGTAGCAGGGTCACCCATCTTCTGAATAGGAATCAGCCGTGCAGGTGACTGCGGTTTGGAGCGGTCAATAAAGATGCTCGCTGGATCGATCGTGGTCGTCCAGACGTCGCGCCAGGCATTCTGCGCATCCCGCTTCTTTAGCACAATGTAGACGGGCTTAGTCGGAGCAGGGAAACGCAGCGACTCGCTAAAGGTTCTGCGTAGTGACTTGGCTTCGTCAGTGGTTTCCCATTCACCGTAGATCGAGGCAAAGCCGCGCGAGAAAAGCACAGCCTTAGATTGCTGATCGCGAACCTCAAAAAAATACTTTCCGAGATTCGTATCGTCGATCGCCTTTCCCAAATCACCGGGCCAGTCGAGTGGCTCGAGAACGATGCGGTCGATACTGAAAACCTCTTCAGTCGCTGTGCCGGTGTGGTAATAATCGAGACGCATGGTTCGCGGCGCTGCAAAAGCCGCGGTAGCTAATAGCAGTGAGAGAATTGCCAGGTTGAGTAGTTTCATTTTTTTGATTGGGGCCAGACTACTTGATCAAACTGCCAGCGTTCGTGAAGTCATTAGCATGGGACTTGTTAATGACATCAACAACTTCAATGCGTTTCGTGTTGCTTAGTATTACTTCGTGGATCGTTGCCGCTCCGCCAAGGTAAATGCGATCCACAAAATCACACGAAACAACACGAACCGACTACCGTTACTCGGTCGCGACACTCCTTATATCAGGGACTGAACCTAAGGCTTATTTCTTTTCATCCGCAACGCGATACTTCTCTTTCTCCTTCTCCCTTTGAATGTAGGGAATTCCTTTCTCCATCCATTCCGGAGCAGGCGCGCCTTTCAGGAAGTGGTCAAAAAATTCCTGCAACCGCCGCGTGTAATCTTTTTGGTTCTGCCGTTTTTGCAGCCCATGCTTTTCGCCGTTGTAGCTAAACAGATAAGCCTCTTTACCAAGCCGGCGTAGCGCCAGGTAATACTCAATTCCCTGGTACCAGGGCACCGCGTCATCAGCGTCGTTGTGAATCATCAGCAGCGGTGTCTGCACTCGGTCAGCGCGAAACACCGGCGAGTTATCGAGAAAGCGCATCGGATATTCCCAAAGGTTGCCGCCAATGCGTGATTGCGTCCGCTCGTATTGGAACTGACGCGGCAAGCCAGTGCCCCAACGAATGCCGCTGTAAGCACTGGTCATGTTTGAGACCAAAGCTCCGGGCGCGGCCGCTTTAAAGCGATTAGTCTGGGTCACCAGGTAGGCTATCTGATAACCACCCCAACTGTGGCCCTGAATGCCGATAGCGTTTTCATCGACAAAGCCTTTATCAACGATCGCCTGTACCCCTGGCAAAACGCACTTCAAGGCGCTCTGACCGGGATAGCCGATCGTGTAAACGATGTCCGGCATGAACACGAGGTACCCGTTGCTAACGTAGAAACTGGGATTGATCGATGTGCCCGGTCCGGGATTACCAAAGCCGTGGAGACTCTGCGACAGTCGCTCGTAGATGTAAACAATCATCGGATACTTCTTCTTCGGATCGAAGTTATCCGGCTTGATCAGCTTTCCTTTCAACGGAACGCCATCGACATTTTTGAAGCTGACTAATTCTGAGGTACCCCAGATGAAAGGAGCTCGTTGCGCGTCGCCGTTAGTGACTTTGCGCAAGTCTTTGAAGTCCATTCCGGAAATCAGTAGATCCGGAAACTCATCATTACGCGAAGCAGTCAACATGAGCACGTCGGCATCTCTCGCTTTCGTCGGGCTGGTATAGTTCTTACTTCCCAGCAGAAGTTTTTCCGGTAGTCCACCATCGATGCGATCGCGATAGAAGCCGGTGTCGTACGCATCTTCATTCTCGGCACGTAGCAACATCGACTTCGCGGGATCAATGAATCGTTCTTTCGGATCCAATCTTACGTATCGGAGTTCGCTTTTCGTCTTTCGACCCATGCCATCAGTTAGGTTCTTTGCGCCCTGCCCGTCCGGACGTATCTGCCACACGTCGTAACGATCGTAAAGCAGCACATACTCATCATCCTTCGACCAGCCCGCGGATCCATATGGCGGCGGAATGCTGGGTGTATCCGTGTCTTCGTTCCAGAAGTTCACTCCCAGCTTTGCAGTTAGGTTTACCTCACGGCCGTCAGGTACCGAAAGACTGTGCCAGTCTTTCCCGTCGAAATAAACCGCGAATTTCGCCTTCGGTGAGAGGCTCAAGTTATAGGACTGCTTTTGCGACAGCGCCTTGCGCACGCCGCTTTCGGTATTAACGAGAAAAAAGTCGGAGTACGAGGTGTCCCAGTCACGTAAACGGCGGTACGCCCGATCGTCGTAACCGATGGCGTAGCGCCCGTCATTCGACGGCGTGATGTTTTCCATCGATTCATCTGCCAACTGCAGGAACTTCTTTTCCTTGACGTGATAGACGGCGCGATAGGATCGGTTGCGATCCTGCTCGGCCCGGGCCTTTTGAATCGGCTGAATGAAGTCGTCTTTCCAGTGCCAGAGATCCACGACCACCTTTTCGTCGTCGAGCGGTTCCTTATCTGGATCTTTTTCAGGATCAGGCGGCGGCGCTGTGCCGAAGAATAGCCGGCTGCCGTCGAGGGAAAAGGCGAGAGACGCTTTCTCGCTGACCACCAGGTCTTTTCTAAAGCCCGCGCTCGTGGTGGAGACGATTTCCGTTGCCTGCGGATCGCGGCGGTTCCAGAGATAGAGTTTGAACTTTGGTTGGGTTGCACTCGCGTCGTCGCGGTCGCTGATGAAGGCGAGTTCTGTTTGATCTTCATCCCAGGTGAGCTTTTGGAATTTGCCTTTACCTGTGAGTAGACCAGTAGGCACGCCCGCCTCAGCCTGCGGAGCTAACACAAACACACCATTGTTTTCTTCCTTCTTTGCTGAGACGGTGTAGACGAGGCTCTTCGCATCCTTACTAAAACTGTAGTCGAGTACTTCGGTGAAGATCCGATCAGTGTTGCTGGCGGTGTTGCGCAGGATTAGATCAGTGCCGTACTCCTTCTTCTTCTCCTTGCCTTTCTTCTCGGCAGGCGAAGCGGCGGGGGACGCGGCTGGCACAGCTTCGCTGGTTGCTGGTTTCGGTTCCGTCTTCACCTCAGGCTTTTTGTCTTCAGGTTTCGCTTCCCCAGGCTTGGCCTCGAGCAGGTAGGCGATGTAACCCGAGCCATCCTCAGGAACCTGAAAACTCTTAACGCGCTCAATCCGAGTAACCGCCCCCGAATCCAGGTCCATGATGCCAAGAGCATTTTTCGGCATCTCTTCCGGCTTCTTCTTTTCCCGCTTCGCTTTTCTCAGTTCATCTTTGGCCGGCTCGATTGAAAAAACGGCGAAACGGCTGTTGGCTGTAAAGATCGGCCTAATGAGCCGGGCTTGGCCAGCCTGAAACTCACCCAGATTAGAAACATCGTCTGGAGGCGGTGCCGGCGGACGATAGCCGCGTGGCGCGCGCCACTCGTTACCGGTAGCAATATTGCGCACCACAATCTCGCCATCGCCATCCTGGGGCAGAAAGGCATAGGCGACGAATTTTCCGTTTCGAGAAAGTTGGGGAGCCTGAATCGTTCGCCATGAATCATAGTCGTTATGGGTGAGAGGGCGTTTGGCTTGTTGGGCGGTGGCTGCGACGGAGCATGAGAGCAACGCGATCAGACAAAGCAGGGCTGCCAACTGCCGCATACGAGCCGCGTGGGGGGCATAGTAATTAAGCATAAAAAGCCTCGAGTGTTGAGTTGATTGAAGAGATAAAACGGAGACTGCCTGCTGTGCTTTGTTCTGTGGCCAGTATTCTTCCGTAAATTTTCCCGTAAGGCAAACTGTTGCTCAAGTGTGGCAAGCCGCCTCGTTACAGTACGGGAGCGGTACGACCGCATTCAAGTGTGTTGAAGTGAAGGTCTGGACCTAACCGCTAGCTCAGTTAAGAGCGGTCACTAGCGCTCCCGTACTGTACCGAATAGCGCGAACTGATTCGGTGCCAGGCTGGTGAGCGGTACCTGTGCTTAGCAACTGCTGCTATACTGCCTTACCTAACCAGCCCCCGTGCTGAACGCAATCGTACGTCGCGGCAAACTTATCGGCGAAAGAGTATCTACCTATAGTGAGTAACGTCCTGGAGATTATTCCGCTCGGCGGCATCGGCGAGTTTGGAATGAATTGTATGTCTGTGCGCTACGGCGACGAGATGATCATTCTCGACGCCGGCATGGGTTTCCCCGAGGAGACGGCCTATGGGGTCGATATCTCGATCCCGAATTTTGAGTTTCTCGAGGAGTATCGCGACAACATCATCGCAATCGTGCTCACACACGGACATGAAGATCACCTGGGCGCCCTCCCTTTCATACTTAAGAGATTCAACGTTCCCGTTTATTGTTCGCACTTCACAGCAGGACTCGCAGAAAGCAAACTGGACGAACATGATCTGCTCGGCGATACACTGATTCATCGGGTAGCGCCTCGTGATGTTGTCGAAATCGGTCCGTTCATTGTTGAGTTTATCCGCGTCTCTCACTCCCTTGTTGACTGTTTCTCACTAGCTATCAAGACGCCGGTGGGCACAATTATTCACACCGGCGATTACAAGGTTGATGAAACGCCTGTGATTGGCGAACCGATAGATTTGCGCTCCTTTCGCCGTTATGGCCAGGAAGGCGTGCTGGCCCTCCTTTCCGATTCGACCAACGCAACCGTGCCCGGTCGCACTCCTTCCGAACGCGCTGTCATTCCAGCATTTGAGGAAATATTCGCCGAGGCGGCGGGGCGGATCATTGTGGCTGCTTTTGCGTCTTCAATTCACCGGCTACAGATTGTGCTCGACATAGCGCAGCAATTTGATCGCAAAGTGTGCGTGCTCGGTCGCTCGATGCAGAAGAATGTGGAGATTGCCGAGCGGCTCGGATATCTGGATATTCCCGATGGTTTGTTGGTCCCGCTGAATGAAGCGAAACAAACGCGCGACAACGGGATCGTCTTCCTGGTGACGGGATCGCAAGGAGAATCGCGCGCGGCCCTCTCGCAAATGGCTGTGCAAAGCTACAAAGGAATGTCGATCGAAGAAGGCGACACGGTGGTGTTGTCGGCGCGCATTATCCCCGGTAATGAGCGGGTAATTTCGCGGATGATCGGATTCATCTACAAGCGCGGCGCCAACATCATCGAAGAAAAACGGCGCTTGATTCACGTAAGCGGGCACGCTTCCCAGGAAGATATTCGCATCATGACAGAAGCGGTGCGGCCGAAATTCGTGGTGCCGATCCACGGCGAGTATCGCATGCTCTTCCGCCACAAGGAGTTCATCAAGAACCATGTTGGCTATAACGAAGAAAACATCATTCTGATCGAGAACGGCGACGTGCTCGAGTTAGATGGTGAGCGTGCCGCTATTATTAACAAGCGAGACATTGGTCGCACGTTTATCGACGATACAGGCTTTGAACAGATCGAGCGGGAAACGGTTCGGGAGCGCAAGCAAATGGCTGCCGAGGGAATCGTTACGTTGATTGTGACGATTGATGGGGAGACCGGAGAGCTGCAAGCAACCCCGGAGATCGTTGTCCGCGGTGTGCAGGGTTTCGACGGCCAAAATGGATCGCTGAAAGATGCGCAGCGCGTAGTCGAGGCGGCGGTGACCGGGGCGTCCCGAGACACCCTTGCCGATCAAAGCCTGCTAAAGGAACACGTCCGCGTGGAACTCAAACGTTTCATTCAGAAGCTGACCGGCGCGCGGCCAGTGATTATGCCGGTTGTAGTTCAAATCTAGTCTACAGGTCTCAGGTTTCAGGTTTCAGGGTTCAGGTTCAAATCTCAGACTCCGGGACTCAAGACTCAGTCTCAGTGCTTCACGAAACATTAGAGTTCAATCTTGAGAGCTGAAACCTGAAACCTGTTTTTTGCGATGTATTGGCAAGATAAGACAGTAATGGTCACGGGAGCGTCGTCGGGGATTGGGCGCGGCCTCGCCTTGGAACTGTCTCGACGGGGCGCGAAACTCGGTATGATTGCGCGGCGCGCGGAAAAATTGGCCGAACTGGTTCGGGAAATTGAAGCAACGAACGGAAAAGCCATCGCCTTGCCCGCCGATGTTATGGAGGTCAATTCACTTGCCGCAGCCGCCACTCAGTTGCGTTCTACTTTTGGTCCGATTGACGTGCTTATCGCCAATGCTGGAGTTGGAGCGACCGTCGATGCCGCTGAGTTGAAGGGCAGCACCGTGGCCGGCGTCCTCAACGTCAACGTCCTGGGCGCGGCCAACAGCGTTGAGGCGGTCGTACCTGAGATGGTGCAACGAGGCAGCGGACAGCTCGTTGTGATTTCCAGTCTCGCCGCCTATCGCGGCTTGCCTAAGTCCGCCGCTTACTGTGCTAGTAAAGCTGCCGTGTCGGCGTTTTTTGAAAGTCTGCGTCTTGATCTCAAACCCCGTGGGATTGATGTGACTATCATTCATCCTGGTTTCATCAAGACCCCCCTGACGGCGGGTCGGCACGCGCAGATGCCCTTCCTGATGGAGTTGGAGGATGCAGTACAGAAGATCATTAGCGCCATCGAGAAACGGAAGAAGTCATACGCGTTTCCCTGGCAGCTGGCGAGTATTGTCCGCGCCGGAATGATCATGCCGAACTTCATGTACGATTGGATTTCAAGACGAAATTCGTTTCGCGAATAGAAACGGTCTTTGATCTTTGGCCTTTGGTCTTTGACCCCTTGGCCACTTGATGCATCCTTTGTGAATACATCCTTCGCCAGATGCTTCAAATCGAAAACGAACAAGTTCAAAGCTCAAAGACCGAAGACCAAAGACCAAAAGCCTAAGACCAAAGTTGAATGACAATTCTTCAAGCAATTATCCTCGGCATAGTTCAAGGTCTTACTGAGTTCATCCCAATTAGCTCCACAGCACATCTCGTTTTTGCTTCTCGGGCCATTGGCCTTTACAGCGGTGCGGATGCAACGCTTAAAGCCGAACAAACCACGGCTACAATCGCCGTGATCCAACTCGGAACCTTGATCGCGGTCCTAATCTATTTCTCACGAGACATTATTAAGATCAGTCGAGCCTTCATCGCTGATCACCTGGCACTGCTTTCGGGGCGCAAATCTCAGAATGATTTCGCGGGAAAGCTCTCGCAAGATGCATGGCTCGGTTGGCTTGTAATTATTGGTTCGCTGCCGGTGGGGATTGTTGGTCTGCTTTTCAAGAAGCAGATTGAGGGCACGTTCACGAAAAACCTGTGGGTGATTGCGACGATGATGATTGTCGTAGCAATACTGCTGGGAATTGCTGAGTTTGTCGGCAAGCGGACCCGGTCGATGGAAAATCTGGGTATTCGAGATGCGCTGGCGGTTGGCGGTGCTCAGGTGCTGGCTTTAATTCCCGGCTCCAGCAGATCGGGCTCGACCATTATGGGCGGGCTGTTCGCCGGAGAGAATCGCGAGACTGCGGCTCGGTTTTCCTTCCTTCTTTCCATCCCGGCCATCGCCGCGAGCGGCGTGCTGGAACTCAAAGAGGCGTTCGAAAAGCTGCCTTCTGAGGGTCATATCGCGCTGGGCGTAGCGACGATTGTTTCCGGGCTCGTGGGCTACGCTTCAATTTGGTTTTTGCTGCGGTTCCTGCGCCGGCACTCTACTGGAGTTTTCATCGGTTACCGACTGCTCGTCGGGGCCCTAATCATTGTTGCCCTCCTGGGCGGCTATCTTTCAGCCGATCTGAGCTGAGGTATCCAGTTCTGGAACTAACCGGCCGCGCTTCCAAAAACAAAAGGCTAACAATCAGGCTCAAGATTAGCTAAACTACGTCCGCCCCGACTCCTCCCTCTCACGCCGGTGCCAACCGGCGGTCAAAAAAGCAATGGTGATACCAAGGGCGGTGAGTTAATGAATCAGAATGAGCGGAGAAGCACGAGTCCGTCCCAGCGGCCGCGAAGTCCCAGAGTGCCTGTTGAGTTTGCGCTTGAGGTTGAAGGCAACACTCCGGCTGGTGAATCATTCCATGTAAAAGCTCAAGCAATAAAGATCAGTCGCGGCGGCGCCACGATAGTTCTCGAACGAGATATCGCCGTCGGCTCCGTCGTTACTTTGACCCCGCCTTTTGGCAAGAAGCTGGAAGCGGAAGTCAACGGCGTTTGGAAGGACGAAATCGATAACAAACAACGCATTGGCGTCAAACTGCTGGACGCTGACGGATGGTTTGCAGAATAGCCAGAGATAAACTAATGTCCGCTTGTGAACAAACGCTGGATCCTCCGCGCGCATGATGAAAGCCGCGCTGCCTCACTCGCTCGCGTTTTAAACGTCTCACCAATTGTTGCCGCGCTGCTCCTCGCGCGCGGTTACGACGATGAGTCCGCCGCCAGGGCCTTCCTTAAGCCAAGCTACGAACAGCTCCATGATCCTTACTTAATGTTAGGCATGCAGGAGGCTGTCGCGCGCCTGCAACGAGCGCTAGATCAACAAGAGAAGATTCTGATTTATGGCGACTACGACGTGGATGGCACGACCGGGACCGCAGTTTTGCTGCGCGCTTTGAAACTGCTCGGCGCCGACGCTGGCTTCCATGTACCGCATCGTTTCACCGAAGGCTACGGCATTCAGCAGCCAGCCCTGGAGCGAGCGGTAGCCGAGGGCTATTCCCTCGCGATCAGTGTGGACTGCGGCATCCGCGCACATGAGCCGCTGCATTGGGCGCGCGCTCATGGACTCGATGTCATCGTCACCGATCACCATCTGCCTGATGAAGGCGAAGGTGTGCCGCCTGCCTTTGCCGTTCTCAATCCCAATCAACGTGGGTGCGCCTATCCGGACAAGCATCTCGCGGGTGTAGGCGTGGCCTTCAAGTTGGTTCACGCGCTGTATCGCGAGCGCGATCGCGAACAACTGGTTCCGGCCTTCCTAAAGGTTGTCGCCATAGGAACTGTCGCTGATGTGGCAAAGCTGACGGGAGAGAACCGCACAATTGTGTCACTGGGGTTAAAAGACCTGCGCAATTCCACGAATCCAGGTTTACGAGCCTTGTTGGCGGTCGCTGGTTGTGGCGAAGGCGAGGGAATGACTTCGTATGATCTGGGGTTTCGGATCGGTCCGCGCATCAATGCAGCGGGCCGGATTGATGCTGCGCGTGCGGTAGTGGAACTCTTCGACACTAGAGATCGCGACGAAGCCCGCCGTCTGGCGGAACAACTCGAGGCTCGTAATCACGAACGGCGGGAGGTGCAACAACACATTGTTGAATTGGCGATTGCCGAGTTGGAAGGTAGCGAGACGGCTGTTCCTTCACATGCGGCAGTGATTGCAGGGGAAGGCTGGCATCGCGGTGTGATTGGTATTGCGGCATCAAAGATTGCCGAACGGATCAATCGTCCTTGCGTTGTGTTCTCGATTGAGGGCGAAGTCGCGCATGGATCGGGCCGGAGCATAGAACCCTATCACCTGCTGAATGGCCTAACTTCGTGTGCCGATTTGTTTGAGAAGTTTGGCGGCCACTCGCATGCCGCCGGCATCACCATTCGTGCTGACCGCATTCCGGAGTTTCGCCGCAGGTTGAATGAGCACGCGGCCAGTTGTCTGACAGACGACGATTTGCAGCCGTGTTTGCATATCGATGCCGAGCTTCCAGCAGAGGCGATCACGTTCCAATTGGCAAATGAGTTAAGCTCGCTAGAGCCGTTCGGTGCGGGAAATCCGCGACCGGTATTCATGACCAACAACCTGCGACGAGTTGGCGAACCACGGGTGCTAAAGGAGCGACACCTAAAGATGCACGTAATCGGCCCTGCAGGGCGCCCCTTGGAAACGATCTGGTGGAACTGTATTGACGAGAAAAAGCGAACGCCCGATGTCACAAACGGCATCGAACTGGCTTACACGATCGAGACCAATACCTGGAATGGCGAAGTGCGGATGCAGTTGAATGTTGAGGATATGCGAATAACTAATGTCGAGTGACGGTTTCTTAGTTCGTGTTTTGGCCTTTGGACTTTGGTCTTAGGCCTTTGCAGGATGCGCCCGCGCGCGCGGCAGCGACTAGTTGCACCGATAACCAAGACCAAGACCAAAGACCAAAGACCATTAATGCAAGCAGTCACTAGAAAGCGAGAGATTCGAGTCGGCCTGCGACACAGAGTGCCGCTCGTGGCCCGCGCGCTGGCAATCCTGATCCTGACTGCCGGCGTTGCGTTCATCGCGATCTCCTATTACCGCTTGCGCAACAACAAGCCCTTTCGCATGCGTTCCGAGGCTCCTGAACTCTCAAAAGAGATTACGGGCATCACTGAAGGTTACGAGCAACGCGTCACCAAAGACGATCGCTTATATTTGCTACTCAAGGCTTCACGCGACATCACTTACTCCGACGGTCATCACGAGCTCGAAACAGTTAGTCTCGCGGTTTATCCCCCAGTCGGTGACAAACCTGACCAAATCTCCGCCAACCGCGCCATCTATGATCAGGCAAACTCGATGATGACTTTTCAGGGCAGCGTGAAGATCGAGACGAAAGACGCGCTGAAGGTTGATACCGAGTCGCTGGTCTACAACCAAAGCACTGAAGTGGCCCAGACGGATGCGGCAATTAGTTTTAGCCGTGAGAACGTTTCCGGAAACTCGACTGGCGCGATTGTTGACGGCAAAAGCAAAAGACTGGAACTCAAAAAAGACGTCCAAATAACGGTGGCTCCTGATGCTCAGCAGGGTTCATCCGCACCTGTTGGCTCTCGTTCCCGCCCGGTTTCAATTCGCTCCGCACGCGCGATGTTTGAGCACCAGACTCTGAGGCTTTCCTTTTATGGCGGCGTCACTGCCGATCAGGAGCGCGACACCATGAGCGGCAATGAGCTGTTCGCTACCCTAAATGATCAGAAACGTCTTCAGAAAGTCGAAGTGCGCGGAAACTCTTACCTCAGTTCCCGCGAAGAGGGCAGGGGCGCTGAAGTACAAGCGGTGGACATGGATTTCTTCCTTGATAAGGATCAACGACTGGAACGTGCCGTGGCAATGAAAGAAACACGGTCGCGGACACTTGATGCCGACGCCGACATGACCCTGACAGGGGCGAATCTGCTCGAGGTGAAGTTTCAGGCGCAGGGCGACCGCAGTCTGTTGCGAGAGATGCGCAGTGAAGGGCGCTCGATAATTACGCTGGCCGCGCCCAAGTCGAAGGCGGGCGACGCTCGAGCGGCGAATAAGCGTCTGACCGCAGATGCGGTAAAGCTCAGCTGGCGAGTTACCGGCCGTGACCTGGAAAAGGCCGAAGCGGTTGGCAATGGGGAGTTGGTTGTTGACCCGGTCGTGCAAAATGCCGCGTCAGATCGCAAAACCCTAACGGCGCCGAGGTTTGATTGCGACTTCTTTGAATCTGGAAACCTCGCGCGCATCTTCACTGCTAGTGGCGGCGCCAAGGCTGTGATTGAGCCGGTCTTCAAGACCGATACGCGCGGCGTCCGAACCCTGACCGGGAAGAAGATTGCGGCAGTGTTTGTGAAAGAAACCCAGGACGTTGAGCGCATGGACGCGCAGGACGACGCCAAGTTTAATGAGAACGATCGCAACGGCGTGGCGGCAAACATTTCCTACGTTGCGGCTGACGACATGATTCGGATGCGCGGCGGCGAGCCCACGGTCTGGGACGCGCGCGCCCGCACCAAGGCTGTGGAGCTGGATTCAAGCCTGCGCGACCATGTTTCTTATAGTCGCGGAAAAACGGCGACGACCTATTACAGTCAGGAACAGACCAACGGTGCGACTCCTTTTCGCAAAGTTAAGAGTCCCGTTTATGTGGTCAGCGACCGCGGCGAGTTTCATCACGACAGCGGGATTGCTATTTACACCGGCAATGCGCGCGCATGGCAGGACGATAACTTTGTGCGCGGTGACAAGCTGACGATCTATCGCGACGAAAAGAAAATGGATGCCAACGGGCGCGTGCAGAGTGCGGTCTACAACGCGCGGCGTAAGGACTCCAGCGCAGTTGTTCCGGTATTCACCACGGCAGATTCAATGTTCTACTCAGATTCCAACCGTTTGCTGCATTACGAAAGCAATGTCGATATTCGTCAAGGAACAGACCGCATCACGAGCGGCGTCGCTGACGTCTACCTGAACAAGGAAAACAACGAGATGGAAAAAACGGTGGCGCAGCGAAGTGTGGTGCTGACCCAACCGAATCGAAAAGGCACCGGAGATTGGGTGGAATACACCACCGCCAATGAGGTCGCGGTGTTAAAGGGCAACCCGGCACGGGTGGATGACGCTGACAAAGGCAGCACCGAAGGGGCACGTTTGACGGTTTATATGCGAGAAGATAGAGTCGTTGCAGATGATCCGCGCGGGCCACAATCGCCTGGACGTGTTCGCTCAACTCATAAGGTCAAGAGAAACTAGATTGAGTAGTGACTTAACTTTGACAAGATGTGTAGGGGGCGTCCCTCCATGGGCGCCCTTGAAGGCCAAATAAGCGGCCACGGAGTGCCGCCCTTACAGAAATTAGGATGTGTGCTCAGGTGGAAAGTCTTGGCGATCACTGAAAACGACAGAGACGAATTTATCAAGACAGGTTCGGCGCTTGCCGGACATCACACTCAACCGGCCCCCTCGCCCTTAGCTCTCGCCGCTTCTCATTTACAGAAAAGCTACAATCGCCGCCGCGTAGTCGATGATGTAAGTCTTCACGTCGAGAAGGGCGAAGTAGTCGGTTTGTTAGGCGCCAACGGTGCGGGTAAGACCACGACGTTCTATATGATTGTTGGTTTGGAGCACCCTGATTCAGGCGTGGTGCGATTGGGAGAACGCGATGTAACACAATTACCTATGTATTTGCGCGCGCGCCTGGGGCTTGGCTATCTGCCGCAGGAGCCCTCGGTGTTTCGCAGAATGACGGCCGCTCAGAATATTCTTGCCGTCCTGGAAACGATGGGCCTGCGACGGCGCGAGCGCTTGACGCGGTTGGAGGAGTTGTTGGAAGAATTTGGTATCGCCAATGTCCGCAATACGCGTGGTGATGCTCTTTCCGGCGGCGAACGGCGACGAACAGAAATCGCGCGCGCGCTCGCAACCGAACCGCAATATATTCTGCTGGACGAACCTTTCGCCGGCATCGACCCTAAAGCCGTCAACGATATTCAAAATGTCATACTGTATCTGCGTGATCGTGGAATCGGCCTTTTGATCACAGATCACAATGTGCGCGAAACCCTGGGTGTGACCGATCGAGCATACATCATGGCCGAAGGTAAAATTTTTCGCTCCGGGCCCCCAAGAGAGTTGACAGAAGACGCAGAAGTTCGGCGACTCTATCTGGGCGAAAAATTCCGCATGTGAAAGTGCCGCGCAAACAGTCCCGGAATCGGTTATAATCCTCGTGCGCAACCAGGCGCAAAATAAAAACAACAGTCGCTTTTGTCCTAAGGAATGTCCCTTAAACTAACTACAAACCTCTCTCAACGTCTCGTGTTGACGCCCCAGTTGCGCCAGCGCATTGAGATGCTGCAAATGACGACGCTTGAATTGAGCGATCTGATTCAACAGCAGCTGCTTGAGAATCCGGTGCTTGAGGAAGTGGTGACGCAGGAGGAAGCCCAGGAGTTGGCGGAGAAGATTTTGGATCATCTCGCCAGCGCTGATGCCGCGGCGGACGAACCGCGTATCGAAGCAGCAGAGCCGGAGCTAGGCTCGCCGTCTTCCAATGGCTCTGGCGATACTGAGGGTTTTGCCGCCACTGAGGGAGATCACGAAGCGGGTGAGTTTGAAGCGCACGGTTCGGCAGATCCCAGTGAGGATTCCATCGGTGATGAAGTGGTTGGCGATGAAGCCTCCCGCGATGCGTTTGATGAAATAGATTTTGGCCGCGAGTTTCAGGATTATCTCGATCCTGGTTATAAGACGCAGGAAGTTGAATACAAAGAAGACGCTCCCACCTTCGAACAGTTTCTTACCAAGCCGCCATCTCTGGCCGATCATCTCGAATGGCAGTTGCACATGAGTCCGATGGATGCGGCGAAGTGTGAGGCCGCAATCTGTGTAATTGGGAATCTGGACGCCGATGGGCGTTTGAATGCGACCAATGAGGAAATCGCGCAGATGGGCGGCTGGACAGAGGAACTGGTCGAGGAGACGCGGCAGGCCGTGATGCGGCTTGATCCAGTTGGTTGCGGTGCCCGGGATGTAAAGGAGTCGTTGTTGGTGCAGTTGGAAGTGCGGGGGGAAAGCGATCGTCTTGCCGCCAGACTGATCAACGACCATCTCCAGGAGCTGCAACAGCACAAGTTGCCTCATCTTTCCAAACAGATCGGGATCGACGTGGATACCTTGTTAGCGGAGCTGCAGTTTATCCGCACCCTCGAACCCTATCCGGGCCGGCGCTATTCTGCCGAAGAGCCGATCTTGATCACCCCGGAGATCTACATTGAGAAACTCGATGAGGACGACGACGAGTACGTGATCTATTTTGCTGACGATGGCAGCCCGCGCCTGCGGATCAGCCAGCAGTACCAGCAAATGTTAAGTCAGCCGGGCACGAGCAGCGAGACAAAGAGTTTCATACGCGAGAAGGTCCGCTCTGCCGTGGACTTATTGCGTAACATCGAGCACCGGCGGCAAACCATTTACAAAGTGGTAGAGTCAATGGTGCACCGGCAAAAAGAGTTTCTCGACAAAGGCGTGCAATACATCAAGCCCATGATGTTGAAAGACATTGCTGAGGACATTGGTATGCACCTTTCAACAGTGTCACGCGTGGTTAACCGAAAGTACGCCCACACACCGCAGGGTGTGATTGAGTTGCGGCGGTTCTTTACTGAAGGCATGATGAACGAAGACGGGGAAGAGGTTTCCACGCGGATCATTAAGCTTCAGATCAAAAAACTCATCGAAGAAGAAGATTCACACAATCCGATCACGGATGATCAAGTCGTGAAGATTTTGGCGAAAGACGGAATGAAGTTATCGCGGCGCACTGTCGCAAAGTACCGGGATCAAATGCAGATACCCGGATCGCGTGAACGCCGTGCAGTGACTTAAAGCCCCCCCGAGCGGCGCGTCGCCAGGTTCAGTTTCTGATCTACCCCTAAAGTTATCTGCTGGACCACCCGATAGTCTGGCGAGCTGCGCTTTACCTACTTCCTTCATAGAATGGAGTCTTATGAGATTCGAGTACACCGGGCGACACCTCGACGTCACGCCTGCGATCCGCAAACACGTAGAAGCGCATTTTAAGAAGCTCGCCCACGTCTTCAACGATACGACCGCCTGGACGCATGCGATCATTGCCGTGGAAAAGAACCGGCAAATCGCAGAAGTGATAGTGCACTGGCGCGATCACACGTTAACCGCTAAAGACATTAATGCCGATATGTACATGGCGTTGACCAGGGCGATCGGGAAGATCGAAACCCAGGCCTTAAAACTGAAGCAGAAAATGATCGACCGCAAGCAGGGTGCTCGCCGTGCCGCCGCGGTGGCGCCGGAACCGGGGGGCCGGCTCGAAGCCACGCCGCGGCCTCCGAGGATAATCGCCGCCAGGCGGTATTCGGTGAAGCCAATGACGGCGGAGGAGGCCGCACTTCGTCTCTCCGGTGAGCAAGATCAATTCGTGGTATTCCGCGATGCAGATACGGACCGGCTGGGTGTGCTCTATAAACGTAAAGATGGAAACTTTGGTTTAATCGAACCTTAGAGAGCAAGAATGTTTCTGCTGGGCAACACTTTCAGAAAGGCAGGACAGGTTCCTGCCTTTTTTCTGCGAAGTCTCGGCTTCGTTCGAAGGTGTCGGTTTTGGCTCTGCCGCCGGTGTAGCGCGGCTTTGACAAAGAGTCTGCTTTTAAGTCGGCGAAGCCGACGACTGATAGTAGCCCAGCACTTTAGTGCCGGGTCATCAGAAGCAACCAGATTCCAGTCCGTGAAACGGACGCCTGAATCAAAAGTTTGTTGCTACATCTTCAGTGGTCCGTTTCACGGACTCTGCTGCTTATGCGCATCGAAACAGCACTGAAGTGCTGGGCTACTATCAGTCGTCCCGCTTCCCGGGACTGTATCCCGGACTTTTTGTAAAGTGGTAGTGCAAGGTGAGTCAGAGACCGTAGTAGACTTACCTAACGGGCTAATCTTACCGTCAGACCAGCCATGCCGCGAAAGAAAACAGAAGCCGCCGAAAAATTGCGAGGAGCGCCAGAGGTCGTCATCATCACGGGCCTGAGCGGCTCGGGGATGTCGGCAGCAACGAATGCGTTTGAGGACCTGGGTTACTTTTCGGTCGACAATCTGCCGGTAACAATGTTGCAGACGTTTGCGCGACTAGTTACCGGCGGCGAAGACGGAAAGGGAATTGAACGCGCGGCGCTTGTCATCGATATCCGCGAAGGCACTTTCCTGGCCGGCTTTGCTAAACAACTGACCGCGCTGCGTGAAACCGGGCTGAATGTTCACGTAATTTTTTTGGAAGCCAGGGATGAAGTCTTGAAGCAGCGTTTCAGCGAGACGCGCCGTCCCCATCCGGCCGAGAGTGGACAAGGATTGCTTGTTGCCATTCGTGCTGAACGCCGGGCGATGGCTCGGATTCGCAGTTTGGCCGATCAAATTATCGATACTTCTGATCACACGGTACACACACTCCGCGCCTTGTTACTGGAGCGGTTTAGTCCAGGACGGAAAGGTGGCCCCATGCGGGTGCAGGTCCTGAGTTTCGGACACAAATACGGCAACCCGGGTGATCTTGAGTTGCTATTTGACGTGCGGCATTTGCCAAATCCGCATTTCGTTCCCGATTTAAAACGGCTTTCCGGGCATGATCCGCGCGTAGTCAAATACCTGCGCGCGCAACCGGAAGTCGAAGAGACGCTGAGTCGCTTTAGCGATCTGCTTGATTACCTGCTTCCGTTGTATAAGCGTGAGGGAAAGTCTTATGTGACCGTCGGGATCGGTTGCACTGGCGGCCGGCATCGTTCGGTAATGATCGCTAACGCTCTAGCTCGCCGGTTGCGACGCGGTGGCTTTGACGCTCACGCGGTTCATCGCGACGTGCGCCAGGCAAATCGACATAAGTAAAAATATCCTCAGTTTCGTCGTGCTACCGCCATTCAGAAAGGAGGGGAGCTGATGTCCCACAACCCTGAGCAAGCCAGTGCCGCCGAGGAAACAAAGAAGGTTGCCGGCGTTATTGTGACTCATGGCCACCTTTCGGGTGAGCTACTGGCCGCGGCCGAGATGATCATTGGTCCGATCTCTCATATTACGGCGGTCTCGATCGGCTGGCATGACGACGTTGACGCTGCCCGCGATGAAGTGCAGCGGGCGATGACGAGGGTTTCTCAGGGAGTCGGTGTCCTGCTAATGACGGACATGTTCGGCGGCACTCCTACCAACATCGCCTCGATGTTCTTGGAAGAAGGCAGTGTTGAAGTAGTCACTGGCGTTAACCTGCCGATGGTGATCAAGTTGGCCAGCCAGGACGCTCAGGTAACCCTTAACGAAACTGCTCGCCGCGTTTGCGACCTTGGCCGGCAGGGAATTTATGTAGCCGGCGAATTGCTGACGCCGCCTCCCAAAAGTGGAAAAGCATAAATGGTCGAACGGATCCTCACTGTTGTCGGCCAGCTTGGTTTGCACGCCCGCGCGGCCGCGAAACTGGTCCGCGTAGCCAGTCAATTTCAAAGCACAATAGAACTTGAACGCGTAGACACCGGCCAAAGCGCCGATGCGAAGTCGATCCTAAACGTTCTGATGCTTGCCGCCAGCTCCGGAACATCGCTACGTGCGATCGCGGCCGGGCCCGATGAAGCCGCAGCGCTCGATGCCCTCGACGATCTTTTTCGCGACAGCTTTGGTGAAGCGAAGACGGTTTCGGAACCGATGCCCGCACCGCCGTTGCGCCAGGAGGGACGCTGGAAAGGGTTGGGAGTTTCGGAAGGCATCGTGGTTGGCCGCGTGTTGCGAATGCATGGAAACACCACTTACGTCTATCGTTCCCGCATTGAACCTGGAGAAGTAGATGGAGAGCTGGAGCGTTTTCGCTCGGCGCTCCGGCTGGCACGGCGCGAATTGGTGGCGGTCAAGGCGCGAGCTGAGAACGAACTTGGGAAAGAGCACGCCTACGTCTTTGACGCTCATCTGCTGCTCCTCGAAGATGCAAAACTGATCGCTCGGGTCGAAGGCCACATATCGCAGGAGCTGGCGAATGCGGAGTGGGCGGTTAAAGTGGTCGGCGATCAACTGATCTCGGTTTACTCAGAAATCAAGGACAACTATTTGAGGGAACGCGCGGCCGATATTGACGACGTGGTGCAGCGTGTGTTGCGTTCCTTAAGCGGCGAGAATCCACGGCCGCGGCAACTCGCGCAGGACTCAGTGATCGTATCTCAAGATCTCTTGCCTTCGGCAGTGGCCCAACTCGATTTGCAGTTTGCGCGGGCGATTGCGACAGATTCGGGCGGTTGGACTTCCCATACGGCCATCATCGCGAGGGGCCTGGGAATTCCCGCGGTGGTTGGGCTGCACGATTTTTTTCGCAGCGCTCGCACTGGCGACGAAGTTGTTGTCGACTCCGTGCGCGGTGAGGTTGTGCTTTATCCCACGGAAACCACGCTGCAGTTCTACAAGCAGGAAATCACCAACCGCGCTCAGCGCCGCACTACTTCGGCCTCGCGAGTCGCAGGCCCGTTAAAGACCAGTGACGGAGTCGAGATCAGAGTAAGAGCCAACGTTGAAGTGCCGGTTGAGTTCGAAGGAATCAAGAGATACGGCGCGCGTGGAGTTGGCTTGTATCGATCTGAATTCTTACTTTCGCGCCGGGGCGTAACCGTTTCAGAGGACGAACAAGTTGCTGCCTATGCCGAGGTTGCCCGACTGGCAGGGGACGATGGCGCAATCGTGCGCTTGTTTGATCTGGGCGCAGAAGACGCTCCCGAGCTTCCTGGCGATGCGGAACGAAACCCGGCTCTGGGCCTGCGGGCGATCCGCTTCGGTTTGCGTCATGAGAAAGTGATGCGCACTCAAGTGCGAGCCATTCTGCGTGCTGCGACTATAGGTCATCTCGACATCGTCTTGCCAATGGTTGCGGATGTAGCTGACGTGCAGCAGGCGCGCGCAATTATCGAAAGCGAGTCTGCGAAACTCGCTGCCGCAGGAGTGCCGCTGGGAAAAGTGGGCATAGGCGCCATGATTGAAGTGCCCTCGGCTGTTTTGACGGCCGACAAGCTGGCCCGGAATGTAGACTTTTTCGAACTCGGCACAAATGACCTCGTGCAATACACCCTCGCGGTTGATCGCAGCAGTGATCAGGTGGCGGATTGGTTCCGCACGCTTCATCCGGCAGTGCTGCAAAGTATCGAGCGCAGCCTTACGGCGGCGCGCCGGGCCAGTATTCCCGCGATCGTCTGCGGCGAGATGGCGTCCACTCCGGTTTACGCGGTACTACTTGTCGGGTTGGGCGCTACGGATCTCAGCATGACGCCAATTTCGATCTCGCGCGTCAGCACAGTGCTGGCGGCCATCGACTCCCGCGAAGCCAGAAGCATTGCCCGCGAGTGTCTCGAGTGTGCAACTGCCGATGAAGTTGAAGATTTAGTTCGCGAGCGCTTTAGCTCACGCTGGCCCAAGCTGTTTCCGAGCAATGCGCTTCCTCAACCGCGACAGCCGCGCCGGAACAAGTAAAGTAAGCGTAGCGATTTTTTTTGTGCATTTCCGCGCAGGATATCCATCTATGGCGTTTTCCTAAAATCACAGGACGCGACGCGTCGCAATTGCTACTTTTGAGGCAAAGCTTCCGTCTATAATGCCAGCCCTGATCGCCGACCAACGGAAGAAACACCCTGCAAACTTTGATGGACCAAACTCGATTGAAACTTTTTCGCATTCTGATCGGAAAATCGATCGCCGAAACTCTCTTCGTTGCTTGTCTCGCTGTTGGTTTCTTCTTCACAGCCTTTCCGCCCTACTTCCATGGTTTCGGGGAAGCCACCTCCGACACAATCTCCGGTTGGGCGGTAAACAACCGGGCGCCTTGGGACCGTGTCCAGGTGCAGTTATTCATCGACGATCGATTTGTCGCAAGTGGTGTAGCCAACCTCTCGCGACCGGACGTGCAGCGGGCCGGTTGGTCGCAGGACGAGTGGCACGGCTTCAGTTTTCCGGTTGTGAATGTTGCTGCCGGCGTCCATGAAGCAAGTGTGTATGCAGTGCACGAGAGTGGCGGCGGAATGCGCCGAACTCTACAACTGCTGGGTTACCCGATCCGTTTCGCCGTTGATGAAAATGGGAAACTAACAGACTTGGTCGAGCGTGCCGGGGGAAAGAAATAAAGCCAGGCTGGAGTTAAGAACGTTGCACGAAGCTGCCAATCAGGGTGTAGATAAATCGTTGGCAATCTGGGAAATCATCTCGGTGATGACCTCCTGTCTGATTGCTGAGTGGGTGATTACTGCGGTCGCTGGCGCCGGTAATCTACTGCTGGTTGTGCCGATAATTTTCGCTTTTGGATTGATGTTTTGGTCCCACCGAGTGCGCGGAGAGTCGTTAAGAGAGATTGGTTTTCGTATCGATAATTTTGGGAAGGCTGCACGGCTTCTGATCGTGCCGATGGTGCTGGCCACCCTGGTTCTAATCGGAAT
>JBAPXA010000297.1:0-7526 GCA_049283975.1 Pyrinomonadaceae bacterium | reverse complement strand
GATCGATTTATCAGCTCAAGCGATACCCAGCGGCAGGTTATTGGGTGGCCTACAGTATGACTGCGGGAGATAATCGGATCGTGACGGTCACGATGCAGAAAATTTAGCTGAAATTGAGGTATTGCTTGGAATCTCGAGACTTAAACTATCTAAAAAAACGCCGGCACCTGCCTACTACCTCGTGTCCAAATTGCATGATGGTTTGGCTAGCTCCTGGTTTGAACGACGGTGAGACCTACGAGTGCAAGAGTTGCCATCTAAAGTTTATTGTGTGCAGACCCGAGAGCAAGGAACATAGTCCTTCGATGAGCCTCTAGCAGATGATGGGGCAGAGTGATGTGGCTGATCGACAACAGTGTAGGAACGGGCAGCAGTATTGTTATTAAGAAGTAATGGGAGCGGCCCCACTTTCGACAACAAACACTAACCAGTAACCGCTAACAAATAAGGAGCGCTCATGAATTGAGCGCTCCTTTCTTTCCTTTTGAACGAGTTGTAAGGTTCGTGAAATCGCGGTCGTAATTATTTGCTGAGAGGGGTTGATTAGTGGAGCAGAAACGTTTCTATATTGCGCTTGATGCTAACGCACCCGATTTATCTGTAGCGACGTTACAACGGCGTCACAAGCTAGTAGGTTGTAAAGTATTCCTCTCTTAAGCTCCAGACCACAGGCGCCTGGTGTGATCGGAGTTATCACCACATGGTGGTGGCGGTGCAACTGCCAGGAAGAGAATCAGGGTTCCGGTTTCCATGCGATGGCTGTCGAAGAGCATCTTCAGTCTCAAAAGTGGAAGATCAGCGAAGCTCCCAGGGCATTTACATGCGGAGGGCTGGAGCGGCTGTCGTTTTGTCGCATAAAGTAGAGGTCCAGGTTGATCCCACGTTTGGGCAGCAACTTCCTTAGGATCGGTCCACGTCGCAACGATTGAACTACGCCTACAGCATAGCGATTCCGGTTCCAGACGCCGAAACGCGTATCATAAAAAATCTCCCCTAATACGTATGGAGCAATCGTCCGACCCCTTAGAAGGGGCAGGTCGAACTGAAACTCGCGTTCAATCGTCACGCGGTTCCGGTAGCGAAATGAGAATTCTCCCCTGATAAAGCGAAACTCTTCCCGGTTGCGATCGGTCAATAGCAGATCAGCCGGCAGGAGCTTTCGCAGTATTTGATCGGCCAGTATCCGGTGCTCCCTGAAGCCATCGTCGTTGTCCCCTACTGCCCTCCCGTAGCGATAACCAGCGCGCAGGATTGCGTGATCGTTTGGGATGTAGTCAACGTGCGCCCCGACTTGGGCTTCGTAACTCTGAGCGTTAAAAAGCTCTCCATCTTCAATGCTCTTGCTGACGCCCCCCAGTAAGTAGAGCCTAACCTTCGGCTTAACGTTGATATAGACCTCGACCCCGGGCCAAAACTCGTCGCGTTTCGTGGGCTCTTGCGCTCTGATCGTGCGAGTGTCACCCAGGAGCACCAAAAGAAACAGGCCCGAAATCAAAACCAGCGGTTTCTGAATCGCGCTGCGTCGCCGGCTTAGCAGTTTCTCTAACATCGGAATAGAGTCGGGAAGCTACACTACCAGCTTATGATCGTGACCTCGACTCCGCGTACCAAAGCTCTTGACTACTGCCGCAATGAGGAAGACGTGCCGTCGCGTAACAGAATTCCGCGAACAGCGTGGTCGAAGGGAACGCGGGATTAGAACTTGATTCCGAAGCCCAATATTGGACCATGCAGGGCGTTATCGAAAAGAAAGCCATCCTTGTTGTAGTTAACATCCAGATCGCGATAGCCAGCGATTAATGCGTATCGTTTGCCAACCAGGAAGCCCACACCACCAAAGAGTTGATAAGTGAAGTTTGAACCTCCGCCACCAAGATCAGCCTCGCCGGTGAGAAAGACGCGCGGCGTTAGATGTGTCTTTCCACGAAGGCCGACGGCACCGTCGACCCAGGAGCGGCTGCGTGACGCTGTGACGGATGAAACCAATCCCGCGTTGAGGGTCAGATCCGTTTTTATGTGCCAATAGCGAATGCCACCGAGCACATCCACGAACGCGCCTTTCTCTCGATTGTCGATGATGCGATAACCAATTTTAGGATCCAGGACGAAGGTTTTGAAGTCGGCTTCGGCGCTCGAAAAGAGTGGACCCGGAGTAGCACGGTCCGTCCCAAGGTTCGAGTACTGCAAGTCGGTCAGAATAACGAACCTGTTCTTGCGTGCCTCAAACGTTCCCATTAATCCGAAGTTGAGATCAACGTTTTCATCAGTGATGCCCGCATCAACGTCGACGACCAAATTTCCGAGTCCGGCCCTGCCGTTGACACCGGCGATCCATATATAAGGACTAAACTGAAACTGCCACTTATTAGGATCAGCGCCTTGCGGCTTAGGACTTGAGATAGGTGAATCGGATGACTCGTTCGTTGGACCTTGAGCCTGTACGATCCCTGTAAAAGAGAGAACGAGCGTTAAGATTGCGACGTATCGCAACTGGTTCATGATCGATATTCCTTCTGATTAGTTATCCGCAGATTTAACATCACCAGATCTGTGTGATCTGTGGATGGCTTCTTGTTTTATGGAACGAGTGGAATCCCCGCGGCGAGGTCATAGCGGATCGCAGCTCGAATCTTGTTTTCGATCTGGAGATAACGCGCCGCCTTGATTGCTGGTATCGCGCGTCCGAGCCGGACCGAGTAGTCCTTACGCAGTGTAATCTCGTCCTGATCAATTGCCAGGACCTCATCAGTGAGTTGCTTAGCCTGCGCGTTAGTGAGCGACTTATTGTTGTAGGCTTCAGCATAAGCAAGAATCGTTTTACCGAGTCGTTCGTTGATTGTCTGAAGATCCTTTTGATAGGCGTCGTAGATAGGCCAGAACGCTTTTCCTTCGGGTTCTGTCAGATCCATATTCGCTGCCACTACGAGCTTCTTGTCGGCCTTCACCTTATCGAGGAGGATCTGCATGTTCGTGTCGGCTGTCTTTTCTTGCGCGAATGCCGCAGTAGCAGTGAGCGCAACCAAGCAAAGAATGATGACCTTAATGAGTTTCACAGTCGTTTCTCCTCTCATGGAACTAAGCACTCTATTACTTCGCTGAGCGCACGCAGCGAAAACCAAGATGATTCGTGCCAGTGTTAGGCTCGCCCTTTCCGCGTCCACCAGGCATGTAGCGGGCGCAGTACTCATCCGTGCAAAGAAACGAACCGCCTTTGTGCACGCGCTTCGCCACACCAGGCTCCGCCGGGTCGAAGCTGTCGGAAGGTCCCTGTGGATTGCGCGCCACCTGATTTGTAGCTGCAAGAGTTTTGTAGTAATCCGGCCGATACCAATCGGCGGACCACTCCCAAACGTTGCCGGCCATGTCGAATAGTCCAAAGCCATTGGGAGCGAACCGGCCGACTGGCGCGCTGCCCGTGTAGCCGTCCTCGCCTGTGTTTTTCTGCGGAAACTGTCCCTGAAAAGAGTTCGCCTGAAACTTGCCCCCCGGCTTGAAATCATCGCCCCAGGCGAACCGCTTGCGATCCAAACCGCCGCGCGCTGCAAATTCGAATTCGGCTTCTGTCGGCAAACGCTTTCCGGCCCACTTCGCATAAGCTGCGGCATCTTCAAACGCGATATGAACCACCGGATGTTTTTCCTTGCCTTTGAGACTGCTGCTCGGGCCATCCGGATGACGCCAGTTGGCGCCAGCGACATAGCGCCACCAAACGAAGTGATTGTCGAGCGGCACTTTTGTATCTGGCGGTGTAAACACGACTGATCCCGACAGAAGGTTTTCACGAGGTGCTCCGGGAAAATCTTTTGGATCGATTGGCCGCTCAGCGACAGTGACGTAACCAGTCTCTTTGACAAAGCGTCCGAACTGCTCGTTAGTGACTTCAGTCTGGTCCATCCAGTAACCATCCAATGCGACGCGATGAAACGGACGGGCATCCTGCATCTCCGGAGCTTCACTGCCCATCGAGAATTCTCCACCAGGAATCCACACCATGCCTTCAGGAGCAGGACCAGGCGCATTGTTTGTAATGATAACCGGAGGTTCGAGTACTCCGATTGAATCAGCTTCGTTATTGGAGTTGGTCGCGTGAGCAGCGTGAGGAGATTTAATGTTCGTCTCGCAAGAAACGTTGGCGTCAACTGTGACCAGGCTCTGCTGTCGTGCTCTGTTCATCGCATACAACGTACCGATGATTACCACGGAGAGGATGGCGGCGCCCGCAAGGTGGTTCTTTAACCAGTTGCTCTTAACTTGCGGTTTGGCTTTCTTCTTGCGCACCTGCCCTTACCTCCGATGTGAGTTGTGTTTACTACGTTGAGGATTTGCGCGTAACTGTCATTTTGGACAGGCGAGGCGTGATGTCTCGTAGCAAAACAAAGAGCCGTAACTGTCGTACAGCCGGCCCGAGTCGCTCTCTCGCAAGCTTCTATTTGCTGGTAACAAGCGACAGCTTGTTAAGCGTGCCGGTGAATTTCTTCGACGGGCCATAGTCGGTAACGGGCGTTCCGTCGTCGGTTCCGACATCGGCCAGATCGTCAACGGAGAAGATTCCGGGCTGGGTCTTTTCAATCCGGCCTTCGCCGACCTTGTTCCCGTCGACAGTGATCGTTCCCACTCCGCCTTTGCCAAGACCGCCATCGGATTTGAATTCATAAACGATGGTGTGTTTGCCCGGACTCAAAGCGGAGGACGAGACGATGTCCCATTTCTCCAACCCCAGAAAGTTGTATGTGAAAGCCGGTTTGCCGCCCTTCAGATAGAACGAGAAGCCGCCGAACCTGCCGCCTTGTGCGACGATCACACCGTTCGCGCCGGCTTGCACGTCGACATCAGCCGTCATTGTGTAGGATTTGCCGCGCGTATCGATAAAGATATCTACGCCCATGCCTTTCATTCCTGGGCCGTAAGTGACCGAATTTCGTCCTTCCATTACCGACGGCCTGCCGACAAGCTCAGCGTTCAGCCTCTCAAGCATGCGATCGTCGACCGGTAGCACGTGATACTTCTCGGCCTCCGTCATGAACAACGCCTGCAGCTCCTTCAGCTTGCCATCGTTACTCGACGCAACGTTATTCGTCAGGCTGAAGTCCTCGTTCGAGTTGTAGAGTTCCCAAGGATCTTCTTCAAGTTTTTGTGAAGGGGCTGGCTGCCACGCTGGCCTGTGAATGGTCCTGGCATACCAGCCGTCGCTGTAAATAGCACGGTTGCCGAACATTTCGAAGTACTGCACGGTATGCGTCTCTTTTGCCGAGGCATTGTCGAATGAATAGACAAGGCTCTTGCCCTCAAGCGGGTCCTGGTCGATACCGTTCACTTTTTTCGGGGCCGGAAGTTTGGCGGCCTCGTAGATCGTCGGAGCGATATCGACGACGTGACCAAATTGCGTCCTAACCTCGCCCTTGGCCTTGATGCCGTTCGGCCAATGAATGACCATGCCGTTCCGCGTTCCGCCAAAGTCGGAGGCGACCTGCTTGGTGTACTGGAAAGGCGTATCCATCGCAACGGCCCATCCGGCGGCATAATGCGGATAGGTTTCAGGACCGCCCCATTTGTCGATATTCTTCACCATTCCCTCGACGGGTTCCGCAGCGCCATTGAAGAACGACATCTCGTTGAAGCATCCGTTCATCTGGCCCTCTGCACTGGCGCCGTTGTCGCCAACGATGTAGATGAACAACGTATTGTCGAGCTGGCCGATTTCCTCGATCGCGCTGTAAAGGCGCCCGATCTCGTTATCCGTGTGCTCGGCAAAGCCAGCATAGGTTTCCATCTGAGTAGTGAACAGCTTCTTCTCATCGGCCGAAAGTGCTTCCCAATCCTTAATGTCCTTGTGCTTCGGCGCGAGTTTGGTGTTGGCGGGAACGACGCCAAGCTTGATCTGTCGGGCGAGAGTTTCCTCACGCACCTTGTCCCATCCCTGGTCGAATTTCCCTTTGTACTTATCTCGCCATTCCGCCGGCACGTGGTGCGGAGCGTGTACGGCACCTGGTGCGTAGTACATGTAGAACGGTTTGTCCGGACTCAACGCCTTTTGGAATTTCATCCACGACATCGCGTGGTTGGTCATATCGGTCGTGAAGTGATAATTCGGATCCTCCGGTAGCTCAACCTGAGCCGTGCCGTCGTAAACCAGCGGTGCATACTGGTTGGTCTCACCGCCAATGAATCCATAGAAATTCTCAAAACCTGAATGCGTCGGCCAACGGTCGTATGGCCCGGCTGCCGATATTTCCCATGGCGGCGTCTCGTGATATTTGCCATAAGCAGCGGTACTGTAGCCGTTTTGCCTGAGCACCTCGGCAAGCGGCGTGATCGACTGCGGCCTTACGCCCGTGTTGCCGGGGAACGCAGTGCCGGTTTCCATGATTGATCCGGCATTGTTGCTGTGATGGTTATAGCCAGTGAGCAAAGCAACGCGTGTCGGAGAACACAACGCAGTCGTGTGGAAGCGAGTGTACTTAATTCCGGTCGCGGCGACCTTTTCCAGGTTCGGCATATTGATCGGCCCACCAAAAGCGCTGGATGCACCAAAGCCAATGTCATCGATCAATACCACGACTACATTAGGCGCACCCTGAGGTGCTTTCACTTCCCAGCGTGCGGGTGCCTTTGCATTGCGGACGTCCAGTTCCTTGTATGTTTGCCTCTTCGGTTCCGGGATCGGCAGAACGGTGCGGTCTAAGCCATCGGATGAAGTCATGGACGCCGTCGGTCCTGATTCCTGACTACAGCCAGACATCAAACCTGCAATCGCGAGAAGCGTCAGAGATGCCATCAGGATGTTGTATCTCTTCAACATTTGTTGTGTCCTCGACTGTTTTCCTAATTGATTCCGCGGCCGAATATCCATTTGCGGTAACCGGTATGGACTAGCGCGACACTTCTATCGTAAATAGCTGCGCGGCGAACCTGTCAGTTCTGACAGGCAACGCGCGAAACAACTCACAGAGTTGATCACCACCAAACCAGCTCGGTCTCGACCCGGGTCAAGCGAACCCATGGAAAACTCACCGCCAGGAATGTAGACCATGCCTGATGGCATCGACCCTGGCACTGGACCAGAGTTAGCGACTGTGGCTTCGAAATTTGGTTGAGCGTTGAGAGCAGACGTGGCCTTGCTTATAACACAGTCGAATCTTTCACCGAGTTGGACCCATTGATCAGAAAGGAGATAAGGCCACCAACCGTAAGGAGTACGGCCCCGAACAAGAGGAGGAGGAATCTGTTAAACGTTGGCTTCTGCTTCTCGCGTGACCTTAATGTCTTCGTAGCTGCTTCGTCAGACGATTATTCCTTCGAGAAAGAAATCTATGTGTTGCGTCTCATCCGCACCAATGGGACTTTCGAGACTCTAGTAATTACTGGTAAACATGAAAGCAGTCGAAACTCGATGCGTTAGGAATGCCAAGGGCCGTAAGTGTTGTGAATAGTCGGCAAGTCGAAAGCACTTCATATCTAGGAGGCGTCTTCATTACTCAACCTGATGCCTTCCACAATTATGAAGCAACCAATACCCCGGCCGTGAC
>JBAPXA010000296.1:0-34541 GCA_049283975.1 Pyrinomonadaceae bacterium | reverse complement strand
TCTCAAAAAAATTCTGAGGAGAGAAACTCGCGGAATTTAAGGGGTTTTTGCGACCTTAGCCTTTCCCCCGCCCCATAACCCGGAGCACCCTTTGCGCCAACTGCCGGACTTCCGAGACCCCCAGCAGGGCAGTTACCGCAAAGTAGGTGAGGCCAAAGACATTCAACACCACAGCGGCTAGCGGAACCGGATGCAAGGGGCCGAGCAGGCTTTTGACGAGCCAACCTGCCCCAGCACCAACGATCGCTCCAAACCAGAGTTTACCCAAATAACCAAGCGGTAGCCCGGTACGGCCTATGCGCCGGTTGAGACTTCTGCGGAGGAGGACAAACTCAATCCACGCGGCGATGCTTGCGGATGCAGTCAAACCAACCACACCCCACTTCGGATCAAGGCCAAGGTACCTGGGGAGCGGAAGCGCGCAAAGATAGCCAAGCACCGTGGTGAGCGCAACGTGGATGATTGCGAATATTAGCGGAGTCCGTGTGTCGCGCAGTGCGTAATATGTTGAGGAGTAAAGCCGGCCAAGCGTCGCCGCCAATAGGCCGATACTTGAGCCGGCGAGGATTGCCCAGACATAGATTGCGGCATCGTGTGTAAAACGCCCAGTCTGATAGAGCACGGCAGCGATCACATCGCCCAGCGCGAGGAAGGCCATTGCTGAAGGGACGATAAAGAAAGCGATACGTTTCAGCCCGGCATCCAGTCGCAAGCGCAGGACGTGGGCAACTTCTTCGTCAGAGCCGATGGCCCGGGACATAGCCGGCAATTCAGCGGCCGAGACCGACATCCCGAACAGGCTGACTGGCAAGGTGTAGAGACTCTGTGCGTAGGTGAGAGCGACCACGGCGCCGGTCGGTAAGAAGCTGGCCAGGATCGCATCGACGAAAGCGCTAATCTGAATGACGCCCCGACTCATGAAGACCGGGAAGAAATTCCTTACCACGGTCCGCACTTGAGCATTGGCGACATCAATCACCGGACGCAGCCGTTGCACCAATTTGAAGACGGTGGGCAGTTGAATCCCAAACTGTAAAGCGCTGCCGATCACCGAACCCCACGCCGTAAACTCCGCGAGGGGAAACTGACCGACCTTGTTGCCGAAGATAATCAGCGCGCCGATGATGGCGAGATTCCACACAACCGGCGCGGTGTAGGAAATAAAAAAGCGGTGGTGGCTGTTGAGAACGCCGAGGCACCACGCTGAAAGCACCAGCAAGCCCGCACCGGGAAAAAGGATCTTGACGAGCCTGATTGTTAGTTCACGCGTCTCCCCCGAGAATCCCGGAGCGATAAGGTCAATCAGATATGGAGTTGTTATTACGCCAATCAGGACGATCAGAGAGGTAACTAAAGCGAGCAAGCCGAGTACTGCGTTGGCGACGCGGGAAGCCTCGGCTTCATCATCCGCGGCCAGCAGTTTTGCATAAACCGGAATGAAGGACGCTGAGAGCGCGCCCTCGCCGAAAATATTTTGCAGGAAGTTCGGAATGCGAAAGGCAGCGCTGAAAGCATCACCTGCCGCGGAGGTGCCGAAGTAGTGGGCGAAGATGCGCTGACGAATCAGTCCGACGATCCGGCTGATGAGGATGCCAGCCCCGACGAAGAAGGCAGAGCGTCCAGTGCCAGGTTGTCCTTTAGGTCGACGATCGCTGTCGGGCGCCGAAGTGGCCGCCGTCGCCGGCTCCAAAGTTTCGCCGGCGATTGCTCCCGCGTCGTGATGAACACCGATGGATTCCGCTTCGGAAGAAGGGGCAGGTGGCTGCGGTTCGGGAGCGTCGTTCATCTCTGATCAGAGATCATAGTCCTTCAGTTTTGTTAGCAGAGTCTTGTAACTCACACCCAGATCTTCTGCGGTGCGAGCCTTATTATCGTCGTTCGCTGCTAACGCCGCGACGATCTTGCGGCGTTCGATCGAACGAATCGCACGTTGGGTTACTTCGAAGAGCGTGCCGCTCAAATCAAGCGACTGGAACTGCTCGCCAGCTTCGCCGCCGCGTTCAGCCAGGCCAAGGTCCTTTGGTTCCAACTGCATCGTATCAGTCAGAATGCAGGCACGTTCAATTGCGTTTTCGAGCTCGCGTACATTCCCTGGCCAATCGTGGGCTTGCAACGCTCGCAGAGAATCCTCGCTGAGTGTGGCCTTTCGGCCGCGCAGCTCCTTGCCGAGTTGCGCGGCAAAATCTCGCGCCAGCAACAACACGTCGTTATCGCGTTGGCGTAATGCCGGAATCTCGATCGGAAATACGGCGAGCCGGAAAAAGAGGTCACCGCGAAACTCGCCCTTTTCCACAGCAGCTTTCAGGTCTTTGTTGGTGGCGGCGACAATGCGGACATCGACGGGCAAAGGCGCGCGACCACCAATGCGATCGACTGTCTTCTCTTCAATGACTCGCAGCAGTTTGCCCTGGACGGCGAGTGGTAGTTCGCCTATCTCATCAAGGAAGACGGTACCTCCCGCTGCCAGCTCAAACTTCCCGAGCCGGCGATCGCTGGCCCCCGTGAAAGCACCACGCTCGTGGCCAAACAGTTCGTTTTCGATCAGTGTTTCGGGAATAGCGGCGCAGTTGATGGCCACGAACGGTTTTTCACGGCGACCGGAAAGATGATGCAGCGCACGGGCAAACAGTTCCTTCCCGGTTCCGGATTCGCCCAGCAGCAGAACGTTGGTTTCGGTTAAGGCGACGCGTTGGGTCTCGGCGACTGTGCGCTTGATTGCCTCCGACTCTCCAAGAATGCGCGGAAACCCATAGCGACGCGACCATTCTTCCCGCAGCAGGATGTTTTCGGTGCGCAGGCGCGCCTGCTCGAGAGCGCGCTCTACCAATAGGAGCAGATGATTGGAATCGACGGGTTTTTGTAGGAAGTCGTGAGCCCCGTCTTTCATCGCCTGCACGGCCTCATCGATGGAGCCAAAGGCCGTCATCACGATGACTGGTACATCGCTGTCAGCGGCGCGGGCGGCATGCAAGACATCGAGCCCCGACCCGTTAGGCATGCGCAAATCTGTGAGCACGATGCGATGAGGAGCTGCGGCGATTTCGTTTAGGGCGATGCGGGCGTCCGCTGCTTCCGTGACAGAGTAGCCGGCGTTTTCGAGAGTCAAACGCAAAACGCGGCGTAGGCTTTCTTTGTCTTCGACGAGAAGTATGTCAGGCATGCGCGACAGGTCAGGGGCCAGCTAGAACGACGAGGCGATTTGCGTCGGCGTCGGCTCATCATTCCCGCTAAGCAGACCGGTGTCAAGCAAGTTCTTTTTGAAGTAGTGCTGAAGAGGGTCGGTATCAGGGATTGGCGATTGGCGATTGCCAATTGGCGTTTGCCCGTAGCCAAAAAAAGGTAATTTCGGTAATTAACGATTCGCAATCGGCAATGTGAACGGTGTACCCGCTACCGCGTGGTGGTACCGACATTCATCCTGTACCGGGCCAATTGGCAATTGCCAATCGGCAATCGTCAATTACTTTATCGTTCCGCAATTCCCAATACTGTTGGCCCGGACATCACCATCGCGCTCAAAATAGCTCTTGAATCATACTGATGGTTCGAAGTGCCGGCACCGCTGACTTCAAAGCTCGGATTCAGAAAATTACCGGTGGCGCCGAATCTGGCTATCATCAAAGAGCCCATAGTGTCGCCATTTCCGCCGCCAGATTTGATTACTCGTCCCGCTCCCAGCACCAATATCAGACCACTGAAACCCGGATTCCCATTCAGAGTGAGCGTGCCGGTTACAATCAGCAATCCTGCGCCACTGTCCAGGTTGCAGTCTCCTTTAACAACCGTAAATTGCGGCGCGGCAACAGTACCCGCAGCCCCGCTAAGCGATGAGACTACCGACCCTCTCATCGCACAGGGCGAGCCTGGAGCGGCACATGAACGTGCGAGTGCTTCCGATTCAACCAGGAAGGCCCGTGCATCGTTTGCAGTGCGCAGAAACCAGGGAGGCTTCACTCCGGTCGGATGTGGATCATTTGGCAAGTCGAGGACCGCAAACTTCGGATCGGTGACCGTTCCCGGCTTGGACGCATACGCTGCCTGCACCGTAGCGGCATCGTGAGCGCTAATTGCGATCGCCGGCAGCGTTGACTCCAGGCCTGCCGCATCCACTCCAGAGTAAGTCTTGGAGCTACTGTCGCCCAGGTTAATTGTGATGTTGGTACTGAGATCGTCATGGCCGCGCAGTACGAGTGGGGCGGGAACGGTGATGTTCAATCCGTTAGCGGTCACCATGAGATACAACTTCTTTTGTGCACCACGAGGTCCAAAGCCGGTTGACTCGATTACCAGGCGGCGTGGCGGACGCGTGGAGGGAGTGTTGTCGGGGTCGGTTATCGAGATTTGGTACGCAACTCCATTAATCGGGTTGTAGCTCGGACTGATGCCCACGCGATCCGCGTAGGCTCCTCCTGAGGGAGTGTAGTTGTACGTCAGCCAACGAGAGAGCCGCCCGGGAAAGCCCGCAGAGGTGGGATCGGTAGCGAGGTTTGAAATTGCGGGATCAAGTGCTTTTCTAAAGTCGATTCTGTTTTCCGGAGCTATGGTTCCCACGGGATTGGCTACGAACAAAGGATTCGGCAGCACATGGCCGCGCAAGACGTTTAGAGTCTCCTGCACACCAGCCTCGGCCCCATAGTAAGCCTGCATCTCCGCAGATGCGTCGAAGGTATTCACTCCAGTGCTGGCGGTGGTAAGCAACAACATTCCGCCGGCGGCGAGCAGCAGCATCGAGATCAAGAGCGTGGTGATCAATGCAGCTCCCCGTTCGCTTGCGCGACTTGAACTGAGGCTGTTCTTTCTCCTTTTTTGCATCGCTGGATCTCCAGGTTAAAACTGAGCAAGGGTGTTGGGCGCGTTTCGCAGCGCTACATCCGACACCAGTCCAACCACGGACGCAGGTGTTCCCATAGTTGCCGGCAGTTGTATGCGGATCTCAATTCTGACTCGTTCTGCCGTCCCGTACTGGGCCGGATCTGTGATCAGGACAGCATTAGCATCGTAGTAACTCAATTGCATGAAAGTGACGTCATACGCCATCACCGTGGTCGTGCCGTTGGGACTGGGTAGGGGAGAGTAGCGCACGATGGTGCGGTTGTTACTTTGCAGCAGGTAGCGAACATCTTCGTCCGCCTCGATGTCGGAAACAGCGAGGGTCGTATTGTTGTCGAGATTGGCCCGCACTCTAATTGACGAAGCGCTCGAATCATTGGGTGCGATGCCATTTGTTGTTAAGCCGTAACCTGAATTGCCAATCTCGCGCGACATCATACTGAGCGCGCGTTCGGCATCGCTGAGTGCTTCCGATCTCTTGTTCTCTCGGGTTCGCGTGCGCAGCGAGGTTGCCAGGAGTGTGGTCGCAGCACCCATCAGGATCAGTGTCACGGTGAGCGCTATCGTCAGCTCGAGTAACGAGAAACCCTGCTCAAGTTTTGCTCTGCTCGAATCCATAGTGCAGTTCGTTTACCGATCGGAGCGCGCCCGTTGTGTGATGAGAGTGATTCGAGCGCCCGCATTCAGCGACCAACCCTGACTCACGTTCTCCGGAGCGACGGCGACGGTGATGCGCTTGAGTGACGTTGTGGGCACAACGTCGGTGGCAGCCGTTAACGGGTTGTCATCGATCGTCGTAGTCAGCACGTACCGTTTACCATTCCGGATCAACCCACTTTGAACTGAAGTTCCGCCGTTGAGGATGGTGTCAGTAGTGGTGGAATTGAATTGACCACTGCGAATTCTCTCCAATTGTTCCTGGGCTAGCGCGAGCGCTACCAGTCGATCACTGGCGCCGGAGTTGTAGTTGACGGAGTAAGAAAAAACCGATGCGGCACCCAATGCCGCGATCATCATTACGACCATAGCAATCGTCGTTTCAAAGAGGGTAAAGCCCGCCTCACCGCGCCGCTCTTGGCGGACTGCGGATTGCGAGTTGCAGATTGCGGATCTTGCTACAGTAGTCATCTTTCCCTTACGTAGTTCTGTGGCTCACGGGTAGGGTGTTACTCGAGTCGTCTCGCGCAGCGCAGGCACGGAGGTATCTTGATTAGAGACGGGGGTTGCTACGGGCGCCAGGTCAATAGCGGTTTGGCCCGCGTTCGTGATGCTCACCGTTGTGGAACCGTATGAGTTTCCGATTCGCACACTTTCCGGATTTGTGCTGTTGCCGCTCGTGTCCACAGTGCGACCGCGCCAGTTGAACATGATCGTCCGGGGAAAAGCGCCATTCTGGATCGTGAGGTTTGAATTAGCAGGCATGCCAATAACGCGCGGCGCATCAAGGGTGCCGTCACCGTTCACATCCAACGTCACGCTGTAAAAATTTGCATTTATGATCGCCACTTGTGCCATCTGGGCGCTGCTGGTCGCGTGGCGACGGACGGAATCAAGGCGGGCCTTTTCGATGTAAGTCGTGAGCTCTCTGACGGCGTTGGCGCGCGTCATGTGCTGCTTTGCCCTGGCAATCTGAGTAATGGCAAAGCCTATCAGTACCGAAATCATTACACCGACAATCAACAGCTCGAGCACTGAAAAGCCAGCATCACTGCTTGATTGTTTCTTGATGAGAGGGGCTTTCATTTTTGCTTTACTAGGCGCTCGTGTTCAAACTGAGCGTGGTCTGGGCAGCAAGTTGTAACTCATGAGACTTGCCTAGAATTCCCGCACGTCGCGCACGATTGTTCCCAAAACGTCGCGCCCCGTTTGCACCGACGGAGAATCGAAACGAAGGTCGGCGTTACCGGTACCGTTCGTAATAAAGGTAGGCGCGAGGAATGGGTGTGGTTGCCCGTTTTCACTCGCCGGCCAGGATCGAGCGAACCTGGCAACATACGTGGTACCGAGAATGTTACCGTTGCCGGCGCCGTCGCGTTCCATGTAACCGTTTCCCAGCACCAACACGATGCCGTTGTAGTTGGGATTTCCGTTGAGGACCAAATTGCCGGTCACGATTAACATCCCGGCCCCGCCACTGAGGTTGCAATTGCCGTTTACAAAAGTGAGTTCCGGTGCAGCCGTCGTGCCCGCGGAACCACTGAAGGAGGTAAAGTAGCGACCCATGCTTCGTGACACGGCCTGCATGTAATTTAGGAAGATTCGGGCGTTATCGGCCGTCTGCAAAAATGTTGGAAAATCGCTGATCGGCACAATGTGAACTTGCTCAGGTTCAACGGTGCTTCCTTTGGTGATGGCATCTTCCGCTACGGCCTTATCTACCGCGTGCGTCACGCCAAATGAAGGTAACGCCGGTTGGCCTCCGGTAAAGTCGTGTCCGCTGTAATCCTTCGCCGCGCTGTCACCGATGGTGAAGATCATCGGAGTTACGTTGTCATCGGCCCCCCGCATGGCGAGTGCAGCTTTTGCCTCGAAGTCGAACTCAACTCGTTCCACGACCATTTCCATTTGCTTCATCGAGCCGCGCGGACCAAAACCAAATGCCTGCACTTTTAATCGTTTCGGCTTATAGGTGGCATCCGCAGCGAGTTGAATACCCGCCGGATCATCCGGATCGCTCAGCGCCACTCGATACGCGTAACCTGTTCCGGCTGGAGTTACGAGGTTGTTGGCGTTGTCGTAAGGCAGCCAACCTGACAGTTTGGCGAACGCGGCAGTATCGCCGGGAAGGTTGGATTTATCTAACTGCACCGCATTCCTAAACCCGATGCGCGTGCCTGTGGGTAACCCTGAGCGTGGAGCGACATTTCCCCGTAGGACATTCAAGACCGCTTCCAGCCCGGATTCCGCGCCATAATAGGCTTGCAGTTCTGCCGTCGAGTCGACCGACGTCGTCGCTGACATCCCTGTGGATAGAATCACCATTCCTGCGATTCCCAGTAACATCGTCGTAATCAGGACGGCGGTTAGCAGTGCAGCGCCGCGCTCATCATGCCGGTGGCAGTCTGACTTGCTTCGGCTCTGTTGGATCTTCATCAATGGTTCCTCTTATCAGTAAGTGAGTTGACTAACGTTTCGAAGCACGACGTCCGAAACGAGGGTCACTGTGGATTGCGGCTGATATCCGGGTGAACCGGGTGTTCCGTCAGGAGGCAGGATGACGCCGACTGAAATTCGGACTTTCCAGGCATTTATTACGTTTAGAGGATTGGTAACGACGTCGATTTCGGCGCCATCGCCATCAAAATATCGCAGGTTGAAAGTATCGAGCCGGTTCGCAAGCACAGTTTTCGATTTGGGCGGGTCTGTTACCGCCAGGCTTGCATCGATCCGCACGAGGTAGTGCCGGTTTTCCGCGTCGTCGTTGTACATCAAGTATTTTAAGTCTTCATCCGGATCCCTTACTTCACGATTGAACGGTTCGTAGGTATACGCGTTTAGATTGGCGCGAATGCGAATCGATTGGTTATTGGTATCTCCGGGGACAATGCCATTATCGAGGAGTCCAAAGCCAGAGTTAGCGATCTCGCGCGAGACAATGTTCAGCGCCCGCTGCGCGTCCGCGATCGCATCTGAACGGACGTCTTCCCGCGAACGCATGCGGAACGATTGACCCAGGAGGGTCGCGGAAGCGCCCGCGATGATTAGTGTCAACGTCATCGCGATCATTAGCTCGATTAACGAGAAGCCAAGTTCGCCGCGATTTGAATTGAGTTTCGTGTGCATTAAAGGTTCCTCTGCTTAAGGTCCACCGATATAAGCGCCTAAAGTAAATGCAGCCCGTTGCATCGAAATCTGAACGGAGCGGCTGGCCCAGGCATCCGGATTTCCCAGGGGTGTCACGCGAACCTGAATTGTCTTCAGTGTCGGCGTGGTGTTCACGATTGTGGTGCGCACCGAGAAGCTTCGCCCGCCGTTGGTCACGGTAACGGGAGTAACCAACGTCGGAGTGGCATTCAGCGCGGCTTCGTTGAACTGAAAACTTCTCAGCCGCTCGATCTCCTGCTGTGCCACCGCCAGCGCAATCGCCCGATCACGAGATCCATTGTTGTTCTTGACGGCGTAGGAAAAGACCGCGGCGATTCCCAAACCTCCAACCATCATCACCACCATAGCCACGGCGGTTTCCAGCAGGGTGAAACCCTGCTGCTGGCTGGTTCGCTTCTGTTTTGTGACGAAACGCATCTAAGTTTTCTCCATCTTGCCGTTGTTAGTTAGTGACGCTGACCGTTACCTGCCGCGAACCGCATGGGGTGTTGAAATAGAGCACGAAGTCGCCGCGCGAATTGTTTACCGAAGTGACCCGGAAGTTGTAAGTCGAGGTCTCGGTAACTTGCAGGTTGCCCGGCCCGCTAACAAACGACACCGCACCTGACCCGCCGGTCACCGTGAAGCCCAAGTCTCCTGCTCCGCCACTTTTGTGTATCGAGAGAGCTGGGGGAGTGATGGTCACCACGCAAGGCGCCGGCGTTGGTGATGGCGATGGTTGCGGAGTGGGCGTAGGATCCGGTGAAATCGTCGGAGACGGAACCGGAGTCGGACTGGGATAAGCCGTGGGCGAGGGATAGGGCGTTGGCGACGGCTCCGGAGTCGGCGGCGGATTAGGTGTCGGCGACGGATTTGGGTCAACCGTTGGCGACGGAGAAGGGGTCGGGTTGTAGTTCCCATTGACCGTCGAACCGGAATCAATTCCGCTCAGATTTACAATAACGTTTACGTTGGGTACATCGTCCATGTATTCGCGAGAATCGATCGTCACATCGCCAGAACGGGTGACGTCGACCGTCCGCTGAGGAGCGCCTAAGCCCGTCCCATATTGCAGCGTGAAGCTGGTTCGGGTAGTCGCTGGATTGTCAGTTACAAATCTTCCCCGCCAATCGAATCGTGTGGGCACCGTACTGTTTACGATGGTGATTCCGCTATCGAGATAAATGTCACGAGTCTCAACTGTGCCATTGCCATCGAAGTCCAGGCGTACCTGGTACCGGGTAGGGTCGATCACCGTCACTCCGGCCATATCAGCAGCGTTGACTGGATGTCGGCGAACTGAATCGACCCGCGCTTTTTCCAGGTAGCTTGCGAGCAAGCGAGCGGAGTTAGTCAGGCGAATTCGTTGCCGCGCCTGGGCAATACCGAAGGCTGCCATCCCGCCGATCACAGCAATCACCACCACCACGATTAACATTTGCAACAGAGTGAATCCTCTGTTGCCAATGAACTTAGTTACGCTCGCATTTTTCTTTTCGACGGCCATTGCTCCTCCGAGTGCCGGGGAATCGCAAGGTAGAACCTCGCGCCGCTCTCTCGGCAACGACTATGCCAGCAGCAACTTGGCCAAAAATGGGCAGATTTTTTGAGGGTTGTGCGCAAGGGCGAAGTGAATCCGTTACCCACGGTAACACCAGTGGAAGTCAGCTTCTCATTTGGAGGTGAGGTGCGCGAGTCGGAGGTTCTGAAGTTTGCCGGGCTTTCGCTGTTTAGTGAAAGTAACAACTTCTAGAGCGTCGCAGCTCTCACCGGGCCGCGGCGTGACGAATCGTCCGCTCGTGTGTGGTGCCGCACGCCGCGCGCGTCAGTTGGACGGTAAGCGCCCCGTTGATCCTAGTGATCGGCGGGGCGCAAAAATTTTTGGTCTGAAGGTGGGAAGCGGTTACTGGGGAGCAGTGGAAAGCTTGATGACAGGCTCAAACTCATCGCCGGCACTGGCGAAGCTGCTTTGCGTATCAGACAGTTTCATAGCCAGCGAGCGCGGCTTATAACTGAATGCCGATGGGCCGCCCCGCGAGCTTTGAATCTGCATCACCAGAAAATCCTGGTTGGAGCGAAACTTCAGAACATTGCCCCGGCGGTTCATGATGACGAAGAGCAGCGTCGCACCGTTTGCTGTTTTCATCTGACCAATAAGCGAGCTGGCACCGCCGTCAGTTCTTACTAGCGTCCCTGTCTTTGCGATTACGCTGCCGCGGTAGGGAGGTTGGGTGAAGCGAGTCTCCATCGTCCCTGGATCGATGCCCGCGACGGGCATGATGTCAGTTGTTGAAAGCCTGTGTTTCCGCAATTCCTCGCGCAGGGCCCGGAATATCTTCATCATCGTTCGGGGGCTGGCGCGATTAATACCCAACCCGCTTAAGGACGACATCTGAATCTGATCCGGCGTCAGACCAAGAGTCTCGATCAAGTGGCGGCGCACAGCCGGCACACCGCCGATCGAGTCGCCAATGCGCTCGGCCATGAAGTTATTGGAGTAGCAAAGCAGCACCTTGAGAATGTCAACCAGTTGGCTGGAATGGTGAGAGAGCAGCAGCCGGGCGTTCGCAGCCACCGGTTCAACGCGGACCTCACCCATGATGACAACACTAGGCACACTGGACAGACTCGCTTTGTCACCTAACAAGCCCCGCTCATAAAGCCACGATCGTGTTGCCTCGCCGGAGCGAAGACCCGCGTCAAGAGTCTCGTACAAACGGGCACCCGAGGTGCGCGGGGACCAGTTGAAGTTCATCGTAAAACCCGGTCCGATTACTAAATCGCCGTTCACCGTGCGAATGCCCAGCGCGTTGAGTTGTCGCGCGATCATTACGCCATGCTCGTAGTGAAATGACGGGTCCCGGCCAGAAACATAGAGATTCCCGTTGATTGTGCCGGTGGCCTTGTCGATGGAGCCATCCGTCCACGTGCCCGTCGAGAAGCGGTGTTCCGGTCCAAACGTGCGCAAGGCAACCAGCGCCGTGGCGAGCTTTAAAGCAGAAGCGGGATTGAACGTGTCGTCAGCGGCCTGGGTAGAAACAACCGAACCGTCGAGCGTTTCCACGAGCACTCCTTGCAGTCCGTAGATCGCGTCCTGTTCTGCTGTGGTTCCTTCGGCTGCGGGCGTCGGACTTGGTGTGGCGGGCGGAGGCGTCGCCGTCGTTCTCGGGCGAGTAGCGTCGGGAGTTTGAGCCTGGGCCCAAGAAGGCACAACGACGCCGGCCGTGAGCATCGCTGCCAACAGCGCAATTAGAAACTTGCGTGCGCGATTACCATTCATTCGCTTCTTGCCCACGCCGCGACCGGCCACCTATTAATCATAACATGATCGTTTGGGAGGGAATTCCACAAGCGCGTGAGGAGAATGTGCTCTGATGCGTCGCGATTGCGCAAAGATGCACGTTGTTTGAAAGCGTACAAAGTCCTGACAGCTCGCGGGATAATTGCGTTGACAAGGGAAGAATCCGACACCTAGAATCTCGCTATTGACAATCAAAGTGCGCCACCACTTGCCCGTCACATTTGAAAGCATTCGAGCCACGCATCGCGCGCGCAAGAAAGAGATCCAAGCCCGGCTGCGCGAGTTTGAACAAGTCTGGCAGGAAGGTTCTGACGAGCGGCTGTGGGAAGAACTCGTCTATTGCATCTTTACAGCCGGCGCGTCAGCACGCATGGGTTTGAAATCCGTCGCGGCGGTGCGACCACTTTTACAAGATGGCGACCGTGAAGAGATGACGCAGGCTTTGACCCTGGCGGGTGCGCACCGGTTTCCTGTAGCCCGGCCCGGTTACATTGTGGTAGCGCGAAATTATCTGCGCGAACAATGTCCGCGCGGTTTGCGCCAGCGACTACAAGGCTTTTCCAGCGGCCTGGAGCGCCGGGATTGGTTGGCGCAGGAGAAACAAATCAAGGGCCTGGGGTATAAAGAAGCCAGTCATTTCCTGCGAAATATCGGCTTAAAAGGCCACGCAATTCTTGACAAGCACGTGCTGCGCTGTCTCACTGATCTTGAAGTAGTTGAGAATCCGAAGCCGCCGACAACAAGGGCGCGTTACCTGGCAACGGAAGATAAATTACGAGCGGTCGCTAAGGATCTGAAGATAGATTTTGATGAGCTCGATTTGGTGCTCTGGTCGATGAAAACGGGGGAAGTCTTAAAGTAATAGTTCCAAGAGTGACGAAGTATGCATCTATTTGGTGGACGTCATTCGAAAGGTTGTGGTCATGCGGTTGTTTAGTTATTCCGGCTTTAAGCGAATGATGGCGGTCGGTTTTGTGGCCGCCTTTGTCGTTTGCACTGAACTCCCCACCGCGACTCGAGCGTCGACGCTCGATAAAAGTAAGACATTCAAGCGCGCCCAGAAAGAATTGCGCGAAGGAGACTTTGAGCAGGCTGAAATAATCCTGCGCGAGTTGTTGGCCAAGGATTCGCTTAACAACGACGCGCGCCTGGCCTTGAGTTTCTCTTTGCTCAAACAAAGAAGGTTGCAGGAAGCCTTCGATCATGCTGCCCGCGTGTTGATCGCTGATCCCGCTTCTGCTCGCGCGCATGCACTCCTGGGGCAGGCGATTCTTGCTTCCGGAGACTTTAAAGAATCGGTCGAAGAATTTCGCACCGCGCTAGCCATTGATAGTGGTGAAGCCATGGCTGTGGCCGGCCTGGCGATGGTCGATTTCTATGAGAACCGTCTTGCTGAGTGCGTCAAGGGACTGCGCAAAGCCGTGAGCATGGACGGCGACGAGCCTGACTACATCTATAGTTTGGGCCAGGCATCTGCTCGCTTCGAGATGTTCAAAGAAGCCGCAGATTCGTACGAACGCTTTCTCGCCATTGCGCACCGCACCGATGCTGATCGGCGTGAGAGAATTCGTGGCCTGATCAACTTCCTGCGCTACCTCGGGCGGCAAGGGCAGCTTTATGTTTCGACGGGACGCGACTCGACCGCCATGTCTTTTGAAACCATCGACGGCCGTCCGATCCTAAGAGTCCGCATCAACGGACAGCGGGAGCCGTTGCGTTTTGTGCTCGACACCGGTTCAGGGATGTCAGTGGTCTCAGAGCAGACTGCCAAGCGGCTGGGCTTGCAAGTTATCTCGCGTGGCGGCATGGCCCGCGCGGTAGGCGGGGCCGGAAAGTTTGAGATCGTTTACGGTTTTCTTTCGTCGTTAGAGGTAGGCGAAGTCCGCGTCGAGAATGTGCCGGTATACATCCGTCGTTTCTATGACGATAAAGTTCCGGTCGATGGTTATCTTGGTCTGTCTGTGATCACCCGGTTCTTCGCGTCGGTGGATTATGGTGATCGTACCTTCCGACTCGTGAAACCGCGGCAGACAGATAGTCTTGATCTTTTTCAAAAAACCGAAGCAGCAGCGCATCCGGAGGCGGTAGAGATTCCGGTGCGCACTACCTCCAGTGGGTTTCTCAGCGGTGAGGTGCGACTTGAGGGAATCGAGAAGCCGCAAAACTTTATTATCGATACCGGCGCCAGCGTTTCGGTCGTTTCGGAAAAGCTTGCGGAACTGGAAGAGATGGCAACGTTCAAGACGCCGGATCGCTTGCGGGTTTTTGGCGCCGCTGGGGTGACTGAAGATGTGAAGACGATGATGCTGCCACGCGTGATGTTAGGCTCATTAATTCGAGAGCAAATCAGCGCCGCAATCCTCGACCTGGAGTCGATTAACGAAACCACCGGATTTACCCAGGCAGGAATTTTGGGCAGTAATTTTCTCAGTCACTTTAGGGTTTCATTTGATTTCCGGCGGGGCGTGATTCGCCTTGAACCGTTGAGTAAATCCGCAAAGAGCGGGGTGCGGCTGTAGAAAAGATGTAGGAATTTTTGCATGAAGCAGAGTCTCTATCTGGAAACTTCCGTGGTTGGCGCCTACCTCGATAATGGTGAGCCTTTTAGGCGTGACTTGACGATTCGCTGGTGGGAGCACGAAATGACTGACTATCGAGCAGTGGTTTCACCGCTCGTTACTCGAGAGCTGGAAAGAATTCCGCAGCCTCATCAGCGCTCCTATCTAAAATTGATTTCTCCTTTGGAACAGGTGGAACTTACTGATGAGGTCGCAATCCTGGCAGATGGTTATATTTCGCGCGGCATCTTTCATCGTAAGTACATCGCTGACGCGATCCACGTGGCGCTTGCTTCCTATCACAAGATCGATTACCTCGTTACCTGGAACTTTGGTCATCTCGCGAACGTGCGACGGCAGGCACGTATTCGCCTCTTCAATACCGCGGCAGGTTTTTATGTGCCCATGATCGTGACACCGGAGTTTCTGGTTTCCGAAGCGACTGAGATTACTAAATGAGTTTGCGATCCTGCGCCAGGCGCCTCAGCGATGTTAGGATGCAAAAAGCACGAAGCAAAAAGTTGGAAAGTGTGAATCGGAAAGTTAAGATCCGCAGTATGCCGATTTATCGTCGTCCTAAGTTCCTCGAAGTGCTTCACGGGATTCGCGAAGAGATGTCGCGCGAGGCCGATTACGATGTCGATTTGTTTGCCGAGTTGGTGAGATCGGGTCTGCGGCCCGCTTATGGACCTGAGCGTCGCATTCGCGGTTTTAAGTCTCGGGCTCCGCGCGCAGAAGAGACAACAGCTACTGAGCAGAAAGTAAGAAAAGTCCGGCGCAAGTAACGATCGCGCAAACAGGTAAACGAACGCGGGTTATCTGAACTACCTATGAACCCAACTTTTGAAACTATCGGCCTCGAGGTTCCCAGCGAGAAGGCTTTCAATTACCTCGCGGAACGCGCGGGCGATCAGGGAGAGCCAACTCAACTTAGCCGTCGCGGCGCCGTATTACATGGACGCTGCTGGAAACTGGGCGAGGGGTTGGAGGTTTGGACTGTCTTGTACGAGTCGGGCAGTGGCGATGTCTTCTACGCGGACTGCCGCCCGGGCTTTCGGGCCCGCTACATTCAAACGATTAGCCCCTGGGCCCTGACTGAATACGACGAAGAAGGCGAAGCGGTAGTTCATGGTTATCGCGATGGCACTGAATGTGAAGTCTTATTTGAATTACAAAATTTGACCGAGGTGGGGCCGGCGGGCTTTAGCGCTCAGGAACTGCACGTCGGACTCTGCGGCCTGGCTTATCGGGCGCGCGTGCGCAAGGGCACGCATGAGACTCGCTGGATGCCGCTTGAGAAAGCAGCGCCGGCGCGCGCCGCGCATGAAAACGATTGGAGCCTTTCAGGAACCGTGATCGCGTTTAAGCCTTTGAAGAATCCCCTCTCGGGAAGCGACCTCTATTGGATCCATCTGGATCTGGATCACATCAAGCTGGAAGTGCTGGTTAACCAGCGCGCCCTGCGCGGTGACTGCCTGGCCCCCGGCGTGACGCTCGACGCCGAAGTTTGGCTGCAAGGTCACGTGCTTGATGAGCAGGCATTGCGTTCACGATATGAAGGTGTGGACCTCACCACCTCGCCCGCGACTTTTTGGTCAGGACTGAAGCGGCGTAACTAAGCCGCGTTTGTGAGATAACCCCCAGTCGCTGATTTTGCTTGATGAAACGTCTCATCGTCATTAGCCTCGTCATCCTCACCGCGTTTCTAGGAGGCTATTTCTTCAATCAATACTGGATTCATCGCTACGACGCCGTGATTGCGCGTCAAGCGGCAATCTATCGGCTCGATCCGGCTTTGGTTTGGAGCGTGATCTACGAAGAGACCTACTTCCGACCGTGGAAGTTTGGAAAAGATGGTGAAATCGGACTGATGCAGGTAACACCCGCGGTTGGTCGCGACTGGGCCGCAGAGACGGGCATGGTCGAGTTTGAGCGTCAGATGGCGAGCGATCCGGCAGCCCTCTTGCGCGACCCCGAACGCAACATTCAGATTGGTTGTTGGTATCTGGAAAAGTTTTATGAGATGTATCGCGACATGCCCGATGCCGAGGCACGCATGATCGCAGCTTACAATGCCGGACCGACGCGCGCCGCCGAGTGGAACCGGGTGGAACGCGGGTATCCGTTAACGGGTCCGGAATACATCGAACGCATCGACATTCCTTCCACCCGTGCGTACGTCACTTCGATCCTCGAGCGCTACCGCAAGTTAAAAGGGGCTAAGTCGCAGTGAAACGACACATGGATCTTTCCTAATTTCCGCTCCAACTAGATGACGATTCTCTACAGCGCGCGTTGGGTATTGCCAATTACGTCAATTCCGATTGCCGACGGCGCCATCGCTATCGAGGGATCCGTGCTCGTGGGCGTCGGCAGTCATCGCGAACTGGCGCAGCGCTACCCCGAAGCTGATCACAAGTCATGCGGAGAGGCGGCCATTCTTCCGGGATTCATCAACGCACATTCTCATCTCGAACTCACGGCGATGCGCGGTTTCCTCGACAGCGTGGAGGGCGACTTCTTTTCCTGGTTACGGAGACTAACAATTGCGCGGCTGGAACACATGACATCCGACGATCTGCAGGTTTCGGCGACCTGGGGTGCTTGTGAGGCCTTGAAAGCCGGAGTCACCTGCGTTGCCGATGCGAGCGACTCTGCGGCTGAAAGCATGAAGGCATTACATGAAACTGGACTGCGCGGCACCGTGTATCAGGAATCGTTTGGCCCCGATCCGAAATTAGCCGCGGAGAATTTCGCAAAGCTAAACGAGAAGGTATCGAGGTTAAAGGCGATGCAGACGGAGCTGGTGCGGATCGGCGTTTCACCGCATGCCCCTTACACAGTAAGCGCGCCGCAGTTAGAAATGATTTCTGGGTTGGCCCTGGCGGAGCGGCTTCCGGTGATGATGCACGCGGCCGAATCAGTCGCCGAGAGAATGTTGTTAGCCGATGGCAGCGGCAGTTTTGCCGCAGGTTTAGCGAGCCGCGGGATCGAGTGGAGCGCGCCGTCTCTTTCTACCATCAAGTATCTGGCGCGGCAGGGAGTCTTACAGACCCAGCCGCTCCTCGCTCACTGCATCAATGTCGATACTGACGATCTTGATCTGATCGCCGAAACACAAACACGCATTGCGCACTGTCCGAAGTCCAACGCAAAACTCGGTCATGGGCGAGCTCCTTTCGCGGAGTTTCTGCGCCGGAAGATTTCAGTCGGCCTGGGAAGTGACTCTGTCGCCAGCAACAACACATGCGATCTGCTTGAAGAAGCACGTTTTGCTTTGCTCCTCGCTCGATCCGGAGCTGAAGAAGCAAAAACTCTGAATGCAGGTGACGCCTTGTATGCGGTCACAGTGGGCGGAGCTCGAGCCCTTGGACTTGAAGGTCAGGTCGGAGAGCTGCGTGAGGGTTGTCAGGCAGACTTTGCGGTAGTTTCGCTTACGGGAACACATCAACTACCTTCCTACGATCCCGTCAGCACTCTTATCTTTTCGTCCAGCGCACGTGACGTGGTGCTGACCGTGGTAGCGGGCCGGGAATTGTACCGAGCTGGGAGACTGCTGGAAGTTGACGAGGAGCGACTGCGCGCCAGAATCGATGAAATCAGGGTTGGTCTTAGTAACTGACTGAATAGAGCTGTACTTGGAACTTTGTACTTAGTTTTTTGTTCGCTACTGCGATTGGCCGCAACATCATGGCCTCAAGGTGGGTAACCGAACAAAGCACAAAGCTCTAAGTTCCAAGTACAAAGAGAGCGGGCCTCAACTTAAGGCTACTTCTAACCCATTGCCGCTGCAATCGCCTGATCGAATATCTCGATGGCGACGTCAACATTTTCTTTTGTCAGGATCAGCGGCGGCGACCAGCGAATCGCATTTGTACCCGCTCCCAGAATAATCAGTCCGCGCTCAAAGCAAGCCACCTCAACGCGATCACGCAGTTCCGGAGCAGGCGTATTGCTCTGCTTGTCAGTTACAAACTCAACGCCAATCATCATTCCCAAACCACGAACGTCGCCGATGCAATCGTACTTCTGCATCAACTTTTCCAACTCACCTTTCAAATAAGCACCGACCTCCGCACTGTTTTGCACCAGACCACCTTGCAGCAGCTCGATCGTTTTCAAAGCCGCCGCGATGCAAACCGGATTACCGCCGAAAGTTGAGGCGTGGGCGCCGGGCTTCCAATCCATCAACGAGGCGCGGGCAACGGTGGCGCCGATTGGCAAGCCTGAGCCGATACCCTTAGCGATGCAAACAATGTCCGGCTTGAGCTCGTGATGATCGCTCGCAAACATTTTGCCGGTGCGACCCATGCCGCTCTGCACTTCATCAACGATCAAAAGAATTCCATGCTCGTCGCAGATGCGGCGCAGACCGAGCAAGAAGTTCTTCGGCGCCGGCACATATCCGCCTTCACCTTGCACGGCCTCAACGACGATTGCAGCAACTTCCTGCGGCGGCGTTGTAGTTTTGAACAAACGTTCCTCAATCCAATGCAGCGCACCCTGGCCCGCGCCGCCGTTGCCACAATCTTCGGCCCGGAACGGATTGCGAAACTCGTTGGGGAAGGGAACGTGCACGACATCCAACGCCTGACGTTTGAAGCCCAGACGTTGGGCTACCTTTGAGGAGGTTAGGGAGAGCGAGCCCAGCGTACGCCCGTGAAAACTGTTGAAGAACGCGATGAACTTTTCGCGTCCCGTTGCGTGCATCGCCAGCTTCAAAGCAGTCTCGACGGCCTCGGTGCCGCTGTTGGCGAAGTGGGTTCGCGTCGGCGAGGGAACCGGCACGATCTCGTCCAGCTTCTGAGCGAGCGCGGGCATGTGACGGTAGTAATAGTCAGTCCCGCACATATGAATTAGTTGTTCGGCCTGGCGTTGAATAGCCTGGACCACTTCCGGATGACAGTGTCCGGTGGAGCAAACTGCCACGCCGGCATTGCAGTCCAGAAAAATGTTGCCATCGACGTCTTCAACCCAAACGCCCTGGGCGCGTTCGGCGACCAGCTTGAAAGAAGGGCGGGGATAAGACGGGTTAACGAATTGGGCATCGGCTTCGATTATCAGCTGGCCTTTAGGGCCCGGCAGTGCAGTTTTGATTTCGGGACGGCGCGGTGGTGCCATAGTGGTGCTCGACATTTGTTCTCTCCTCGCAAATCGCTCGCTTTACTAAGCGGTCAGAAAAATTACAAGTTTCCCTAAGTAAATCCTGGGAAATGAACGGCAGAGCTGCTGGTTCGAAGCAGGAGACTAGTCGGCGAAGAGGTTCGCGCGGGAAACGAGTGGAAGCGTATGTAATGAATGCTTGAACATCGACTGGGATTCTACAGTTCCGGTCGTGGCTTTTCAATGGAGGCGAGACGAAACCTCGGTGTAATGCTCAGTCTGGAAGGCTGGCTTGCCGCCGCTTCACGCCGCAGGCGTGAAAGTTTTTTGATTAATGACGGGACCCCCGCGATCCGACGTTCGAGTTTGGCAGCCCTTCGATGAAATGATCGAAGCTCAGCCAGATACTCCAGCTATGATGAAAAAACGCAACCGGAAAGAGCAGCGCGAGGGTCAGCAAGATACCTATGACGAGCTGATCATGACCGCCAATGAATGGCAGGGAGATCAGATACGCTAGCACGATTACGGCCTCGGTGCTGACGACGGCCACCATGATCGCGCCAACAAAGAACCCCTCTTCCCGTTTGAAGACTGCGCCGCACGCTTCACAACGCTCCTTCACTTGAAACAGACGCGCGAAGATTCTCGCGCGACCACAGGCCGGGCAACGTAACGCCAAACACCACCCGAGAGATTTAGTTAGCGGGGGACGGATACGCTTTGAGTTTCTATCAGCGGTGCTCAACTTGCCCTGCTTCAAACGAAATTTGTGCTCAGTGCCTTTGCTCGGTTCTTCCATGCTGCAATTCAAGTGTAACAATTAACCCGCCGTCAGCGGCATTCGCAGCGCTCACCGTCCCGCCATGGAGTTGGATGGCACGTTGGGCGATGGCCAATCCCAGTCCTACACCGCCGGCTTCACGATCGCGCGCATCGTCCACGCGGTAAAACGGTCGAAAAATTTCGTCGAGCGCGGCATCGGGAACGCCTGGGCCATGATCCCGCACCGTTATGAGGAGTGCTCGTTGACCGGCATCAGGCGAAGTGTCTCGCACTTCTATCTCGACTTCAGTACCTTCCCGTGTGTAGTGAACCGCGTTGCGCACTACGTTCTCAATCGCGCGTCGCAGCAGTTGCTCGTTACCAATGAAAGAGCAGGCGGCGACACTATCAAGCTTCACTGAGCGATTACCGTTCTGGGCCTCAAACTCTGCATCGTCCGCGATTTCGCGCACTAAGCGGCACAGATCAAATTCAGACTTCTGGATTTCGCGGGCGCCAGTCTGCAACCTTGTCAGCGTCAGGAGCTGGCCGATCATTTCATTGAGGTTCTCAGCCTCGCGCTGAATTCGTGCGAGCGCGCTCGCGGCCTCGGCCCCGGAACGTTGCCGCGCCAACTCCAGAGCCACATTCAGACGTGCTAGCGGTGATCGCAACTCATGCGAGATGTCTCCCAGCAAACGCCTTTGTGCTTGGACCAGCGATTCGATCTGCTCGGCCATCAAGTCAAAATCAGAACCAAGCGAGACCAGTTCATCCCGGCGGCCGCTTGAACGGCCTACGCGCGCAGATAGATTTCCCTGCGCCAACTCCTGCGTGGCGATCCGCAATTTCTTAACTGGGGCCGTCAGATAACGCGCCAGCCAATAACAGAATGCACTTCCGATCAAGATCAGCCCGAGAATGTGCATGACGTGATGTATTAAGGGTGGTGGTTGCCGGCGCGGTAGTTCGGCAACAAACGCATAATGGGTTTCGTTGGCGCCTTCGACGGGACGAGCAACGAGCGGCGAAAACTCAGTAGGCGCAAACTCCGGAGAGTTGGTCTTGAGCACGCGTTGGGCTATGTCGCGCGCGCCGAAAGGCGTGCGCCGGCCAGAGAGTTCGTTAAGATCGTCGTCAAAGAGGAAGACACGCATTTTGGCGCGTCGTTCCATTTGATCCATGTAACTGATGAGTGCGGCTTTTCCTTCGCGCTCGTAAGTATCGACCGCCATGCGCGAGCTCTCTACCAGAGCCGGATCCGCGGCCTCCCGTTGTGGCTGGCGCGGCGGTTCGCGCAGCATGAACTGTTGCACGCCTAATGTGGCAAGCACCATTGAGATCATGGCCAGGCCGAACCAGAGAAAGATTTTTAGGAAGAGACTGCGAAACAAGTTGGGCTAGGCTCCTTTGGTCGCACCAGGCTGGGCGTAAATGTAACCAACGCCCCGCACCGTCTTGATGCGTTCCGCCGCGCCGATTTGATGGCCCAGCTTCTTGCGCAAATTGCTGATGTGCATATCAATGCTGCGATCAAACGGCGAAGGACTACGACCTAAAACCTCACGCGACAATTCTTCACGAGTGGTGATGCGGCCTGCGGCCCGGAGTAACCTCTCCAGAACTTCAAATTCCACTGCCGTCAGTTCAACGATTTTTCCCGAGCGACGAACCAGGCGCGTTCCTAATTCCATTTCCACGTCGCCGACGACGAGAGTGGTGGCAGCTTCTGCGTCGTCGCGAGAGTTGCTGCGTCGCAAAATCGCGCGCACACGCGCCGCGAGTTCGCGCGGATTAAATGGTTTCGGCAGATAATCGTCGGCGCCGATTTCGAGGCCGACTATCCGATCAACGTCGTCACCTCGCGCCGTCAGCATAAGGACCGGAATCTTCGACGACTCTCGGATTTGCCGCAGCACTTCAAAGCCATTTTGGCCAGGTAACATCACGTCCAACAGAATCAGATCGTGTTCGGCACGAAGCGCGCGTTCGACGCCGGTATCGCCGCGATGTACTGCCTCAACGGCGAATCCCAGCGGTTGCAGGTATTCGCCGACTAGTTCGCATAAAGCGGCGTCATCGTCAATGATTAATATTCGTTCCATATGGGCCGTTTGTCATTGTAGCCCACTAGGATGCTGAGCTTTGTAAAGAAGTGTCAGACTTGGCCGCTTCCCGTTTACAAAACTTTACGATTGGTTAACTAACTCTTTACGTCGCGACTTAATTGAGTAGCGTATAAGGTTGACGTAAGCACGAGCAGCTAGTCTAGTTGGTCGGAAGCAACAAGTAAGGAGATTAGAAATGAGAAAACGAGTACTCGTTATAAGTGGGATTGCGGTGCTGGTGATCGCCGCCGCGGTCTTTGCCACGGCCCAGGCTGGGTTGCGTTTTAACCACTTCCAGGGACATGGCCGTTCAGAACGACGACATGGACCTGGGCCGGAAATGATGGAGCACATGGCGCAAGTCTTAGGTCTGTCTGAAGACCAGAAGACCCAGATCAAGGCGCTGATGGATGGAGTTCAGGCAGCTGAAGAAGCCCGCCATCAGAAAATGGAGGAGCTTCACAAACAGTTAGAAGCGGCCACCGCCAATGGACAGTTTGACGAAACCAAGGTCCGCGAAATCGCGAACCAGCAGGCGCAGATTCATGCCGAGCAAATCGTTGAGCATGAACGCATGAAAGCAAAAGTTTTCAGTCTGCTGACACCGGAGCAACGGATCAAAGCTGAGGAGATGCACAAGCGTTTCGGTGAAGGTGAACACCGGCGTCGTGGCGGACCACGTCCGGAGGGTGGAGCTCCGGAAAAAAGCTAACCAGGCAAAAGGCACTTTCAACTCAGAGGCGCGGCAGCGATGTCGCGCCTTTGTTGCTAATTGCAGTTAGGAAGGCGGACTTGCCCCCACTCTTGTCGAATTTAAGCTGGCTGGCGGCGGCAAGCCGGCCTTCCTGACTGCAACTAATGTAAGTTACCCGTTCCGATTCACAGATAGCCGCCAAGAGCGCCAAGTTTAACGATCTAGCTAAAGACCAGATCGGTGGGCGATGTTGATCACTCAGATCAGGATGTAAAGGGGAAGGAATTTCTTGGCGCTCTTGGCGTTGCTTGGCGCCTTGGCGGTTATCTGTGAATCGGGTGCGCTTCAGTGTTGAAGATGACCTTGTTGAAATTAAGTGTGTTCGGGGGGGCGAATAGCAAATAGAAGTACTTGAAAGTCTCCGCAAAGAGAAAGCTCTGCATTGAGTCTGACTGCTCTTTCGTGACTACGCTCTTGAGCGCGGCGTAACCGGCCTCGGTCCGACAGTGCTTCACAAAATCGCGGAAGAGCGACTCTCCCATCCGTAAGTAGCGCGGGTCCTTCGTGTAGTGAAAAAGATAATAGGCCGACTCGACAATCTCGGGACGCAGCGGGTATCCGGGAGAAACTACTTCCATCTTTCTGTAATCAAACTCTTCCGGCTCAATACCGTGCTGGTTCCACATCTTAAAAGAAGAGTCTTGCAGCCGCGATGCACGATCCAGGTCGCCGGATAGCGCTAACACCGCGGGAAAGAAAGCGTCCAAAGCACCATAGACTGTAGCCGTTCGTTTGCCGCTATTCATGTCGGCATGGCCGTACCAGAGTTCACGGTTTACGCGTCGCCCGCCTGGACCGCGCGTCTCATCCGCGAGATGACGATTGATTGCGCGAATGCCTTCCTGCCACATTCTTTTGCAATCCTGATCGTTGAAGAGCAACCAACACTTCAAAAGGTATTCGTAGTAACTATCGATCTCAGCGCTGATGTGACTATCAGTATTTGTCCATTTGCCGGTTTCGACGTTCACCCTCGTTCCCACCAGCCCGATCGGCGAGCGTCGCAAATAAGTCTCTACTAACGCGCGCTTCGCCTTTTCGTAAAAGACTGGTTTCCGCGTGAGTCTGCTAAGCGTGCCGAACTCGATCAGGAGCGTCCCGGTCTCAGCTGGATTAGTGACTTCACCGCGCACTTTTCCGGTGCGCAGGTTGACGTAGCGGTACGGCAAGCCAGTCGGTGAATTGAAGACCGGCAACAGTCTGTTACCGAGATCCTCAGCGAGGGTTAGCAGGCGTCTGTCGCCTGTAAGTTGATACGCCGAAAGCAATCCGCCAAGCAGCCGAATCGTGATCTCAAAGTTTTGGACGTAGATGTCTTTGTCAAACGAGAGATTCTGGAGGATGTACTGTTTTGTCCTTGCCGCTTCCTCTTTGAAACCCATCATGATCAGAGTGTCGAGGGCGTCGACCGGTGTCATCAGCAGTGGTTGCGCGTACCAATCATGGTAAGACTTGCTTAAGGGCTTCAGATCGTCGTGGCCCCAGGCGTATTTCTTATATCCCTGCCAGGCGTGAAGGAATTCGGCTTTTACTTCATTAGCTAGTTGCCGACGGTTCACCGGCTGTTGTCCCTGCGCGCCAGAGGAGGAAAAGATGAGGGCCAGAATGAGCGAAATTGATTTCGTCGGAAGGCTGTTGCGAAGGCTGTTCATAGGCCGAACGTGTTTCGTGCCGTTTTGTGTTAATTCGTGGATCGTCTCTCTGTAGCGGGCAATACGATCCCCGAAATTCCACTAGGCAACACGAAACGTGATGGATTTTGCAAGACTACTCGGTCGCTACTGCTCGCTTACTGTACCGCGGCCGCTGGATGACTTCTCAAATACTGTCGTTCAGTTTGCGAAAGTGGTAACCCATCACTGCCAGACGCATCGAATGCGCGAACTGTTCCCTGTGGTTGGCGAGAGTGCGGCCAAAAAATTTCCAGAACTCACGGCGCTCGCGATCAAGCACGCCCAGTCTCACAATGATGCGCGTAAATGCCACGATGCCACCCCTGAGACTGTAGCGATTGGGCTCGGGTGGAGTTCCCGATACGCGTCGCAAAGTTTCCAAAGCACGCTGATAGTATTCGCCGGAGCTGTAGATCGTTTTTAGAATCGAGCGGTAACCTTCAACCAGCAACCGGGAATCCATTCGCGGAATGAAATTCAAAGAATCGCTGGTGTTGTTGCCGCTGCTTTCGACGAGCAGCCGACCCTCTTTCTTAAGTCGCCGCCAAAGTTGTGTGTCAGGAAGCGCGGTGAGGAGTCCGACCATGGCGAGCGGAATCGCACTCTCGCGAATGAAATTGATCTGCCGTTCGAAAATGTCTTCGGGATCATTGTCGAAGCCGACTATGAACCCGGCCATGACCTCCATGCCGTAACTCTGAATCTTCTTCACCGCCGCGAGAAGATTGCCGCGGTTCTGTGACTTCTGCGCTTCCTTCAGACTCTCCTCAACGGGTGTTTCAATCCCGAGAAACACTCGGCGAAATCCCGACGCGCGCATCGTATCCAGCAAGGCGTCGTCATCGGCAAGATTCACACTTGCCTCCGTCAAGAGCGAAAACGGAAAGTCGTTCTGTTCCTGCCACGCTACGAGGTCCGGCAGGAGTTTCTTGACGTTCCGTTTATTACCGATGAAGTTGTCATCGACTACAAAGACAGTTCCGCGCCAGCCAATGCTCTTCAACTTCTCAAGCTCGGCGATCATTTGCTGATTGCTCTTGGTCCGGGGAACGCGTCCGTAGATTTCTATGATGTCGCAGAACTCGCACGAGAATGGACAACCTCGAGAATACTGAACTGACATAGCGGAATATCGATTAAGTTCCGCCAGCTCAAACTCCGGCAGGGGAGTGAGCGAGAGTGGTGGACGTTCCGCAGCCTGATAGGTTGCCTTGGCTTCGCCGCGCTCCAGGTCCTTGAGAAACTGCGGCAGGGTTGTTTCGGCTTCACCGATGAAGATGTGATCGGCATTTGGCAACTGCTCGGAGCTGGTTGAAACATACGGGCCACCAACGGCGACGCGCTTGCCCAGCGCCTTACAACGATCCACCACTCGGCCAAGGGCCTCCTTCTGGATCAACATCCCCGTGACGAAAACCATGTCGGCCCACTCGATGTCCGATTCTTTCAGCTGCCGGACCTCCATATCAATCAAGCGCCTTTCCCATGAGCGCGGCAGCATTGCCGCAACGGTCAGGAGCCCGAGTGGCGGATAAGCCGACCGTTTCCCTTCAAACGAAAGTGCATGCCGGAAACTCCAATAAGTGTCAGGAAACTCCGGATTGATTAGTAGGACTTTCATGGTTTCTTCTCCCGGTAGAGCTTTCTGGACGACGATTGCGACTCTCGTTCAGTGCTATTCCGACTGCCAAGTTCACCGAATCAGAGTGGGGACGGGGGTACTAGTTTTCCATCCTAGCCCCGCGGGTGTCGGTTCGTTTGTAATAGTTATGTAAAAACTCGACGCGAGCGGTGAGCTCAGCTCGTCGAAAGGCCCGGTCTAGAAGGTTACGCGGTCAGTCAGAGTTCTTGATCTAGCGGATTAATACGGAAAACCGGGACTGCTAGCATCCGGGTCAAATACTCTCACCGGCCCGACTTAGATTTCTATTTGCGAATACATTCTTTAGCGGGTGGCTCGGGCCAGATCGGAAGGTGCTTCGCGAGCCGGTGTGTCAGGACTCGGGAACGGAAATAGCGCTCGTGCTCCCATTCTGTTTCCGCCATCGTTAAGAGACAGTCAATCAGATCGTCGCGGCCGCATTCACGGGCCAGACGGGCGGCAGTTTCATACTCGCGAATGTTGTGGCTCTCCAGACGTCCGGCGCCATACATCGGTGCCAGCCAGCCTGAAAGGTGACAGATGAACCCCAGGGTCCTGCCGATAATCGTAGCGCGCCCCTCGCGAGTCTGATTTGGTTCAGCGCTCAAGCTCGAAAGCATCTCGCCAACGAGTTTGCGATGATGCCACTCCTCGTTTTCAATCTCTTCAATGCGCCGCCGTTCCTCAGGATCGCTGACTGATTTCCAGTGGCCGCGATAGGCGTACGCTGCGGCGAGCTCTCCCGAATAGGCAAGTTGCAGGATGCCGATCAGCGCCGCCGTGTTATTCGCTGGGGACATCTGCCGGTCGGTCGATGCCATAGATCAGAACGGGAATGCCAAGCACTTCCGTTTCGCCTTCAACTTTTTCTCCGAGCTTTTCCGCGACCCTGATCGAGGGTTTGTTTTCCGGATGAATCAAACTGATGACGTGAGATTGATCGAGTTCTTTGAAAGCATATGCGAGCGCCCGGCGCGCTCCCTCAACCGCATAACCCTTGCCCCAAAACTCTCGCGCGAGTGTCCAGCCGATTTCGAACCCCGGCCAGCCTGCCGGATTGAGAAAACCGATGCGGCCGGCGAATTTTCCCGAAGCCTTTTCTTCGACGGCAAAGTGGCCATAGCCCAGCAGTTCCCAGTGGCCGATGTGATAGGCCATATGCCGCCAGGCCTCAATGCGATTGAAGGTCTTGCCGCCGATGTAGCGCATGATCACTTCGTCGGCACACATCGTCTCGTAAGTCTCAAAGTCCTCGAGACGCCACTGCCGCAGCAGCAAGCGCTCCGTTTCCAGTTGAATGTCTTTCATGGTGATAAGGAGTCAGGAGTCAGGAGTCAGGAGCAGTCACGAATTGCACTCTGCAGAGTACAAAGCGGCAACATGGTGCCGCACTCCAAGGACTCGAGCGGCTGGAGGCATCAAGATTTTGGAGTGCGCTGACTTGTCTGCGCTTTCCCAATTCTGCACTGACTCCTGGCTTCTGACTTCTGACTCCTGACCTGCCTACTGCCTACTGACTACTGACTACTTCTGTTTCCAGCGCACGCCATCTTTTGTATCTTCCAAAACAATTCCACGCCGCAACAGCTCATCACGCAGTTCATCAGCGCGGGCGAAATCGCGACGGCGGCGCGCTTCCTGCCGCTCGTCGATGAGGGCCTTGATTTCACCATCCAGCGATTCGACCCCGTCGTTACCGAAGACATTTAAGACGGTGTCGAATCTTTCAAGCAACGCGAGCAACTCGTGCTGATTCTCCGCACGTACCTGTTTGCGTGATAGCGCGGTATTAACGTCACGCGTCAAATTGTGAATGGCAGCGAGGGCGACCGAAGTATTCAGATCGTCATCCATGCCCTCTTCAAATTCACGCAGAGCGCGTTCTCCAGCCTCGCGGAGCGACTCGTTCACGCCCGGTTCAGTCTTCGCTTCACTTAAGCGCGCGCGAAAGTCTCGCAGGCTCGCGACCGTCTTCTCCGCCCCAGACAGGGCCTCGAAGGTGAAATTGAGTTGCTTGCTGTAGGGAACGCTGAGCAGGAAGTAGCGCACTGCCACCGGTGAATAGCCTTTAGCTGTAATGTCGCGAAAGGTGAAATAGTTTCCTTTCGATTTTGACATTGTCTCGCCTTCGACCTTGAGATGTTCGAAGTGAATCCAATAACGCACGAAGGGCTTGCCGGTGGCGCCTTCACTTTGCGCGATCTCATTTTCGTGGTGCGGAAAGACCAGATCGATTCCCCCGGCATGAATGTCAAAAGTCTCTCCGAGATATTTCATCGACATCGCCGAACATTCGATATGCCAGCCGGGCCGCCCGCGTCCGATCGCCGCGTCCCAGCCCGGCTCGTGGAGATTGCTGGAGTCTTTCCACAAAGCAAAGTCGCGCGCGTCTTCCTTCTCGTATTTGTCAGTGTCAATGCGCTCGCTGCCGCCGACGATATTGCCCGCGAAGTTGATCTTGGAAAGCTTGCCGTATTCGGGAAACGAACTAATGCGGTAATAGATGGAACCGTCTGACCGGTAGGCATGATTGGTTTCCAGTAGCCGTTCGATCAAGCTAACCATTTCCGGAATGTGACGCGTGGCGCGCGGCACGACATCCGGCCGCTCGATGCCGAGCGCGTCGGAATCTTCCCAGAGTGCCGCAATGTATTTTGCGGTGTAGTCGTCGATGCTGAGTCCGGCTTCCTGTGACTTAGCAATAATGCGATCTTCAACGTCCGTGATGTTCATCACGTGCGTAACTTTAAAGCCCTTGAACTTAAGGTAGCGCCGCAGAATGTCAGCGTTGACGTTGGAACGGAAATTACCGATGTGGCCATATTCCCAAACTGTTGGGCCGCAGTAATACATGCTGGCTTCGCCGTCACGCATGGGGCGAAACTCTTCAATCTTTCCGGAGAGAGTATTTCGAAATCTAAGCATCTGGTTGGTTTATTCTGTAAGGCCCATCTTTTAAGAGAACTTAAAACGAATCACGCGCGAAAGTCCAACTAGGCGAACCCTTTCGGCTCATGCGAGTGGTTACTGATCTTTGACAAATACGGTCCACGAATTAGCACGAAGTTTTACGAATCGGTTCGTGTTGCTTGGTGTGAATTCGTGGTTCATTCTCAATTGTCCAGATCTTCCAGACTCGTGCTCATCAAGCGCCGAAGTGTTGCCAGCCCTGCGCCGTTAACTCCCAGACTCGAGAACCTTCAGAGATGCGAACGCCTGCTGCAGCGTCCGTGATCTCGCCAATACACGTGAGCGACACTCCGTCGACCTTACTTGGAAGTTTGGGAACATTGTTTGGATGTACGGTAAAGAGAAGTTCAAAGTCTTCGCCGCCGTGCAATGCCAGGAGCAAGGGATCAAGAGCTCGTCTGCCGCAAAGATCGGCGACCGGAGCGTCGACCGGAAGTTGATTGGCGTGCACTAATGCCCCGACGTTGCTCTCGCGACAAAGGTGATTTAAGTCTGACGACAAACCATCGCTAATATCGATTAGCGCCGAAGCCAGTCGTTCCTCGCCCAGTACCAGACCCCAACCAACTCGTGGCTCCGGACAAAGCTGCCTTAACAACAACTCCTGGACGAGGGTCCATTCTGGTTCAGCCGCATGTTCCTGCCCGACACGTGCACCGCGTTCGATCAAGCGCAGCCCCGCTGCCGCAGCACCGAGGGAACCGGTGACGTAGAGCAAGTCACCAGGCTGCGCCCCTGAGCGATAGACCGAGCGCTCTGCAACACACTCTCCCAAAGCGATGGAGTCGATAACAACTTTTTCCGGAGTCCGTGAAACATCGCCCCCAATCAAGCGCACGTCATATCGTTGGGCCAGAGCGAAGAAACCCTGATAAAACTGATCGACAAATTCGGTTTCCCAAAGCTCCTCGGGTATTCCGAGAGCCAGTAGTGACCAGCGCGGCCGCGCGCCCATGGCCGCGAGATCCGAAAGCGAAACCGCAAGGGCTTTGTGACCGAGGAAAGCGGGCGGTGTGCTATCAAGTAGAAAATCAATATCTTCCACCAGCAGGTCGGTGGTGATCACGGTCTCGCGGCCGGACTGTTGTTTGATAACAGCGCCGTCATCGCCAATACCTTGAAGCAGGGAAGCGTGATGTGGCTGGTGTCTTGCGGCAGGTGTTTGATTAACAGCTCGCTGTCGAACCGCGTGAATCAAATCAAATTCGCTGCGTTGCTGGCTGGACCGGTTTTGAGAAGTGAAGCCAATCCGACGCTGCTCTTCATCCTTCATTCCTCGTCCTTCGTTTAGAGATTGCGTCGCAGCGACTCGAGTCCGGCTTCAATCGTTTCCAGCGAAGTGGAAAAGGAAAAACGCAGGTGACTTTCCCCGTGTTCTCCGAACACAACGCCGGGAACAGTCGCTACCTGGGCCCGGTCGAGAAGTATTTCTGCGGCTTCCCGGCTGTCAGTACAAATCCGCGACACGTCAGGGAATGCATAAAAGGCCCCGGCCGGCAGCTCGCAAGTGAGACCTAGTTCATTCAGTCCCGCAAGTAACAGATCGCGTCGCTCACGATAGGCGCGATTGTGTTCCTTAAGAAGTTTAGAATGATTAGTGAACGCTGCGAGCCCGGCCCACTGCGTTGGTGTAGATACCCCGTTGGAAGAGTAGAGCGTTGTCTTCTGCAGTCCCGTCATCCAGGGTTCAGTTGCCACTGTATAGCCCAGACGCCAACCCGTCATGGCGTAAGATTTCGAAAACGTAAAGCAGGTGATCGTTCGTTCAAACATGCCCGGAATTGACGCGATGGAAAAGTGTTCGCCCTGGTAAACGAGATCTTCGTAGGCCTCATCCGCGATTACGATCAGATCACGCGATTGAGCAAAACGGGCAACGGCACGAGCTTCGTCTGGTGTGAAGACAACACCAGTCGGGTTTTGCGGCGTGTTGAAATAGATGACGCGCGTACGATCGTTGGCAAGGCGCTCGAGCGTTGCTTCAAAGCCTTCGCGGCGCGCCTTGGTTGTCGGCACGAGCACGGGTTTGCCTTCGCAGTGATAGACCAGATCTTTGATTGGCGTCCAGTATGGCGAAAAAATCAAAACCTCTTCACCGGGATTTACTACGGATTGAAACGCGCCAAAGAGTCCCTGCATGCCGCCATTCAAAACGATCACGTCTTTGTCTGTGGCGGGGATTTGATTCTTCTCGCGCAGCTTCGCAGCAATCGCCGAGCGTAATTCCGGAATCCCTGATGAAGGTGCGTAGCGAGTTTTGTTCTCTTCAATCGCACGGACCATCGCCGCCTTAATGAAGTCGGGCGTGTTCATGTAGGGCTCACCACCCTCAAACTGATAGACGGTGGCGCCCGAAGCGCGCAACTTCATGATGCGATTTCGAATATTTACGATGTCGGAAAAGCCAATCTCATCAAGCCGCGAGGCGAGGCGAAAAACGGTTGGTGACGTGGTCACTTTCTGCAATGAACCTCCGATGTGCGGCTGACTCTGGTGCGGGATGCGGCGTGATTATAACTTGAGCGTTGAAGCGAGTCTACCGCATGAAAGATTGAGTTAAGCTGAAGTTTGTTCTAATTCGCATCGGGCTTTAGCCCGATGGCTTGAAGCGGCATTGTTGGCGGAACCGTTTTCTCGGTTTCAGGAAAACGTACAAAGCGAAACCGTTGAAACGGTTGGAGAAGATATGTGATCGCCTTGCACCGGGCTGAAGCCCGGTGAGAATGAAAGAGAATTGAAGAATAAATTCAATTGCAATGGAGAACACCGGTTGTTATGAACCAATGTTACCGAGTTGTAGGCTTGTGGAAAAAGACGTGTGGAAAACGCTGAGGCTTAGACATTACCTTAAAGAAAGAGTTTTAAGTAAGCGGACGTAAATATAACTATTGACACGGCAAATGCTGGACAGTAACATGCCGCGGTCTCCTGTCTGCTGGCCATCTCGCCTTTGGTAAAAGTCTAAAACCCCGACGCCAGCATATCGAGAAATCCACGGCATGAATCGAGCATTATGAGTCAACCGGCGGTTGTGATTCCTGAAAAACTGTTCTTCAAAATCGGCGAAGTCTGTGAGCTCGCGGGGGTGCAGGCGCACGTTCTGCGTTATTGGGAATCTGAGTTTCCCATGCTCGCGCCACAGAAAAATCGGGCAGGCCAGCGGGTTTACCGCCGGCGCGATGTGGAAATGGCGCTGCGCATCAAGGAACTGCTTTACGAAGATCAATACACCATCGCGGGTGCAAAAAAGCGATTGGCCTATGAACTCCGCGGCGGCAAACTAAGATCTATTGCCGAGGGAGAGCCGCATGAGGAGTCTGTCGCTCATGATGCCGCCGCGCCCCGTTTGCAAGCGGCCGCTGCAACGCCCGCCAAGACCGCAGAAGATCGTGAGGCTTTGAGGAAAGTTGCAACCGAACTCCGAGAGATTCTCGCGCTGCTTGAGAAGCAGAACAAAAGTTTCGCCTCTTCAAAGAAGTAATTGCCCGCCCCATTTATTGCTTTGACAATTCCACTTTCAAGACCTACTTTGATCACTCAGACGGGACGTGGCGCAGCCTGGTAGCGCGCACGCTTGGGGTGCGTGAGGTCGCTGGTTCGAATCCAGTCGTCCCGACCAGTTTTCAATCAGAACTCAGGAGACAGAAGTCAGGAGTCAGAGAGACACGGGGACGCGGAGATGGTGCTATCAGCACTCTTCAATGACGTCCCCGTCTCTGACTCTTTGCGTTTTTTACAGGTCCGCGCTTTCCCTGTGTCTCCGCGTCTCACTCCTGACTCCCGACTTCTGACTCCTGACTTCTCTGACTCCCGTCGTCTTTCAGTTCCGCGATCACAATCTCAGAGGTCAGCGTTTTATGTACCGGACACTTGTGCGCGATCTCTTGCAGGCGAGTCTGCTGCTCTTCTGTTAACGGGCCTGTAAAAGAAACTGCTCGCTCGATGCGATGCACGTAGCCTGCTTCTTCAGTCCGGGTACACTCGGTGCAATCACGAACATGAATTCTCTTATGACGTAAGTGCACGGTCACCTTTTCCAGTGGCCAACTCTTGCGACGTGCGTAGAGCATCGTAGTCATCGAAATACAACTACCCAGCGCCGAGAGGATCAAGACGTAAGGATCAGGGCCGGCATCTTCGCCGCCGGCGGAGATTGGTTCGTCGGTAATGAAGGTGTGGCCGGCGCCATAGCTTACTTCGTTTTGTAAGTTAACCAGAGAGGTTACGGTAACGTCGCTCATCGACTTGTTCTCCTAGATACTAATTGCCCGTTGCCGATTGGCAATTGCCATTTGCGAAGTGGCAGGATATTGCACAGCGCATTCAAGATTGCCCCGACCCCTCGCTGACTCCTAGTCATCACCGTTGACTTCGGCGAGATGGACCTTGCGGTTAACTTGTATTTAGAACCGTCATTTGCGCAATTGACAATCTTGAATCGTCGGTCTTAATCGACAATCGGCAATCGGCAATGCCAATTCGTTAACTTGCTCCTTTGCTATTTTGGCGGCTACACTCACTCCGCTCCAACATTACAACTTCCGCAAACATAGATTCGTTGTCGAGGACTTCGCATGAAGATTCATGAGTATCAAGGTAAGGAACTGCTGAGTAGGTTTGGTGTCCCCGTGCCGCGCGGACTGGTAGCGCGTTCGCCGGAAGAGGCCTATCACGCCGCGAAAGAATTAGGTACCGAGATCGTTGTAGTCAAAGCGCAAATCCATGCTGGCGGCCGTGGCAAGGGTGGTGGCGTGAAACTGGCGAAGAGTGCCGACGAAGCACGCGAGATCGCGCGCCAGATGTTAGGAATGAATCTGGTCACACATCAGACCGGACCTGAGGGTCGCGAGGTGCGCGTCTTACTTATTGAAGAAGGATTGCCAATCGATAAGGAGTTCTACCTCGGTGTGGTGTTGGATCGCGCTTCGGGACGGCCGGTTTTCATGGCGTCGGCAGCGGGGGGCATGGATATCGAAGAAGTGGCCGCCAAGACTCCGGAAAAGATTTTGAAAGAGACTGTTGATCCGGCAGTC
>JBAPXA010000295.1:0-11047 GCA_049283975.1 Pyrinomonadaceae bacterium | reverse complement strand
CACTAAGACTTCGGATTTTAGCGCAAGGCTTGAATAGTAGCGTATCGGCCCACCGGCTACCGCCTGGTGGTACTGATGTTATGGGTCCGTTCGTTCGTGGATTGTCAAACTGCATCAGTACCCTCGGCAAGGGCTGCGTTGACAACCACGCAGGTGAAAGTTAACCTCAACTTTGTTGTGGGATCGTGGGAAAATGCAGCTTTAGTGATTGAAAATGTTTGGAATTAAATCGCGTCGTCCGCCACCGTTTGGAGGCATCGACCCAAGTGACGACAAAGACATTCAGGTTCATATCCCGGAGGATAGCGCCCACGGCAATCTCTGGGGTGAAGCGCGTTTGCTGCTGCGCGACCTGGTATTTGCCTTGATGATTGCAGTGCTGGTGGTTGTTTTCATCGTGCAGCCGGTGAAAGTGGAAGGTACTTCAATGCTGCCGCGACTGCACGATGGCGAGCGAATCTTTGTAAACAAGCTGATCTATTACGACGAGTATCGCTGGGCTCCCACGGTGGATCGAGGCGACATTGTGGTGTTCTGGTTTCCCGATGATCCGTCGAAGAGCTACATCAAACGCGTTGTGGGACTGCCTGGGGATACAGTCGAGATTCACGACGGCATCGTGCGTGTGAATGGGCTCGATTTGGACGAGACCTATCTCGACTCTAGCCATAACCTCGCGCACCGAAGCCAGCCGACGGTCTATGTGAAACCAAACTACTACTTTGTCATGGGAGACAATCGCGACAACTCCAGCGACTCGCGGATCTGGGGACTGGTGCCAAAGAAGTACATTTACGGTAAGGCGTTGTTCCGCTACTGGCCGCTGAACGCCGCGAGCATCATTGAACACGAAAACGTTTCGTCAACGGTGCCGCCCCCTAGCACTTATCGTCCTAATTCAGAGTCTCCCACAGGTGAGTTCGATCGCTAACGAGCCTTTCAGCTCTTTCTTATTTGGATTTTGGCATGCTTGATGGGTTACGACTGGTACTGATGGTCTTTTACGCGCCGGGTCGCGGCCTGCGTGAGATGCGTGATCGGGGAGCCCTCGGTCTGGCTGCGTTGATCGCACTATTCAGTCAGATGTCTTACCTGCTCGTAACGCAGTATCTATCGGGCGAAAGGGTTTTGGCTTTCGGTGGCCCGCGTGCCGCCGGCGGTTTGATCTTTCAAGGCGCAATCTCGCTCCTGTTGATTGCGGGCGTTCTGGTGCCACTCATCGCTTTCGTCGGCAACCTCTTCGAACGTCGGGGAAGTTTTGGGCTGCTGTTGCAGCAAGAGTACGCGTCGCTGGGTGCGACAGTGCTCTACGCGCTTGCCATCGCCAATCTCCTCACGATTCCCATCGTCATTTTTTTCAACGTTACCGGGATCCAGGCTGCGTATATTGCCGCTTCGCCCGAGTCGGCAGCTCAGGTTCGTTCGCTGTTCAAGGCCAACCCTCAAGTCGAAGCCCAGTTGCTGGCGATGTTGAATGACCCGCGGCAAGTTGCCGCGAATTTGTTTCGCACCATAAAGCTCTCGCTTTTCCTGGTAACAGCAGTGCTCGCGGTGCGTTCTGTGCTGCGTCTTTCGACGGTCAAAGGCATAACGGTTACGTTAATCTCACTGGCGCTGGGGTATCTCATATCACCGCTGTGGTCGTTGTTGTTTACGCCCATACTTGCTTCGCCGTTTCTTTTGTTAATGCTCTTCCTGCTGGTCAGGGGTTATTTAAGCGGTGTAATGCGCAACCAGCGAGCGCGTGAGTCGTTCCGGCAGAACATGGAGGCTGCTACCCTTAATCCGGCCGACGCTTCAGCTCATTACAACCTGGGACTGATTCATCAGAGTCGCGGCGAGCTCGATGCCGCGCGTGAACGATTTGAGCGCGCTATTCAGATTGACGACGAAGAGATCGACGCTCATTACCAACTCGGGCGAATTGCCCGGCAGCAGAAACGTCTTGCTGACGCGGTGCGACACTTTGAACAAGTGGTGGCCCGGAATCGAGCCCACGCGCAACATGAAATCTGGCGTGAAGTAGGCGCCACGTACATTGAGGCGGGCCAGTTTGAGGACGCGCGCGATGCGCTCCAACAATTTCTGGACAGCAGGCCATCGGATCCGGAAGCGCTTTACCTAATGGGCCGGGCGCACGCGGGGTTAGGTCATCAGAGGGAAGCCACGAGTGCGATGCAGGCGTGTATCGATGCTGTAAAAACCGCACCTGCGTACAAGTATCGTGCGGATAAGCGCTGGTTGAATGAAGCGCAACAGTTCATAAGAAGTAGTCAGTAGACAGTAGACAGTAGGTAGTCGTAGTCGGTAGTCGGTAGACAGTAGCGATTGAACTCGCGGTTCCTCACCTCACGGAGGCCTCACACCATGAAGTCAAAAACATTTCAGGATGTTGAAGTTTGGCGAAAGGCACATGATTGGGTCCTAAAAATCTATGCCTTTTCAGGACGGTTCCCTCTGGATGAAAGATTTGGACTTACTTATCAATTGCGACGTGCGGCTGTTTCAGTTCCCGCAAACTTTGCGGAGGGATTCAAGAAACTTGGATTGGCTGATAAAGTTAGGTTCTATAACATCGCTCAAGGCTCGCTTGAGGAGTGCCGTTATTATCTAATACTCGCAAGAGATTTGGGTTACGGAGATTCTTCCGGTCTTATGGATTCTTTGGACGAAGTTGGGAGCATGTTGGAAGGTTATTCACGCGCGATTCGTCGATTCTATTGACTGACGTAAACACCGCCCTAGTTACTACCGTCTACTGTCTACTTCTTATGCACCACAACAAAGCCCCAGCCTTACTTGCCCTTGAAGATGGACGCGTATTTCGTGGCCGTTCGTGGGCTGCTGAAGGCGAGTCCTGTGGCGAGATGGTCTTCAACACTTCGATGACCGGTTATCAGGAAGTGCTGACCGATCCCTCCTATGCAGGTCAGATCGTCTGCATGACCTACCCTCTCATAGGCAACTACGGTGTTAACGAGGCTGATGCGGAATCGGCGCGGCCCTGGGTTGAAGGATTCGTCGTGCGCGAAGCGAGCCGCGTGGCTTCCAACTGGCGCTCGGAAGAAACGCTCGATTCCTATCTCAAAAGGTGGAACATCGTGGCGCTTGAAGGTATCGACACGCGCGCCCTGGTGCGCCATATACGCAGCAAGGGGGCAATGCGCGCCTGCATCTCGACCATTGATCTCGAGGAGGCAAGTCTGGTTGAGAAAGCGCGACATTCGCCTACGATGGAGAATCGAGAGTTGGCCAGCGCCGTTACGACAAAAACTCCCTACTCGTTTCCTGCGGAAATCGCCGAACGATTTCATGTTGTCTGTTACGACTTTGGAGTAAAGCGCAATTCGCTCCACTACCTGGCCCAGCTCGGCTGCCGCATTACGGTGGTGCCGGCAGCAACGCCGGCAAGCGAAGTGGTTGCCTTACAGCCCGACGGTATTTTTCTTTCCAATGGTCCGGGTGATCCGGCTTCGATGAACAAAGAGGTGGAGCAGATTCGCGAACTGGTTAAGACTTCAGTGCCTACGTTTGGGATCTGTTTTGGACATCAGTTGCTGGGGCGCGCCTTTGGGGGCACGACCTTCAAACTGATGTTTGGCCATCGTGGTGGGAATCAACCGGTGCAAGACCTGGAGGACGGAGGGGTGGAGATCACTTCTCACAATCACGGTTTTGCGGTGGCGGCGGATAGCTTACCGGGTGAGGTAGAGGTCACTCACATCAATCTCAACGACAAGTGCGTCGAAGGAATGCGTCATCGCACCCTGCCTGTCATTTCTGTGCAATACCATCCTGAAGCTGCGCCCGGCCCTCATGATGCGGCGCATCATTTTCAGCGCTTCATCAATCTGATGGAGCGGGCTAAGTAACAGTGAGACTATTGGTTTTTGTACTTGGTACTTTGTACTTGGTTCTTTGTTGTCCAGGCTAGCAACAGACATCCTTATCAGGGCGCAAACTAAGTACTAAGCACTAAGCACAAAGTACAAAGCACAGAGCTTTTACTCCACAGGCATTTTCAATTCCCCGGTCGTGAGGTCGGGGCGCTCGCGGGCCATGTCTGCTGGTGTCGTATCTTTGGTGGGGTGACTGCTCGACTTCGCTGTTGGTACATCGCCGACATCGTAGCCTAGGCGACTGAGAAGAGCCTCATCTGCGGCCGCGGTTACGGCAGGGTCAGGTTCAGGCGTCGGTTCGAGCAAATCTGCCAGGCCTTCACTGCCACGATGTTCAAGCCAGTGGCGATAACTGACTGTCAGAATCGCGACGACGGGAATCGCCAGGAAGATTCCCGCAATGCCGGCCAGTTCCGCTCCCGCCAGGATCGCGACGATCACGGCCAGAGGATGAAGATGAATTCCCTGGCCGATCAGTCTGGGATAAATGAAGTAGTCCTGAACGATGCGTAAGACAGTCAGGAAGAGAATCACGATCAACGCCGAAGAAGATCCACCGTGAAGCCCGCCGGCTACGGCCGCAATTATTCCGATCAGCAGTGGACCCACGAGCGGCACAAATTCAAAGACACCGGCGATAAAACCCAGGACCAGAGGACTGGGAATTCCCAGCACGGCGAATCCGATTGAACAAACGAAACCGATGAAGATGCAGGCGGTTAATTGCGCTCGCGTATAAGCGGCAAGGGTACGACTGATGTCCTGGAAAAACTCATCACCACGCCAGCGCCAGCGGCCGCGGGGCAACATTTGCAACGCGGAGTTGCGAAACGACTCGGCATCTTTCAGGAAAAAGAAACTGAGGACTGGAATCAGAATCAGCCAGGGAATGTAGGCTAGCCAAAGCACCATGCCCTTTAGAACTTCGCTAAGCGTGTCGCCCACTCCCTGCACAATGTGCGGGATCTCGCGATTGATCGCATCCATCACGGGCCCGGGCATGCGCAGCCGCAGATATTCGTTCACGCGCTGCATGCTTTCTCCCAACGACTTCCAGTACCCGCGCGCCTGTTGGGCAAACTCTGGAAATTGGTTGCCCAGCCTGGGCAGCAGGACATAGAACGCTATGACGATCGCGCCAACGATAATCAGATAGGCCAACGAGATTGCCAGCACGCGCGGCATCACTCGCTCTTTTCCGGAGATGGGAATGGGGCGCCGCAGGAAATCAACTAAGGGTGAAACGAGGTAAGCGAAGAAGACCGAAAGGATCAGCAGCAGAATTACCGCCGTCAACTTAACGAGGATCCACAAGGCCACCGCGACGGTGAGCACGATGAGGATGACGCGCAATATAACTCGCGTCTGCGGCCAGGAAGCCTCCGCAGCCGCTTTGGCAATGCTGCGGGTCACATCCCGAATTTCATCTTTAGGCGACACGTCGGTTTCGTTTATTTGTGCAAGCGTTCGATGACTCCACGCACGCTACGAGCGTCTGTGGGAGATAGACCACGGAATTCGACTCCAAACGTATCCGGACTGCCGTGATGAACCACTTCGCCACGCAGCGAAAGTGCATCGGCGTGATCGAGCAGTAATAAACCCAAACGGTCGCCCACCTTCACTTGGGAACAAGCCGGCAGATTACGAACGCGAATGCCACCGAGGCTGATGTCAGCGGGCTCACCAAGTCCAATCGATTCGCGCAAGCCCTCATCTTCGATGGCGAGTGTCATGCGAGCGCTGATGTAGAAACGCGGAAACCTGCGTCGTTCAGATCTCGCCGGTTCGTTGGAGAGAGGTGACATCAAGTTTTCGCAGCGTTGTCAGTGTGACAACGCCTCATCATCGGCTTCATCCTCAGATTCGTCGTCGGCTTCCTCGTCGCCTTCTTCGCTGACCGGTGGAGCCGTGACGCGCGGCGCCGCCGGCTCCCAAATCATGCCGCGCCATTCGTCGGTCTCGCCCAGTAGCTGCAGTGCCGCGAGTGGGTGACCAGGGTTGCGCTCTATGCGCAGAACCTCTGCTACGACCTGGAGCTTTGCGCCATCTTCGCCTTCCACTTCAAGACGCACGCGGCTACCAACATCCGGCAATTTTTTCGGCAAGTGAACGAGGGTGCCTTCAGGACCAACATTTTCAGTGGTTCCTTCAGAGGTTATGTGCGCGCCGCCGGGCTCGTCCCACTCGGCTCGCACCTCGAAAGCCGCGAGATAGCGCGGACCTGAACGATTGTTAATTTCTATGTCGCGAGCCAATGGCAAACTCCTTCTTTTACTGCATGACTACGCGCAAGCGTAGCGCAAACCAAACCAATGTGAACAACTGAGCCGCAAGCGCCGCAAGTCTATAACGGTTTGCGTGAAACTGGCAGTCTTTTTAAGTTTGAAGTCTCAGGTTTCAGGTTTCAGGTCTAAAGTCTCAAGACCCAGGTCTCAAGACTCAGGTCTTCATTCGCGAAACTCGAAACCTTGAACCTGAAACCTGAAACCTGTAACCCGAAACTTTTATTCCTCTTCCGTCCGAAGTTTTTCCAGCACCGAGAAATCTTCCAGCGTTGTCACATCTCCAGCTACCGACCCGCTCGTCGCTAACTCTCGCAACAGGCGCCGCATGATTTTTCCAGAGCGTGTCTTGGGCAACATGTCGCTGAAACGGATTTCTTCGGGTCGCGCCAGGGCGCCAATTTCTTTCGTAACATGAGCGCGCAATTCCTGTTTGAGTTGCTCGGATGCTTGATGCGAACCTTCGAGCGTGACGAAGGCAACGATGGCAGAACCTTTTAGATCGTCAGGACGTGCCACTACCGCAGCTTCGGCAACTGCTGCGTGCGATACGAGAGCGCTTTCAACTTCAGCAGTACCCAGACGATGACCGCTGACATTAATCACGTCGTCAATGCGGCCCATGATCCAGAAGTAATCATCTTCGTCGCGGCGGACTCCATCGCCGGCGAAATAAATGCCATCGAGTTGCGACCAGTACTGCTCGCGATAACGATCATCGTCGCCCCAGATGGTGCGGAGCATGGCCGGCCAGGGCCGTTTGATAACGAGGTAACCGCCCTCGTTGGGAGCGACGAACTGACCGTCGCGAGTCATCACATCAGCGTCGATTCCGGGGAAGGGTTTGGTAGCAGAACCAGGTTTGGTAGGGGTTGCGCCAGGAAGTGGCGAGATCATGATGGCGCCGGTTTCAGTCTGCCACCAGGTATCTACGATTGGGCACGCGCCTTTTCCAATTACTTCGCGATACCACATCCAGGCTTCCGGGTTTATCGGTTCACCTACAGTGCCCAGCAAACGCAAACTGGAAAGATCGTGGCGCAGCGGCCAGTGTTCTCCCCACTTGATAAAGGCGCGGATAGCCGTTGGTGCCGTGTAGAGAATGTTCACGCGGTGGCGTTCAACGATACTCCAAAACCGATCCGGTTCCGGATGGTTTGGCGCTCCTTCATACATCAAAACGGTGGCGCCGTTTGATAGCGGCCCGTAAACTACGTAACTGTGTCCGGTCACCCACCCCACATCTGCCGTGCACCAATAGATGTCTTCGTCTTTGAGATCAAAGATCCATTTCGTAGTCAGATGCGTCTGCAAAAGATAACCGGCGGTCGTGTGCAGAATGCCCTTTGGTTTTCCGGTAGTACCGGAGGTGTAAAGGATGAACAAAGGATGTTCGCTGTCTAACTCCACAGCTTCGCAAGTGCCCTCCACTGCTTCCATGAGTTCATGCCACCAGAAATCGCGGCCGGCTTTCATCTCGACGCTCACCCCGGTACGGCGCACCACGATGCAGGATTTAACCGAAGGAGTTTCTTTGAGCGCTTCGTCAACTGCCACCTTCAGTTTGACTTCATTGCCGCGGCGCCAGCCACCGTCTGCCGTCACGACAACTTTGCAGCTCGCGTCGTTGATGCGATCGATCAAAGCCCCACTCGAAAAGCCGCCGAAGATCACTGAATGAGTGGCTCCAATTCGCGCGCAGGCAAGCATGGCAATCGCCAGCTCGGGAATGAGCGGCATGTAGAGCGCCACGCGATCGCCGGTTTCGACTCCGGCATGCTTCAGTACGTTCGCGAACCGGCACACTTCACTGTGCAGTTGCTGATACGTGAGGGTGCGCTGGTCGCCCGGTTCGCCTTCCCAGATAAGAGCCGCCTTGTTTCTGCGCCACGTCGAAAGATGACGATCCAGACAGTTGTCAGAAATATTTAGCTTGCCACCGAGGAACCATTGCGCGTGCGGAGCCTCCCAATGGAGTACCTGGTCCCATTTCTTGAACCAGTGGAGTTCATCGTTGGCCATGCGCGCCCAGAAAGCTTCCGGGTCCTCTTGGGCCTCGGTACGCAAACGTTCAAGTTCAGCCTCTGACTTGATATGTGCGTTGCGCGCAAACGCCTCCGGCGGAGGAAAGACACGCTCTTCCTGTTGCAGCGATTGAATGTTCGTGGTTGATGTGGACATCTAAGTCGCTCTTTCCTTTCTGACTTGTTGGGGAACCGGGAAAGCAGATTCTAACAGCATTAGAGCGATTTGACTTTGTCCTAGTGTTGGCGTACGGGCTGCGCTAGGTAGCACTCTTTTGGCTTCCTTGCCGAAAGCGGGACGCTGGCGTTATGTTGCTGCCGTGATCAGCCTTAAGTGTTCCATTTGTGGAGCCGAGTTGTTGCCAGGCGCGAATTTTTGCCGGCGCTGTGGCGCGGTAATTCCGGAGGAGGCTGGCGCGCGGCTCAACTCATCAGAATTACCAACTGAAATGTTGGATCAGAGAGCCAATCTGACGACGAGCCGTTTGAATCCGCGAGCGACCAGTCCCGAAACACCGCGACGAGATGTCATGCCCGCAGCTACTCCGAGTGCGAGCGAGTCCGCAGTGCCGGCGAAAGGACGGCGTTGGGCTTTAATCGCAGGCCCTGTTGCGGTGCTTTTGATTTGCGCCGTTATTGCCGCAGTCGCTTACGTCAGGATCAGAAGTCACGGCCGGACAACTGATGATGCCACACTGATCTATCCGGGATCGAAAACGATCGTTGACGTTGCCAGTGGCGATGGGCGAGCGCTGCAGCTGCAAACCGGGGATTCGCTCGAGCAGGTGATTGCCTGGTACGAGAAAAGTATCAAGCCGACCAAAACCATGCGGCTGACTTCCACCAGTGTCGTGCTCAAAAATGAAAACGTGACCACGACGCTGGCAAGCGAAGGTGGCAAGACGAACATTTTGATCAAGCGGATAAGGTGATTGCCGATTGGAGATTGCCAATTGCCGATTGGTAAGAGACCGTGGCTTACCGCACGGATAGCGGCAGGCCGCTACTTTGAACCCAGTATCAATTGGCAATCGGCATTCGGCAATCTCCATCAGCAATCTCCAATCGGCAATCTCCATGACCTTATTCGTTGGCACCAGCGGCTACAGCTACAAGGAATGGAAAGGAAGCTTCTATCCCGAGAAACTTCCCGCGAAGGACATGCTCGCTTACTACGCCACGAAGCTGCCCGCGGTCGAAATCAACAACACGTTTTACCGCATGCCACAGAAGTCAGTTTTGGAGACTTGGCGGGAACAAGTGCCGGAGAGCTTCCGGTTTTCTGTCAAAGCTTCACAGCGGATCACTCATTTCAAACGTCTGAACGGCGTTAGCGACGAGACGAACTACTTGCTTGAGACCGCGGCGGCGCTCGGGGATCGTCTCGGGCCCATCCTCTTTCAGCTACCGCCGAACATGAAGAAGGACCTCCCCCGACTAGAAGCGTTCCTCGACAATCTGCCCACGGGTGCCAGAGCCGCGTGGGAGTTTCGCCATCCCACATGGTTGGAAGATGATGTCTTAGACGTCTTGTCACGGCACAACCATGCCCTCTGCATTTCCGACACGGATGAAATGCCGGTAAGTCACATCGACAAGACCGCGAACTGGGGTTACCTGCGACTACGCCGGGTTAACTATTCTGCTGAGGATCTTTGCGCGTGGCTGCAAAGAGTGCGCGACCAGAACTGGGACTTTGCTTACATCTTCTTCAAGCATGAAGATGAAGGAACGGGACCGCGGCTCGCTGGAGATTTCCTCAAACTGGCGGGTGCCGGTTAAGGAGCTCGCGCAAAAAACAAAAGAGGCGTGGAGACACGCCTCTCGTTTAGGAAAGCTTGTCGCGAAGAAGCTAGAAGTTTCCGCTACATTCCGGGTGTCCGCAATCGCAATCGATTTCTATCGTGCTGCCAGAGCCTTCACATGATGCGCTGCAATACTTGCCATCCGGCTGCGGGGGACAGCTACACGCAGGGTTCTTGCAAGTGTCTTTATCGTCGGCCATAACTACCTCCTGGAAACGGTTCTTGGTGTTTGGGGCTGTAGATCTTTTGGGGCTTAAGATTAGCACAGTCTCAGTGCGAGGGAAGCATGGCGCCTCCCGATTGACTACTGTTTAGTTAGCTAATTGCAGTCGGGAAGGCGGGCTTGCCGCCGCCTCAAGCTTCATCAGCGAGTTCCTCAAAGATAATCTCTCCATCCCAACCTCTCCATATCCGCTGTTAGCTTCTCCGGATCATCGGGCCACCACCAGTCCTGATCGATCGCCAACGGCTCATTACTATCATGATAGAAGGCACGAAAGCTGGACCAGCGGTAATCCTTCGCAGACTTCACCAAGCCGGCTCTGACTGGATTCGCATGGATATAATTAATCTTCTGCCAGATCATCCAGGAACTCCACAACGGCAAAGCCTTAAAACTATCCTGCCATACCTGATGAATCGAACCATCCGAATCAGGCTTCTCGCGCACGAAACCCGGATGCTGCGTTATTTGCCATAGACTGGCAGCGGTCAAGCCTTTCAAACTTCCGACGAATCCTTTGATATCGCCATCACGGGGATTGACTATCAAGTGAAAATGTTCAGGCATCAAAACCCAGCTTATTAATTTAGAAGGCCATTTAGTAATCTGACTGCGAAGCTCTTCTAGAAATGCGTTGCAAGACTGCTCGTGTTTGAAGATTGGGATTCGATCAATTATGTTTCCCGTCACAAAGTGCAGGGCGCCCGGCAGATTCTGATTTGACCATTTGCGAGCCATGAGGTTGTGAGGAGTCGCGGCATTTTATTACTCAAACTTTAAAGCGGGGGCAAGCCCGCCTTCCTGACTGCGA
>JBAPXA010000294.1:0-5232 GCA_049283975.1 Pyrinomonadaceae bacterium | reverse complement strand
GCTACGGTCTCTCCGTGTCTCTGCGGCCAATATCGAAGGAAGAGTGTGATGGATGATTATGCATTAGTACTCAATGCAGGCTCGTCAAGTTTGAAGTTCTGCGTTTTTCAACGGTCTAGCGGTAAGCAATGGCGATTAGAGGCAAGGGGACAGATCGAGGGCCTCGGTACATCGCCTCGCTTATCCGCTAAGGGCGCCAACGGTGAAGGGTTAACCGATGAAGCCTTGGCGCCCTCAGTTCGTAATGGTTGCGATGCGATCGATGTCCTCGCTGACTGGTTGAGATCGAGATACAGGGGAGCGCGTGTCCTGGGCGTTGGACATCGCGTCGTCCACGGAGGTCAGTCGTTCGACGGCCCCACGATCCTGACTAAACAGGTGGTGGCGGAACTGAACGACCTGGTTCCCCTGGCCCCTTTACATCAACCCTACAACCTCGCGGCAATTAACGCAGTGTTTGAGCGCCTTCCTGGCGTCCCGCAAGTCGCTTGTTTCGATACCAGCTTTCATCGGGGTCATTCAGCAGTTGCGTCCCTGGTGCCATTGCCGCGCGAACTATGCAAGTCAGGACTCGAACGTTATGGCTTTCATGGCATTTCGTATGAGTACATCGCTTCGATTTTGCCGGGTGTTGCTCCGGAGATTGCGGACGGCAGGGTCATCGTGGCCCATCTGGGCAGTGGCGCAAGTTTATGTGCGTTGCAAAATGGAAAAAGCATCGACAGCACCTTGGGCTTCACGGCTCTCGATGGACTTTGCATGGGGACGCGACCGGGAGCGCTGGATCCCGGTGTCATTCTCTATTTATTCCAGAGCATCGGCCTTTCAAGCAAAGAAGTAGAGACCATCCTCTACAAGAAATCAGGGTTACTCGGAATTTCCGAAATCAGCAACGATATGCGCGACCTGCTGATCCGCAGTGAACCCGAGGCTCGGCTAGCGGTCGATTATTTTGTTTACCGCGTGACCAAAGAAATCGGGGCACTGACTGCCGTCCTGAAAGGCATAGATGCGTTGGTCTTTACAGCCGGTATTGGTGAGAACTCACCTGAGATTCGTAGGCGAATCTGTGAAGCGTCCGCGTGGCTCGGAATCGACCTTGATGAAAAGGCCAACACCCGTCGCGATTCAAAAATTTCGACGCGGCAAAGTAAGGTTTCGGTCTGGGTGATTCCCACCAACGAAGAACTAATGATCGCCCGGCACACAGCGTCGCTGCTGCGGTTGAATGAGCCCTTGGCAGCACCACTCGCACGTGATGGCGCGAGTCGCGCGCGCGCAACCTGAACACCGTAAGGAGACAGTTCTATGACTACCGCCGTATCAGAAAAGATGACCGAAAATCAATCCGCTTCCGGCTGGAAAGGTTTCGAGGGTGGTCTTTGGCAAAAGGAGATCAACGTTCGCGATTTCATCCAACAGAACTACCAGCCGTATATCGGCGATGGATCCTTCCTGGCACCCGCGACCGAGCGCACGAACAAGCTCTGGGCTCACCTGAGCGAACTTTTTATCGAGGAGCGCCGCAAAGGAGTACTCGACGTCTCGCAAATTCCCACCTCAATTACCGCGCACGCACCGGGCTACATCGATCGGGAAAACGAGGTCATCGTTGGTTTGCAAACCGAGGCTCCTCTCAAACGGGCGATCATGCCCAACGGCGGATTCCGCATGATCGCCAATGCTCTCAAAACCTATGGCTACGAGCCTGACCCCGCCGTCGTCGAAACATTCACAAAATATCGCAAGACACACAACGATGCGGTCTTCGATGCCTACACTGCCGATATCAGACGCTGTCGCAGTTCTCACATTCTTACCGGGCTGCCGGATGCATATGGACGTGGGCGGATCATTGGCGATTACCGGCGCGTAGCTCTCTATGGCGTGACCCGACTGATCGAACGAAAGCAGGAGGAGAAGCGCAGTATCGATCGAGCGATGTCGACCGATGAAATCATTCGCGATCGCGAGGAGCTCAGTGAACAGACACGCGCCCTTAAGGAACTGCAACAGATGGCCGCCAGTTACGGCTTCGACGTTTCAGTTCCGGCTCGCACCGCGCGCGAAGCAGTGCAATGGCTCTACTTTGGCTATCTCGCAGCGGTGAAGGAACAAAACGGCGCGGCCATGTCACTGGGGCGAACCTCGACGTTCCTGGATATCTTCTTTGAGCGCGATCTTGCAGCGGGCGTCATCAACGAAGAGCAGGCGCAAGAGATGGTCGACGACTTTGTCATTAAGTTACGCATCGTCCGCTTTCTACGCACGCCGGAATACGATGAGCTGTTCGCGGGCGATCCCACCTGGGTAACCGAATCCATTGCCGGTATGGGCGACGACGGACGGTCACTGGTAACAAAGACGAGCTTTCGCTATCTGCAAACGCTCTACAACCTCGGGCCGGCGCCGGAACCAAATATGACGATCTGGTATTCGCCACGACTGCCGGATGGATTTCGCAACTTCGCCTCCAAGGTGGCGATTGACACCAGCTCAATCCAATTCGAAAGCGACGAAATCATGCGCCGCGCCTGGGGCGATGATGGCGCAGTGGCCTGTTGTGTCTCACCGATGCTGATGGGCAAGCAGATGCAGTTCTTCGGCGCTCGCGCGAATGTGGCCAAGTGCCTTCTGTATGCAATCAATGGCGGGCGTGATGAGATCACCGGTGACCAGATCGGGCCGAAAAGTAAAGCGGTGGAGGGCGACTATCTCGATTTGGATGACGTGCTCGAAAGGTTTGAAAAGATGATGGAGTGGCTCGCCGAGGTTTATGTGAATGCGATGAATATCATCCATTACATGCACGACAAGTATGCCTACGAACGGCTGGAGATGGCGCTGCATGATTACGCCCCAGTACGCACCATGGCTTTTGGCATGGCTGGCATGTCAGTCGTCGCCGACAGTTTATCGGCGATTCGTTTTGCAAAGGTGAAAGTGATTCGCGACGACACCGGATTGGTCACTGACTACCAGAGTGAAGGCGAGTTTCCTCACTTTGGCAATAACGATAATCGCGTGGATCATTTCGCAAGTTGGGTTGTCAGCACTTTCATGAGCAAGTTGCGCAAGTATCCGACTTATCGTCACGCGCTCCATACGCAATCTATTCTCACGATTACTTCCAACGTGGTTTACGGCAAGAGCACCGGCAACACTCCGGACGGAAGGCGGCTCGGAGAGCCGTTCGCGCCCGGCGCCAATCCGATGCATGGACGTGACGTACATGGCATTCACGCTTCGGCCGCCTCGGTCGCCAAGATTCCATACCGCGATGCCGCGGATGGGATTTCTTTGACGACGACGCTGGTTCCGGAAGGGTTGGGAAGAGTCGCCGAAGAGCGAATAGCGAACCTCCGCAGCATGCTCGATGCCTTCTTCGGCGTTACTGGTTTTCACATGAACGTGAATGTGTTGAATCGGGACACGCTCCTCGATGCGATGGATCATCCTGAGAAATATCCGAATCTCACGATCCGCGTATCGGGCTATGCGGTAAATTTTGTACGACTCAGTCGCGAGCAGCAAACAGACGTCATCAATCGCACATTCCATGGCGCCTGATTGCAAGCGCATTTTTCGCGCGATTCGTTACCCCACCGGAGGGCCGATTCAGGTTCACACAGGAAATAGATCATGAGCGCAGGACAACCCGCATCAACTAGTTCGTTGGAAGGAAAAAGTCCATACGAGCTACGTCTCAACCAAGGTGTCGCGGTGCCGGAATCGGCAGTCAAAAAGGCGCTGGAAAGCGGCGATATGGGGTTCGTGCATTCGTTCACCACCGGTTCCACCGTCGATGGTCCCGGTGTCCGAGTAGTCGCCTGGACCGCAGGTTGTCTATGGCGTTGTTTGTACTGCCATAACCCTGATACCTGGAGCATGATCAACGGTATACCAGTGACTCTTCAGCGTGCTACGGAAGAGATTGCTCAATACCGTCATGGACTACAGGTCATGCACGGCGGGTTTACGTTGAGCGGTGGCGAACCACTTATGCAGGATCGGTTTGCCGTCAAGCTTTTCACCGCGGCTAAGGCAATAGGAATTCATACGGCGATCGAGACTAACGGCTTTCTGGGAGAACGTCTTTCGGATGTAGAACTCGAGACGATTGATCTTGTCTTGCTGGGTATCAAGACATGGGGTGCGGAAAAGCATCGTCACCTGACAGGAAAGGAAATTGGACCAACGCTCGATTTCGCTCGGCGCCTGGCCGCTCGCCGCCGGCCAATTTGGGTCCGCTTCGTGCTGGTACCTGGCTTAACCGATGACCCTGTGGATCTCACTCAGATGGCGAAATTCATAGCCGACTTGGGAAATGTCGAACGGGTAGAGGTTTTGCCCTTTCATCAACTGGGTCGATTCAAATGGAAAAAACTTGGACTTGATTACACGCTTGATGATGTCAAACCTCCCACGCTCGAACTGATCAAATCAACTTGTGAAATATTTCGGGCGGAAGGACTCACAGCATTTTAATTTGAATAACTGGACAATGAGGTCAGTAGCGGGAGCTGTAGCGACCGGGTAACCGTTCACCCACACTCACGCTTGCCATGACCTGACCCGCTCGCTACCGCTCCCGCTACTGACTCCATTGCTTGCGGAACTACAAGTGAATCACGATTCTACACTCCAGCTAACTGCTCCATTGAGCGAAGCGCTCAAGACGCCAATTAATTGGTTACTACTCTTCGTACCACTCGCGGTGGTGCTGGATCATGTTAGTGGACTTCCCGCGCCGGTGATTTTCTTTTCGGCATCGCTGGCGATAATTCCAATTGCCGCGATGATTGTGAGGGCCACGGAACAGCTCGCGACGCGCACTGGCGACGCTGTTGGTGGATTGCTTAATGCTACTTTCGGGAACGCGCCCGAATTGATCATTGCACTGGTGGCGCTGAAGGCTGGTTATCTCGATATGGTGCGGGCTTCGCTGGTCGGCGCGATTCTTGCCAATTTGTTGTTGGCTCTGGGCGTCGCCTTCTTCTTGGGCGGTCTCCGTTTTCACGATCAACGATTTAGTTCGACAGCCGCGCGAGCCTACAGCACCATGATGTTTTTGGCGGCGATCAGCATGACTGTACCAAGCGCTTTCAGCCGCGTATTCGCTCCCAACTCTGTTATCCGACAAAAACAAATCCTCAACGTTGGTATCGCACTATTACTGCTCATTGTCTATGGACTCTATGTTCTATATTCGTTGAAAACACACTCGAGTGC
>JBAPXA010000293.1:0-1770 GCA_049283975.1 Pyrinomonadaceae bacterium | reverse complement strand
GGCGCAGAGACGCAAAGAGCACTTTAGTGGACATGAATCAGCGAACTAGCCTGTAACTTTTCTTGATTTTCTTTGCGACTTTGCGTCTCTGCGCCTCAGCGTCTCCGCGTCATTGAGACGACGAGATCAAGCTCGTTTCTGACCAGGCGAGAATTCGACCCACTTATTTCCCTGTTTCACAAAAACGCGCGGCTGCCGAATTGGAAACTTAGCGCGGAAAGCCGGGTTATTCGCGAGGAAGCGTTTGATCGTTCCCGAATCACCGGTGGCTACTCTCCACTTGCCCTCTTCGCGCACCAGATACTGTTGCACAACGATCTTGCCTTCCGCCGCTAAGGGCGCCACCACCCGACCGTATAACACCGTATCAACCACGGCGATGTCCTTTGCCAAACGCACCTGGCCCACGTCCATGCGGTCAAGAAGATACATGTCTTGGGCGCGCTTCAAAGCATTGGCGAAGCGGTCGCGCGTCATTCTGGAGCGCGAAGATGAGGGAAGGGAGTCATAAAGCGCGCTGTAGTCGCGCGACTTCAGTTGTTGAAAAACGCGCTGCACCGTGCCGCGTACTTCCGCTTCATCGGCTGCTTGAGCTGGAAGCACCATTAGGAAGACGAAAAAGAGAACCGCAATTACGACTTGCTTATTGATCTTCATTTCTTTCAGTTTCAATTTCGTCGTCTGTGGTTGCATCGCTGGCATCCAGACTTTTGCTAACCTGTGCTCGGTAATTGAGAAACCAGGCGATCATACCTACCACTGCCACCACAAATGCGCCGTCAAAATGTCCCAGCACCATCAGGACGGCTGCGGCGGCGATACAACAACCAGCGAGCACCAGCCAGAGAGTCTTCACTTGATCGTTACCGGAAGGGAGAGGTTCACCGAGCCGGGAGGATAACAAACCTTGTCGTCGCAGGCTTGCACGTTGAGGTGAGCAGGCAACGTGCGCGCGCCTTTGGGCGCTGCCTTATCGGCGTTCAGCATCACTTTCAACTGTGTCTCGCCTTCGTAAACCCTGAGCGCCTGGTCCGAAAATGAAAACTTCTTTACCTGAGGGTTGGGATAGTAAATGTAATCGACAAACAATTCCGGCGTGTCCGGCAAGTCCAGCTCGGTAGCCTTCAAGTACGCAAAGCTCGCCGGGTTGGCATTTATATGATAGCCGCTTTGAATCGTGATCTTCACCACAGCTTCATTTCGCTGTCCCGCCGCCACTTCCATCGGTTCGGCCGTAACTTTGACTAGCGACTCGGAAGTGATCCGTGGTGTCTCCGGGGAAGGCGAGGTGGTGCTTCCCGTCGGACCTGGGCGCGAGCAGGCCGCTTCAAAAACCAATATCAAAGCGAGGGAAAAAACAGCAATTAACCTGATCATGTCCTCTGTGCCCCTGTTCGGATTGCCGATTGGCGATTGCCGCCTGCCGATTGGCAGGTAACTGAGTCTTGAAGTTTCCTCGCGATTGCCGCTGTGACGGCCACTCAGTCGATTGGATAATTGCCAATTGCCGAGTTTCAATTGACCGCTTTAGTTAAGGGCAAATCGGCATCCGCCAATCGGAAAGCGGCAATCCCTATCCGGCCGCTTCTTTCTTGTCTTCCGGCTTCTTGATGCCAAACTTCTCGAGTCGATACTGCAAGGTACGAAACGTAAAGCCGAGCAGCTTCGCGGCCTTCGTGATGTTGTAATCAGTCTGCTCCATCGCCTGGGTCAACAGGTCACGCTCGACTTCTTCAAAGTTGATACCTTCCGGCGGCAGCTTGAAGGCGC
>JBAPXA010000292.1:0-7194 GCA_049283975.1 Pyrinomonadaceae bacterium | reverse complement strand
CATCTGCTCACTGCTATCTAACATCTGCCATCTGCCTTCTGTATTTTTTGGTGCCCCCGGCGCGATTCCAACGCGCGACCTTCCGCTTAGGAGGCGGACGCTCTATGCAGCTGAGCTACGGGAGCACGAACTCGTGAATCGTAAATGGTAAATCGTTAATGGTAAAGCCGTACTTGGGGCTTTGAACTCTGTACTTTGAGCTACTTAAATCTTCACGCTCCTGAGCGCCTAACTATCTGTGGCGTGAACTCCTCGATCCGCAATGACCGAACGGGCTCGTTCAAGAGCGCAAAAGATATCCTCACAGAAGTTTTCTTCCCCGAGCGCTGCAGCAAAGCCGGTGCGCTCCATCAGCGCCCGAACTCCCGGTCGCGCCGCCGAAATAATCAACACTATACCTCGGCGTTTGGTGCTCTCCAGCAACTCCTCCAGACTGTGTAATCCGCTCGCGTCAATCGTCTGCACGTGTCGCATGCGCAATATCAAAACGCGCGGACGTTTCTCCACACTACGCATCGCGTCCTTGAAGCGCTCGATTGCTCCAAAGAAAAGCGATCCATAGATCTCAAATACTTCCACGTTCTTCGGCACTTCGAGCTTCGACATGTCGCGCGTTTCTGATTCATCCTCATCAATAAGCGTTTCGGTTACCTTCGTAACTTCCGTCGTGTTCGACATCCGCTGCATGAACAGGAACGCGGCCAGTACAACTCCCACCTGAATCGCCACAGTCAAGTCGATAACGACGGTGAGTAAAAAAGTAACCACCAGGACAGCCGCGTCGCTTCGTCCACCCGCTAATAGATCGCGAAATTCTTTCCACTCGCTCATGTTGTAAGCGACTACAATCAAGATGGCGGCTAATGCAGGCAGAGGGATGAGCGCGGCATATTTCCCCAAAAATAAAAGGATCAGCAGCAGCACAACAGCGTGGATCATTCCCGCGACAGGCGTTCGGCCGCCGCTCTTGATGTTCGTCGCCGTACGAGCAATCGCGCCGGTTGCCGGAATTCCTCCAAAAATTACCGACCCAATATTGCCCGCGCCTTGCGCAATCAATTCCATATTTGAGCGGTGGCGGGTTCCCAGCATGCCGTCAGCAACGACTGCCGCAAGCAGCGATTCCAGCGCGGCAAGAAATGCGATCGTCACGGCAGGAGCAAACATCTGCTTCACGAGGGAGAGCGAAACGAGGGGAAGATGTGGTGAGGGTAGACGATCTGGCACGGCGCCAAAACGACTGCCAATTGTCTCAACGGGGAGCTGGAGAACCTTTACTGCCAAGGTGGCCACGATAATGGCAATCAACATTCCCGGGACGCGATGAGTTATTTTGGGCCAGAGGCCGATCACCAGGAGCGATAGCAACCCTACGAGCAACGCATACGGATTCAACTCCGAGAAGTGCTCACGGTATGCTGCCAATCTCTCGATGAAGCCCGCCGGGGGAGAAACCAAATGAAAACCAAGAAAGTCGCCGATTTGAGAAGAGAAGATTATTAGAGCGATACCGGTTGTGAATCCGACGGTCACCGGGTAAGGGATAAACTTGAGCAGTGCCCCCATACGGAAAAGTCCCATCAACATTAGGAGCAATCCGGCGATTAGAGTTGCTACCGCGAGCCCGTCGTAACCGTACTGCTGAACGATACCGTAGATGATCACTACGAATGCGCCGGTTGGGCCACTGATTTGCGCGCGCGATCCGCCGAGCAACGAAATCAGAAAACCAGCGATGATGGCAGTGTAGAGGCCTTGCTCGGGCTTTACTCCGGAAGCAATCGCGAACGCGATGGCGAGAGGAAGCGCCACAACTCCAACAGTAGTCCCGGCTGCGAGATCTGAATAGAACTGTTTGCGGGAATAACCTTCGCGGAAAACTGCAATGATTTTCGGTTCGAGCAGCTTATGCATTAAAGGTGTGACTTATCACAGCCTGCGAAGTGGTAGCTGACTAAGACTGGTATTTGATGAGTGACTTTACCTCATAGCCCTCGAGTTTTTTGCGTCCCGCCAGGAATTCCAGCTCCACTACGAACACGAGGCCCACAACTTCACCGCCGAGTTGCTCGACCAGATCAACCACCGCCTTGGCAGTACCGCCCGTGGCGAGCAAGTCGTCGGCAATCAAAACGCGATGACCATTACCGATTGCGTCGCGATGGATCTCGAGCGTGTCCTGGCCGTATTCAAGATCGTAGGAAATCGACGCACATTCGGCGGGGAGTTTGCGCGGCTTGCGCACTGGAATAAAGCCGGCGCCCAGGTGATAAGCAAGCGCGGGAGCAAAAATAAACCCGCGCGCTTCGACACCGATCACGGCATCCACTTTCATGCCTTCGTATTCGGCGGCCAAAGCATCCACGGTGCCTTTCAATCCCTCGGGGTGCTTTAGGAGGGTGGTGATGTCGTAGAAGTTAATGCCAGGTTTGGGGAAGTCGGGGACTTCTCTAATCAGTTCTCTTAGGTGATTCATAAGCTTTGATCTTTGATCTTTGAACTTTGAACTTTGAACTTGAAACTTGAAACCTGAAACCTATCGGGCTTGTCGCCTCAAGATTCATAACACAAACAAAGTACAAAGTTCTAAGTACAAAGTTCTAAGTTTTATCTTTCAATTCGAAACGAGGAATACAAATTCGTAGGTTCAAGAACGATTTCTTCAACTTGAGACACTGCCGCAAACTGTGGCCCAGCCGCCAGATCATGTTTGAAGGCTTCAACGCTCGCCGCCGTTCCTTCTGCGAGCGATTCCACACTCCCATCAGACATGTTTCGTACATAACCGACAACCTGATGGCGCGCCGCCGCCCGCTGGGCGAAAAAACGGTAACCCACCCCTTGCACGTCCCCGCGAATCAAAAACTTTCGAGCTACTGTGCTTGCCATTAACGAGTTCCCACTTTATTAACAGCGGCTTGCCGCTTTCCGTGCGGTAAGGCTTGCCGTACCGATCAGCACTCACGACTATTGCGGCTACGCTGTTCAGAGCGCTTTCGACGCGGAGCGTCGCTGTGAGTTTAGCCCGGCTTTTCAAAGCCGGGTTTAGTGACCTGGAAGTGGTTCCGTCGCGAAGCGACGATTCAAATCTGGTTCGCCACCGCCAACAACGCCGAACCGCGAACATCAATCGTCGCCGACGCGACCTTGACTGCGGCGGATCGCTGGACCCGGCTTTTCAAAGCCGGGCTAAATTCAACTGCGCCACTACGCGGCGACAGTCCGGTTCCTCACCACCCTTCAACTTATCAAACTCCTAAACGATTGCTCGTTCATTCTACCTAAAAGTCCTACAAAATTTATCAACCACGAGAAACTTTCATACAACCCGAGTCGTACTAAGCTGCTCGAAGTTAGGTCTGCACGGCTATTCTGCGTCTCAGCTCACAATTCAAGAGTCATTTTCAAACGAGGTCAACTCTTCTATGCGCCTATCCAAACTGACCGCCGCCGTCATGTTGCTGGCACTTGTTACTCCCGCCTTCGCTCGGACGCTCGCGCCGCCCAAGCCAGTTAATGTTCCTTTCGCTTACTACAAACTCCCGAACGGCCTGAAGGTCGTCATCTCCGAGGATCACATTGCGCCAGTAGTCACCGTCGCCGTCTATTACAACATCGGGTTCCGTGTCGAGCCCAAAGGGCGCACCGGCTTCGCGCATCTTTTCGAGCACATGATGTTTCAAGGCTCGGAAAACGTGAAGAAGTTTGAGCATGCGAAACTTGTGGAGGCAAACGGCGGCAGCCTGAACGGCTCAACGCGACTCGATCATACAAATTATTATCAAACGCTCCCGAGCAATCGCGTGGAGATGGGTCTCTGGCTGGAATCGGATCGCATGCGTTCGCTCGATGTCAGTGCGGAAAATCTTAAGAACCAGCAGAACGTCGTCAGTGAAGAAGTTCGTGTCAACGTTTTGAATCAGCCTTACGCCGCTTTCGAGTGGCTCGATCTTTGGATGAACGCTAATCAGAATTGGTTCAACGGCCACAACTTCTACGGCGATCTCACTGAGATCGAAGCGGCGACGCTCGAGGATGTGCGCTCATTCTTCAAATCGTATTACGCGCCCAACAACGCCGTGTTGACCGTGGTCGGCGACGTAAATACCGATGAAGTGAAGAAGATGATCGAGAAACACTTCGCCGGCATACCCACAGCCAACGTTCCAGCGAAACCGGATGTTACGGAGCCGGCGCAGACGAAAGAAAAGAAACTTACCCAAACCGACAAGCTTGCCAAGCTGCCCGCACTCGCCGTTGGTTACCACTTCCCCGATCAAAAGTCGGCCGACTTCGCGCCCATGGTTTTGTTGAATCTGATTCTTCAAGGCGACGACAGCTCTCGTCTCTACCAACGTCTCGTCAAAGAGAAAGAGATGACGTTGGATCTGACTGGCGGCGTCAACCTTGGTTTAGGAAATGAGTTTGACTATGACGGCCCGATGCTTTTGACGACGCGCACCACTTACAAGCCGGGCGTCAAAGCCGACGCCGTTATCGCGGAACTTGATGCAGTAGTTGCCGACATCGTGGCAAAGGGCGTCACCGCGAAAGAGCTGGCCGACGCCAAGGTGCGTTTCCGTTCCAGCTATTACGACCAACTGGAATCGGGATTTGGTAAAGCGAATCTGCTAGCGAGCTTTGCGTTGTTCCGCGATGAGCCGGCTTTGATTAATACCTCGTTGCAGTCTTTTGAGAATGTAACGGCGGCCCAGGTGAAAGCCGCCGCGGCTAAATACCTGGTGGCGACAAATCGAACAATTATCGATCGAGTCCCGGAAGCGAAGCCGGCTGCAACAGCGACCCAGTGACGCGGAGACGCGGAGAATTAGCAGCTCACTCAACCAACCTGCGAAGCAGGTGAAAGCGTAAAGCCTGGGGCGTAAGCCCCAGGAAAACACCAACCCAGATTTCAAGAAGCCCGCTTTCAGCGGGCGGCAGAATTACCGGACGAAGGTACATCATGAAAACATTTCTTTCGATGTCGCTGATTGCATTGATTGCTCTCACGACCGTCGCCCAACAAAAGACTCCGCCAGCTCCGGGTGCCGCGCGGCCAATCAATTTGCCAAAGATCACTGAGAAGAAACTCCCCAACGGCTTAACGGTCGTCCTCGCACCGTTGCCAAATGTTCCCAAGATCACGTCCATCCTCGCTTTCAAAGGCGCCGGCACTTCAGCCGACCGCGAGCGCCACCCGGGCATCTCGCAGATTGCTGCCAGTGTCGCCAACGAGGGCACTGACACTCGCACCAGCAAAGCTATAAAAGAAGAGTTGCGCTCCATCGGCGGCACGCTCAACTTTGGCAGCGACACTGACTCAACTTCAATTAGTGGCACCGCGTTATCGGAATTCTCGGTGAAGTTGTTCGACCTGATGAGCGATGCGGTGCAACATCCCGCCTTCCCTGACAGTGAATTGAAGCTTGCGAAGGACAACACCGTCCAACAGATTCGCGCGGCTCGCGCCAATCCAAACTTCCTGGTCAACGAGCGGTTCCTCAAATCGATTTTCGGCACCCACCCTTACAGCTTCCTCGTGCCTGATGAGAAGTCTATTGCTGCCTTAACGCGCGAAGATTTGAAAGGCTTTGTCGGCAGTTACTACGTGCCGAACAACGCCCACATCGTAGTTGTTGGCGATATTGATCCTGACAAAACCTTCGCCGAAATCGAGAAAGCATTTGGCAGTTGGAAGGCTGGCACGGTGCTGAAAGACGAAGTGGTTACAGTGCCGGTCCGTGATAAGCGGCAGATTTATTTCGTCCATCGACCCGGTTCGATTCAGTCGTCAATTTACATTGGCAACGTGACGATCCCGCGCAAGGATAAAGACTATTTCCGCATTCGCACTGCGGACACCATCTTTGGCGGTTCGTTCTACTCCAGGCTGACGCGGAACATCCGCGAGAACAAGGGCTACACCTATTCGCCATTCAGCTTCTCTGACACGCGCGCGAATGCAGGCATGTTTGCCGCCGGTGCTTCGGTGCGCAACGAAGTGACGGGAGCGACCCTTCTGGAGATCTTCTACGAGTTGGATCGGATGCGAGTGCTGCCGGTAAGTGATGAGGAGCTGAATGCCGCCAAGGAATACAATACAGGAAACTTCTCGGTGGAACTGGCGAGCCAGTTTGGCCTCGCTTCGCGTATCAATACGATCTACACCTACGACCTGTCTAAGAACTTCATTTCTGAATTTCGCCAGTCAATCGAAGGTCTTACCCTGGCGGACATTCAGCAGGCAGCCGCCAAATACTTCGACACTTATCGCGCCGCTGTGGTGATTGTCGGCGACTACGACAAGGTAAAGGATCAAGTAACACCGTTTGGGGAAGTGACTTTGTATGATGCCGACGGCAATCTGATCAAAATGTAATTTCCGATTGGCGATTGCCGATTGCCGATTGGAAGAGCCGCTTGCGGCCGCTTCTTAAAAACACTTTGCCGCGGATCAACAGGCAGTTGCTAATCCGCGGCAAATTCTGTTAGTGGCATCCGAAGAAGGCGGGGGCAAGCCCACCCGGACTGCAAGTAGTTTTCCACGCGATCCGGACTGTTAGACCACCGGTCGCCGGCCGCTAACTAGATTGATAATCAACATCACCAGCGCAATTACCAGGAGCAAGTGAATAAACCCGCCCATCGTGTAACTGCTAACCATTCCAATTAACCACAGCACTAGTAGAACTACAAAGATCGTCCAAAGCATTTTGGTTCCTCCTTTAATACTAACTACGATCAAGTTCCGAATGCCTTGGTAATCGAGTTGGCAAAGCGTATGCCGCCTCCGCTGTCGGAAGCGGCAAACTGTTGATTGAACGTGACTTCTGTAGTAACCACAGCCTTGGCTGTCATCGCGACCGCCGTCCATGCGTACTAAAACCCGCCAGTACAGGTACGGGAGAGGGGAGACGCGGGGACGGGGAGACGCGGGGACCGGGAGATGTGGGGACGGGGAGATGTGGGGATGGGGAGATGGGTGCCTGGTAAGTCTCTGACTACCGCCTTGCCCTGAGATTCAATAAGGGCTGAGCCCCAACCGAGGAGAGACAAAGAGCACCGGGTATCCGCTGATTGAGTACATACCAAGCGGAGCGGCGGCAAGCCAGCCTTCCTGACTGCGCATACCCTTCGATTCCCATTTCCGTAATCCCCGCCTCCCCCATCTCCCCATCTCCCCATCCCCGCGTC
>JBAPXA010000291.1:0-4861 GCA_049283975.1 Pyrinomonadaceae bacterium | reverse complement strand
ATGGTTGTTTGCTGACGCACCGCTGAGTCGGCGAGCGCTGCAGTGTCGGTAGTACGCGCTTCCTGCGTCAGGTAGCAGTAGGTGTCGCTGCCGCGCTGCAAAGTAATTCCATGGCCGGCGAGATAGATGATCAGAATGTCGGTCGGCTTCGCCCGAGCGCGCACGTCGGCAAATGCCTTCGTGAAATTGTCTTTAGTTGGGGGAATGGAGCGTGGGTCTGCGGTTGTGCTCAAAAGAGTGAGGTGAACCTTATCGGCACCGAAAAGTCGCTTTGCGCCTAACTCGATCGCGTTGGCCATATCAACTGCGTCTTTGGCAGCAAAATTCAGGTTGAGGTGCGACCCCGCGTAGCTCGAGATGCCGCCGATGATGGCGTACACCTCGGGGGCTGCCGTGCTCTCTGCACCCTCGTCCTTCCACACTAATTCAGCACCGCGGCTGGAAATATAGTTCTCCACATTCCAGGCCACCACGCGTACTTCGTTGTCTTTTCCCACGACAGTGCTACTGGCTTTCGAGAGATCAACTACCAACGTCGCGCTTGGAACATTCGGGTTCTTTTTCAACTGCTCATCGCGCGTGTCGGCGAGAAACTCTTTGCCGTTGAGGAAAACCTGAACCCGCCCGATGCCGCCGCCACGATTTGTGAGGGTGACCTTTAGTCTGCTATCGCCCCTGGAGACAGGCGCGTACGTAACGTCGGGATTGAGTTTTGGTTTCTCAAACTTGCTTACATCTCGAAGCGGCTCCTGGTTAAAGCCGAGGATTTTCGCCAGCAGGCCGGGTTCGTAATAACGCTCCTTGAGTTGCGATAGCACCACCGGCTCGTTGTTCACGACCCAGTGCAGGCCCTCGACCTTGCCTCCGTTCGAAGCATCAAACCGTCCGCTAGGATCGATCACTGCCCAATCGCCGTTAACGAAGACGATCGCGCGACAAAGCTCGCGACCTGAAGCGATGTCCCAGAAGCGTATCGTTCCGTCAGTACTTCCGCTGACAAGCCGGCGGCCGTCGGCAGTAAAAGCGATTGCTAAGACTGCGGCGAGGTGACCAGTGAAAGTCCTGACCTCTTTGCCAGTGCTCGTATCCCAAAGCCGCATGGTCGAGTCGAAACTGCCGGTAGCAACCAAACGGCTATCGGCCGAGAATGTGGCAGTGAGCACCAAATCTGAATGTCCGACCAGCGACTGAATTTCTTCTTTCTTCGCAGCATCCATCAGCACCGCTGTCTTTTCTTTTCCCTGCAGGATGAGACGACCATCAGGCGAGGCAACAACCGGCGACTTGGTGTAGTCAGGAGGAACTCCTTTTCCGGTTCCCTCCTTTACTGAGGTCGCAGAGCCAGAAGTCAGGTCCCATGCGTAGATCGATCCGTCTTCTTTTTTGATTCCCACTCGCTGTCCATCTTCCGAAAGCGAAAGAGACATGACGTAGTTAACCTGGCCCTCAAACCTACGCACTTCTTTTCCAGTCTCGAGTTCCCACATTGGCGCGGTGCCATCACCCCGACCGGTAATTACGTAGCGACCATCACCGGAAAAACTAAGGTCTTGAACTGATGCTGCGTATCCGAGGAACGGTGGTGCGTCGAATTCACGAACTCGTTGGCCCAGGGAGACGTCCCAAAGTTCCACCTTTTGCGAAGCTCCATGAGGCCAATTACTATTCATGCGGCCTGTGGCCAACACGAGGCGACCATCCGGCGAAATCGCCACCCGCTCTGTGCTGATGGGCAGCTCCTTTAGCTTGGCGCCGGTCTGAGCGTTGAAGATCTCGAGGCGATAATTCTGCTCGACGAACTTTGAGTTGTCCGATCGGCTCACGATTAGTTCAATAGCAACCAGCGATTCCGCGTTCGTGGAGAAAGCGGCAAACGGAACTCTTGCTAACGGAATGCATGACAGCGGCTCCCACGACGCAGTGTCCCAAACACAAAATCTGGTTTGTGGTTTGGCGGCGGGCTGCTCGGATTGGTTCTGAGACATACCCAACAACATGCGTCTGCCGTCGCCTGAAATTGTGATCGGCGCGGCGTTGGGCGAGTTCCGAATCAGTTGGCGCGTCGAGCGATCGAAAACGAACAGAGTTATTCCTGCCCCCAGATCTCCTTGCGCTTCACCGCTACGGTCGTAAACACCTGCGCCTCGGCTTCCCGCGCCCACGATGATCTGACGATCATCACCCGAGAACGCCACAAGCGTTACTGACTTGACCGAGTCGTCTTTGAAGTCGTCGAACCTTTCAATCTCACGTCCGGTCGCGACCTCCCACACATTGACAGACCCTTCACTGGAGCCTGTGACCACGAAACGGCCGTTGTGGGAAAAGGCAGCGGCGAGAAAGAATCCTTTGTGGCCCTTGAGTCGATAGAGTTCTAACCCGGTGGCGACGTCCCAAAGTATTGCTTCCTTTGACCAATCCCTTCCCGTAGACAAGAGCAACTTACCGTCAGGCGAAAGCACAACCTTGCCGGCGATTCGTGGGTGACCTAGTTGCGCGACAAGGGATGGCTGTCCGGCTGTGTCAGGCGGAGGATTGTCCTGCGCTGGACTTAGGATGGCGCCGCCAACCGCAAGCGCCTGGGTGAAGACCAATGAAGACAACCAACAATGCTGGAGAGCTCTCACTTCCAATTCCCAATCAAAATAAATGGAGCCCAGTAGTAGGGATGAGCTAAGGGCTTAGCTGGATCGTAAGGAAAGCGCTTTAGAGTGTTAGCAAGGTTTTCTGCTCCGGCGAGATCCGCGCGAGCTGGGCCTTGCTTGCTCGTCTCTTTAATCAACCCGTGAAGTAATGACAATTGGGCTTGGCGAAGCGCTTCTCCTTTGGCGAGTTTAGGGTTGTCCCGGCGCAAGCGGTAGAAGTTGGTCATCAACGCATCAGTGCCTTCGTCTGATACAGGCCATAAGCTCGCAATCACGGATTTTGCACCTAACGATTGCGCTGTGTAAGCAAAACCTTCGACTTCTTTGCCGTTAGCGCTTCCCATCGCAGTATCGCAGGCAGAGAGGGTAAGCAGTTCCACGCGCTCAAATGGATTACTCATATCCTGCAAATCAACGACGCTCAGGTGATTTGTACCTAACAACAGGAAGGATTCATCCGGGTTAGCTGCATTGAAACTAAAGTGACTCGCGATGTGCACAACGGAGGGTCCGATGCGCAACCCGTCGATCATTGACTGCTTGTTGAAGTCCTTATTCAACCTGATCGTGCCCGGCAGGATGCCTTGTCCAGATTTCGAAGTCTTCTGGCGTACGATCGCCTTCAATTCATGCTCAGCGCCCGTTAAGGCCGAGAAGGTTTTGCCTTCCTCTACCCTGGCTTCGGTTACACCGAGTCCAAGCGCCGTCCAGGGTTTATCGCTTTTGTCCTTCAATGACCCAAGGCTCGCTGTATTGAAGACTACATTTCGGTAACGCTCGATCAGATATTGCTGGCCATCGTGGAGGGCTGCGATGGGCACATAGCGCAGCACGCCATCAAGAGACCACATCAATGTTTTCTGATCGGTGGTTCCGAGATAAGCATTGAGATCTGTCGCTAACGTCGTGTTTTGTTGCGCAGACGTTTGCAGGAAAAGCATCCGATAAAGCTTTTGCGCCAGCGGACGCGGATCATACTTGTCAGAACGCAACGCTTCCCGCAAAGAGAAGACTGTCTTCTCTAAATCATTAACATCGATTGGGTAAGCTTTCCGGAAATCCGGTGTGACGAGAATAATCCAACCGGTTTTAGGATTGTGTGATCCGTTCTGACTCTGCTCATCCGGCTCAGCGTCATCTGCAGCAAGGACCGTATAGAGCGCAACTGTGCCGGCTCCCAACTCCCGCAAATCGCGCATTAGACTTTGTTCTTTCGTGACTTCTTCGATTCGACTCCTGGCGCTCGACTCCGCATGCGCTAACCCATCAAGGGTACGGCGCAGTTCCTTGTTTGCGGTATTGATCTGCTCTTCGAGGCGGTTTAACTGCTCAATCTCACCAGGCTGCAGCATTTGATTGCTTTGCTTCGCGAGCAGGTCGCTACGCTGGCGGCCGATACTTGCAAGCTGGTCAACCAGCTTGATGGCAGCAGACTCAGCTGCGCTGTAGGGCAGGGTTTCACCACTCTCGCTGCCCCGGCGCACCAACTGCGAAAACTCTTCTTCCTTCAACAGGTCGAGTACGGCTTGCGCTTCGGGTAAGCGGCCCTGAGAGATCAGCAACTCCGCCAGCGTTCTATATCTGTGTTCTGCTAACCGCAGGAAAGAGGCTTGTAAGTCCTTGTCGAGCCCCTCGATGTTACTGCGCAGTTGCTGGGTGAGGTTGATGGATTGCTTCCCATAAAGGATCGCCACAGTTGGGTTGGTGGCTTTCCAGAGGAACATCAGGTTACTAAGCGTCACCGCCTGGCCGGTCGTATCACCAACTGCTCCCTTGAGTGGAAGTGACTGACTGTAGTAATCGAGCGCTTTTCCATGGTTGCCCAGTAGCTTGTATGTCAAGCCGATGTTATTGAGAGTAGTCGCTTCACCGCGTCTGTCGCCCACCTCTCTCCAAATCGGCAGCGCTTGATTGTAGTAGTCCAACGCTTTCTGCCTCTCTCTCAAGTCCCGGTAGACACCGCCGATGCCTGAAAGCGTAGCGGCTTCGCCGGCACGATCACTCACGGCTCTTCGAATCAGGAGCGCCTGATTATAGTAGTCGAGTGCCTTTTGCAATTCGCCCAGTTCCCGGTAGTCGAGCCCGATGTTGTTTAGGCAAACACCTTCACCGAGACGATCATGCACTTCTCGGCGAATGAGCAATGATTGGTTGTGGTAGTCGAGCGCCCTCCGAGGTTGACCGAGTGCGTAGTAGACAAGTCCGATATTGTTCAG
>JBAPXA010000290.1:0-16102 GCA_049283975.1 Pyrinomonadaceae bacterium | reverse complement strand
GCATCGACGCGTCCCAAGACAGTTTTGAGGCGCTTCTTTTCCAAAACACGAACCGGAACCTTGTAGACCTGACCCGAGTCGCTAATTGGCAGTTCGAAACTCTTACCGAGTTGCAGCGGTTGAGTTCTCATAAAGTAGATTGCCGAGAGTATGTCATGTACTGGCCCGGTAAACTCGGCGTTTACAACTCGCGGTGGTCGCTTGGGATCGTTTGGGTCGACCTCGGTCCAGGAAACTTTACCGTCCGCTTGATCAAAAACCGCCTCGCTCGAACGCATCCGTTTGCCGTGTTCATCTACACGTTTTGATCTTTGGACCGCGAATGAGGCCGGGTCGATCGTCGACTCCAGGGTTTCGCGAAAGCGCAGCCCGAATAGTTTGGGGAAAAAGCCTTTGCTGGCGATGTCACAACTCAACACCAGTGCTTCAGGAGTCTTAACGTGCTGTGCATCTGTTTTACCTGTGCGGCCGCGCTGCGCTTTAAGCCGAAACTCGGCAACATCCAAGCGACGGAGAAGCCCGCGTGAGAGCTCGGCTTCGTAGATCAATTCCTCAGTGGGCTCGAAGGGTCGCAGAGTTACTGGGCGAGTTGGCTGTTGGGCCGCTGCGCTAACGACAACCACTCCGAGCAAGAGTAAGGATGCGGCAGAATTTCGTAGTCTAAGCTTCATGATAACCAGTAAGCCTTGAGTGCCAGGGTAACCCAGGCGACGAACAATCCCAGCGCCGCCCGATACTCACGATAGCGTAAGTAGAGGTTGCGGTCGAAACCCGTGGGAGCGGCGCTGCCGTCGTCGTATCGTGTCAAGCGGGGAAAGAAAAGCGGAACTTGGAGGGCATATTGGCGATATTCGTCCCCAAACATTTCCGCCAAGGTCCGCGATTCGACGCGCATCACCGGCAAATAGATGCCAAGGAAGAGGGCGGCAAAGACTATTGCCAACTCCCAGCGTCCCGATCCGATCGTAAAGCCCAGTCCCAGAATGAAGCTGCCGAGGTAAAGGGGATTGCGAGTAAAAGCGTAAGGACCCGACCGAGCCAGAGCTTCATTTTTTCGGATATGTCCTGCCGCCCAAGCCCGAATTGCCAGACCCAGAAGGGAAACCACAGCGCCGATCATAAGCGTCAGGGGACGCGGACGCGCGAGGACAATAAATGCTGCCGCGCAAAGAAAACCCAGCGGCACACGCCAACGCTGAATCCAGGTACCACCTCTACGCATCGATAATATCCCTCGGCGCTTCATTCTCGCCTGGACATCGGATAACAAAAGAAGGCGCGCCGAAGTGGCGCGCCTGCTGATAGTGCCTAAAATAAATCGAAGGCGAAAGGCTCGTAACCGACGTAACTGCTGGCGCGGTGCCCGCAGCGTCTCCCCAGACATCAGTCTCGCGCCTCAGCGCCTTCGTGCCGACTTCGATGAAGCGATATGAATGTGGGTTGTCTCTTTTTTTTTCGAAGACCTTTCTGGCCTTCCTATCTCTCCCCAACCGCTCGCAAACGACCCTGCCCGAGAAGCCTAATCCCACGGCTGCTCTCGCTGCCAACGTGGAAACAGTCGATTTTCTTGCGGGATTCATCGCTTCCGGCATTCCTTAAGGAGAGTCTACCCCAGGCTTGCAATGAGAAGCTTCTGCGGGCCTTTGCGCCTACTTCGGCTGGTTGCTCGGCAAACCGGCTGACAGCGCTCCGATAAGTTGTGATGTTGAATGATTTTTTGGATCGCCAACGATGGCGACGCGGCCGCCATAACCACGTACGACCTCGCGCTCCGGAACCGTGTCTTCGGTGTAATCAGTACCCTTGGCATGCACGTCGGGTTTAAGAGCCAGCAGCAGATTCGTCACCGTCGGCTCGTCAAATATAGTGACTAAGTCCACGGGTTCGAGCGCCGCCACTATCTCGGCACGCTCGCGCTCACCCATGAGTGGCCGTCCCGCACCTTTTAATGCGGTGACTTGTTTATCGGAGTTGACGCCAACAACCAGCAGGTCGCCCTCGGCCTTAGCCCCCCGCAGATACCGCACGTGTCCTACGTGGAGCAAATCAAAGCAGCCGTTCGCAAGCACCACGCGCGCGCCTTCCTTCCGCCTGGCAGCAACCCTTGCCAGCAGTTCGGCCAATTCAAGCACTCTCGAATGAGCTCCCATGCCGTCTAGTTAGTATCTGTGTTGACGATTGAGTGTTCTAGTTCAACAGGAGTGATGGCTGCCGTGCCGCGTTTCATCACTACTATTCCACCAGCGTGATTTGCGAGGTGCGCAGCATCAGAGAATGAGGCACCGGCGGCCAGTGCTAACGAATAGGTGGCCATTACTGTGTCCCCGGCTCCGGTTACGTCTACCGGCTCGCTACCGCCGACGGCAGCAATGCGCAAAGGCGCCACGCCGTCTTCGAGTAAGATCATTCCGTGGCCGCCGCGCGTGATCAGCAGTGCGCGATATCCCAAATTTTCGCGCAGGCGTTCACCTGCTGACTCCAAGTCCGCAAAGTCGCCAGTCGCCTGGAGCAGTTGTTCAACTTCATCCTCGTTAGGTGTCGCGGACGTAAAACCGCTAAAGCGAGAAAGTTCAAACCGCGAATCGACCAGCACCGGACATTTTTTTGAGAGCGCGAGTGGGCGCAAGGCGTCTGCCAGCTCACCGCTCGCCACTCCATAGTTGTAATCAGAGATGACAACGGCTGCGGCACCCTGTGCCGCCTCGACCGCGCGGTCACGAAGTAGCGCTTGCTGCTGCCGATTCGCGAGAGGGGTTCCCTCATAGTCGATCCTAATAACTTGCTGACGCGTTGAGTGAAGCTGACCGGCAAGGATCCTTACCTTCGTGGTGGTCTGCATGTCTTCGACAATTAGTAAACCACCACAATCGACCCCGGCCTGCTCAAGTCGTTCGAGCAACGCGCGTCCAGCAGTGTCAGCACCCGCAATACCAATCAAGGAAACTGCGGCGCCCAACGACGCCAGATTCACAGCACAATTGGCGGCGCCGCCAGGAACTGTCTCGGTTTGTTCGTGACGAAGTATGAAGACGGGGGCCTCGCGCGATACGCGGCTGATGGCTCCATAAACGAATTGATCGGCAATCGCATCGCCAACCACGGCGATCTGCAGATTGGGAAATCGCTTCACGATGCTAATCAGTCGTTCCTGAAGGATGGTGCGCGTCATTGTGCAGGTCCGAATCCAACTATCGACTTGACTGCTTCAAGCAGATTTTCAGCAACCAGATCTGGTTGCTGTTTCCACTGCGAGCTTTGATTCTCCCATTCGCCGCGACCGTAGCCACTGAGTACGAGGGCAGATCGTATCCCCGCATTATGTGCGAGTTCGACGTCTCCGTACCGATCGCCAACCATCCAGCTCTGTTCGAGTTGGATGTCCAGGTCTTTGCAGGCACGATTTACCAAGCCCGGTTTCGGTTTGCGGCAATCACAATCCTGTCGGTAAGGCGGTTCTCCTACCGACGGATGGTGCGCACAATAATAGATGGCGTCGACTCGAGCACCTTTTTCTCCCACCTCGCGCAGGAGGTTGTCGTGAACGGTCTTAATCATGCTTTCCGAGAAATAGCCGCGCGCAACTCCGGCTTGGTTGGTGATGACAATGGCCAGCCACCCCTGGTCGTTGACCAGCTTAATGGCCTCGGCGGTGTAAGGGAATACGCGAAAGCGCGATGGATGGTTTATGTAACCAACCTCTTCGGAAATCGTGCCATCGCGGTCGATGAAAACTGCGGGCCGCCTCATGCCACGGCTCCGGTTGGCTGAACGCCCGGATCGAGCACCGGTTCATGGATTCCGAATATGGCTTGCGCCCGCGCGAATACTTCCGCGGGACTGATCGCTGTCATGCAACGATGATCGATGGGGCAATCGCGGAGCATGCAGGGGGCACAGTCCGGAGCGTGGCGCACAATCTCGGCGCTGGAGGAAAACGGTCGCGTCGTGAGTGGGTTTGTAGGACCGAAGATCACGAGCGTGGGCCGCCCGAGCGCCGCCGCGACGTGTGCCGGGCCGGTGTCGTTAGTAATCAGCAGATCCACTGAATCCAGAACCTCAATCACCTGAGACAACGTGGTGTTGCCAGTTAACATGATCGGCTGATTGCGCATGCGCCTCGCTACTTCAAGAGAGACTTCTGATTCTTCGGGTGAGCCGATCAGTAACACTTGCGCTTGCCGATCCATCAATAAGTCAGCGAGTGCGGCAAAGGATTCCGCCGGCCAACGCTTGGCGCGACTATTGATCGAGCCCGGACACAGGGCGATCAATTTGCCCGCGCCCTTCACGCCCCGCCGGCCAAGAAAGTTTACAGCGTCGGCTCGACGCGACTCCGATACTCTCAGATGGGCGTCTGGTTGATACTCTTCGATTGAGCGCTCCTTACCTCTTATGAACCGCTCGAGCGAGGCGACGATATTTAGGTAATAGAAGACTTCATGTTTAGAGCTGCGCCATTCAGGCAGGCCGATGGGATGCGTCAACAAGAAGCCACGCCGCTCCGTAGCATAGCCAACGCGAAATGGAACCCGAGCAAGGGCGGGAATTAGTGCGGCCTCGAATGCATTTTGAAAGAGCACGGCCAAATCAAAGTTGTGGCGTTTCCACTCGCGAACTTGCGCGGCCACCGAACCGAGTCCGCGCCGATCCCAAACCAAAAGATCATCAATAAAATCAGCTTCAGCAAACAGCTCTTGCGCCCAGGAACGAGTCGCGAGTGTCAGGTGCGCGTGGGGAAAGAGTCTCCGCAACTCGCGCAACGCTGGAACAGTCATGACTGCGTCACCAACCCAGTTGGTGACGCGCACGACGATGCGTTCGATCGGTTTGTCCTTAAGATCTCTCATGCATGTTCGATGGCTGCACACCAAAGAGTTGAGTGCACCCAAAGTTACAACAGGCTCTTCAACCCCTCTTCAATTCCGATCGCCGGTTCCCACTCCAGTTCAGAACGCACCTTTGAAAGATCGGATACGTAATTCACGGGCACCGGATGCGGCAGTGTGTCGCTCTCACGGATAATGGGCTCCAGTTGAATTAACCGGCCCACAGTTTCAATCATCTCACGCAGGCTTGCAGAGTTCGCCTTGCCGCCGCCCAGATTATACAGACCAGTTCGCCGCGATGATTGGATAAAGGCTTTGCAGGCTGTCGAGAAATCGTCAACGTGGAGGATATCGCGAATAGCATGTCCCCCGACCGGAACGTTGATTGGCCAACCGTGCTTCACCGACTCCACATAATGGGTCACAAAGCTTGGTTCGTTTCCCTCCGAAGGGCGAGCATAAACGGTTGACAAACGAAAGATACAAGCGCGCACTGAACGTTGTTGGGCGTAATAGTCGACGTAGCGCTCGCCGAGCAGTTTCGACCATTCGAGAGCTGTTTGCCCCGCGTAAGACACGGGACAAGTTTCAGGCGTTTCCGTGTACAGACCGGCGTGCGAGCCGTACACATCTTTGGTAGAAGCGTAGATGAATACTGAATCCGGTCGCATGTGACTGATGACATTTGCAGTCCCTTCAGCGTTCGTACGAAAGCAGAATTCAGCAGCATCGGGATTCTTATCGAGATGCGCGGCAAGGTGGATGACCACGTCATAGTCCGCGACGCGCTCCACGTCGACAGGATCGAGAATGTTGAGATTGCGGCGCCGCGAAAAATCAGCGGCGCCAAAAAAGCGCCGCACATGAATGCCGAGATATCCGCTGCCGCCGGTAACTAAGGTACGCATGACAAAGTCGGTTTCGAGTTTCGGAATTTCGGGTTTCAGGTTTCAAGTTTGCTGGCAGTGCCAATCGAAGTTAGAACTTGAAACGTGGAACTTGGAACCCGAAACCTCGTTTATTTCGCCATCGCCGTCAATTTCATCAACGACTCAGCCTGTCCGATCGCAATCAGGATGTCGCCCGCGCTGATCATTGTTTCACCACTCGGATTGAAGACCATTTGCCCATCGCTGCGCTGGATGCTAACGACCACAATGTCGAGTTCCGAACGGATGTTGGTGTCCTTCAACTTTTGCCCCACGACCACTGAGTTTGGTCCAACTGTGAGCTGTTCGAATACCAAGCCCAGCGTGTTGACGGTCAATGAGTCGATGAAGTCTCCCACAGCAGGTTTAGTCAACGCCACGGCTAGACGATGCCCGCCAAGGATAGTCGGCGCCACAACCCGATTCGCCCCTGCTCGAATCAGCTGCGCTTCTGCCTGCTCTTCGACTGCACGCGCCACGATGTGAAGTTGCGGATTCAGACCGTGGGCCGTCAAGACAACGTAAACATTGTCCGCGTCGTCCGGCAGACAAGCAGCCAGTCCGCGCGCCTGCGTAACCCCGGCTTCGCGCAGAGTAGCTTCCAGCGTGGCATCGCGAGCCAGCGCCACCACGCCCGACTCCGCCAATTCCGCAACCTTGTCCGGGTCAGTTTCGACAACGACAAATTCCTCGCCGGCAGCGACGAGGCTATGTACCAGGCGCAACCCAACTCGGCCGGCGCCACAAACGATGAAGTGATTTCTTAGTTTACTCATTTTGCGAAAGCGGCGGCGTTTGCCGAAGGTAGCAAGCAGTTCCAATTGGACGATCGATTGCACCGTTGAGGTCAGGGCATACAAAACTACGCCGACCCCAGCCAACATGAAGGTTGTGGCAAAAACACGACCGAGCCACGTTTGTGGCGCAATGTCACCATATCCGACCGTAGTAACGGTCTGTGTCGCGACGTAAAGGCTATCGAGCAGCGGCCAACCTTCAATGATGTGGAATCCCAGCGTGCCTAGGGCGATGGCAACGAGAACGGCCAATACGGCATAGCGAATTCGAAACCCTTTACCGGTGAATCGACTCGACCGCGGGGGTGGTAGACTCATATGTAGGGAGCAGCATCTAAAAGGCAGTGCCGAAGCGCAGTCACGGTAGCCAAAGACAATAAGGCTGTCAATTTGCAGGCGACGGGTGATAAAAAGTAGAAGGTACTCGTAGTAAACACTGACCGCTAACCATGCCCGTACGCTATCCACCGCCTGATTCAGTGCCGCCAGTCAGTCGCGGCCGGGCCGTTTCCCCACGCAGAATCGTTAGTTACGAGCAGCCGGGCCGGAGCTTCCCCCGCCGTTTTGGGCGCCGCCTGTTAAGTCCTTTCATTCTGGTCCCGCTCGCTGTTTGCTTCATCGTAGTTGTCGCCGTTCTTATCTATTACTGGTCGATTTTTTCCGGGCGCATCGACAATCTCTTACGAGGGGAGGTCTATACGCGCTCCGCCGGTATTTACGCCGCGCCCAAGCAGCTGCGCCCAGGCGAGTCAATCTCCGCCGAAGAATTAGTCGCCTATCTTAAACGCGCCGGCTATGTGGAGAAGGGAACTCAAGCAGAGACCGCCCGCGGCCGTTTCTCGCTTCAAGGTCTCAATTTAGATATTGAACCCAGCCAGAATTCATCTGTTGACGGAGTGCAGCAGTTTCCCCGGATACGGGCTCAGTTTACGAAGAATGGCAAGGCAGTAAGTTCGCTGGCTAATTTGGATGGCAATGGCAGGCTGGAACGAGCATGGCTCGAGCCTGAACTGATTAGTTCGGTCACCGGCCGTGAACGCTCTAAAAGAAAGATCATCGGCTTCAACGATTTGCCGCCGCACCTCGTGAAGGCGATAGTCGTCACTGAGGATCGATCCTTCTTTGAACACTACGGTGTCAACCTGCGCGGCATTGTGCGCGCGCTAATTCGCCGGTACGACAACTCAGATCCGAACTCGCCAATTGCTCGCCAGGGCGGTTCGAGTATCACGCAGCAGTTAGTTAAGAACCTGCTGCTGTCACCCGAGCGCACCCTGCGTCGCAAAGTGGCGGAAGCGTACATGTCGATCATCCTGGAAACGAGACTCTCGAAGGAAAAAATTTTCGAGCTGTACTGCAATCAGGTTTACCTCGGTCAACAATCAGGCTTCTCGATCAATGGTTTTGGCGAGGCCGCCGATGCTTACTTCGGCAAGGATGTGACGAATCTGACTTTGCCGGAAGCGGCGCTGCTGGCCGGCCTGATCCGCAGCCCTAATCGCTACAACCCTTATCACGAGCTCGAGGTAGCAACCGCGCGACGCAATCAAGTGCTCGACTCAATGGCCGAGACGGGGGAGATCAGTCGTGAAGAGGCTGATCGAGCTAAGGCGCAACCGGTAACAGTTGCTGCCGTGCGTGGCCGTATCGACGCTTCTGACGCTCCTTATTTTTCCGATTACGTGCAGAGTCAGCTTGGGGACATCATCGCAGGTCCGGGTTCAGCTGAGCATTTGCGGATCTACACAACGATCGACATGGACTTGCAGCGCGCTGCCTATTCCGCTCTTTCAAAACAAGTTGCCGCTTTGGATAAAGTACAGTCCAAACGTTTTGCTCCGGGAACGCTGCAGGCCGCTCTCGTAGCGATGAATGCGAAGACCGGTGAAATCGTCGCTATGGTGGGCGGCCGTGATTATTCCAAGAGCCAGCTCAATCGAGCGGCAGCGGCGCTACGACAACCGGGCTCAGTCTTCAAGCCCTTTGTTTATGCAACCGCACTTAACACGGCCTACGATCCAGTGCCGCGCGTGATCACTCCCGCAACCGTCTACATCGACGAGCCCAAAACCTTCACTTACGACAACCAGGAATACTCGCCTGGTAACTTTGGGGAAAGTTATCGTCACGGTCCGGTGACCCTTCGCGATGCGTTGGTTAACAGTCTCAATGTGATTACGGTCGACGTGGCAATGGAGGTAACAATCGGGCGTGTAATGGCGCTCGCGGCTAAGGCGGGTTTACCCAAACCGCAGCGTGCTTATCCGGCAATGGCGCTCGGCACCAGTGAAGCAACGCCACTGCAAGTTGCTTCTGCCTACACGGCATTCGCAAATTTGGGAACGCGGACTTCGGCAATCCCGATCAATCGCATTACAACGGGAAACGGAGTAACCATCGCTGCGCCGACGGCGCAGAAGAATGAAGTGATGCGACCGGAAGTTGCCTACGTGATGAACTCCTTCATGAAAGATGTGGTGAATCGCGGCACGGCTGCAAGGGTGCGGGCTCGCGGTTTGAAAGCAAACGTCGCAGGAAAAACCGGAACCTCACGCGATGGCTGGTTTGCTGGATTTACTCCCAATCTTGTCTGTGTAGTTTGGGTCGGCTTTGACGATGGTTCGCAATTGGGTTTGACGGGGGCAAACTCCGCCTTGCCCATTTGGACTGACTTTATGCAGGTGGCGCTTTCGGAACACCCGGAATGGCAAGGGGACTGGCAAATGCCGGAGGGCATCGAGCAAGTAGCGATCAATCCCAAGACCGGTGAAGTTGCGACTGAGGATGATCCTGAGCGTCGCATCGAGCTTTTCATCAATGGAACCTCGTCAGCAACGGAACCAACAGCAACTCCAGAAGAGGAGCCAACTCCGGAAGGCGAGGTGACTGACCCACTCCCCGATCCGGCCGATGAGTATCTGCCAACACCTCTGCCATCGCCCACGCCAACACCGCGACGAATGACAGGAGCGGCTGAGACAAACGCCCCTCGTTTAGAGGGCAGCATCACACTGGATATTGATCCCAGCACTGGACTAATTGCCGTCGAAAGTTGTCCAGTGATTCGGACAAAGACTTTTGTGATTGGAACTGAACCGAGGCAGTACTGCGGTCCGCAATACCATCGTGGCAAAGCTACTGATGCAAGCCGCCCACGAGTAGTCGCCAGCCCACCGTAACTAAGACAATTGTGATTGGAAATTGAAGTCCAGTAATGCCCGACGAGAGAATCCCCGAGCGACGTTAAGTATCTCATGGTCGGGAAGGCGGGCTTGCCCCCGCTAAGATTGAATGTACTCAACGGCTTTTAAAGATCACTTAACAAAACCGCGCAATGTAGGTGAGCTACCGAACGCCACCGCACGCGCTGAAGAAACCAATCCGGTTTGCGGTGATCGTCTCGTCTTATATTTGCGCGTCCGCAACAGAACCATCGAAGCAGCTCAGTTCCTCGCATACGGCTGCCCACCCACTCTGGCCTGCGGTTCGGCTCTGACCGAAATGTTAATTGGGCGCTCAGTCGATGAAGCTAGCGACATCTCGAGAACAGATTTGTTAGGTGCTGTGGGGGGACTACCTGGGCGGAAGCAACATGCTGCCGCGCTAGCGATTGAGACATTGAAGACAGCACTGAAAACGAGGTGAGTGTGCGCCCACCTCAGCGGGGTCAAGCCCGCCTTCCTTACTGTGAGACATTCGAAATAGCCAGTCTTCCCATTAATCGCGATCCAACAGAAGGAGCAGATTCTGTGGGCCAGTGTCTCTAGGCACTTCGAACCTTATTCAGCGGCGACATCTTTCGCAGCCGCTCAACAACTTGAGGCAAAACCTCCAGAACATAGTCGACATCTTGGTCGGTATTGTCCTTTCCAAAACTAAATCTGATCGCACCGCGAGCCAGCTCGTCGTTTCGTCCCAGGGCGCGAATCACTGGTGAGGGCTCGAGCGTACCCGAGGAACATGCCGATCCTGTCGACACCGCGATTCCCTGCAGGTCCAAACTGATTAGCAGTCCCTCACCTTCAATAAAGCGAAATGAGACGTTGGAGATGTGATCCAAACGCAGTTCCCGATCGCCATTGAAAACAATGTCGGAGATGCGCTCGCTAACGAGGGCTTCGAAGCGGTCGCGTAGACGCTTCGTCTGTTGGTTGCGTTGCTCGAGTTCCGCGCGTGCAAGTTTTGCTGCGGCGCCGAAAGCGACGATGTTCGGAACACTTTCGGTCCCGGCCCGCCGCTCACGCTCCTGATGACCACCGATATTCTGCGGCGCAAGTCGGACACCGCGACGAATGTAGAGAGCTCCGACTCCCTGCGGTGCGTAAAGCTTATGCGCAGACAGTGAGAGGAGATCACAACCGAGTGCCTTGACGTCCAGAGTTAAGCGGCCGGCCGCCTGCACTGCATCAGTATGAAAGCGAAGCTGCGGATTGTCCGCGCGAACCACCCGCACCAGCTCACCGATCTCGGCTACCGGCTGAAGGGTTCCGATTTCATTATTAGCCAGCATGATGGAGATCAGCACGGTGTTTGGTTGCAACGCCGCGCGCACGTCCTCGACGCGCAAAATGCCGGCTTCGTTCACCGGCACACGAGTTACTTCCCAGCCTTGTTGTTCCAGGGCATCGCAGCAGCCACGCACAGATGGATGTTCAATCGCCGAAGTGATTAAGTGGCCTTTGCCGGAAGTGTGAGTTTCACAGAGACCGCGAATTGCCAGGTTGTTGGCCTCCGTTCCTCCGGAGACGAAGACAATTTCATTCGGCTGGGCGCCGATCAGACCCGCCACCTCACGTCGCGCGCGGTCAACGGCAGCTCGCACTTCCTGCCCGAAAAGATGGACGCTGGACGGATTGCCAAACGAGGTTGTGAGGGAAGGCAGCATCGCTGCAACCACGCGCTGATCGACAGGCGTGGACGCACTGTGGTCCAGATAGACTCTGCGGCTGCCATTCATAAAATACTGTGGCCCCTGCCAACCTGTGGCGGAAATTGGAGCATCTGAAAATTGGTCTTTGGTTTTGGGTCTTCGGTCTTTGAGCCTATTCTCCAGATTCGCCTTGTTCCGTTAGTTTGACCGTTAGCTTTCTCTTCCGCAAGCAGCCAAAGTCAGCAGAGAGCGAAGTCCAAATTCAAAGACCAAAGTTCAAAGTCCAAAGACCAAATTCGTGGTAGCATTGGCTCTCCCGAGGCCGAACGGCTCGCATGCCGTACTAATCATAAAAGGAATACTGTAATGAAAAACTTGAGAATCCCGCTGGTGACTCTGCTCAGCCTGGCGCTCATTTCCACGTTGAGTCTCGGTCAGTTTGGGGCAGCGGACGCCCTCGCGCAGGGTCAGTCGACAGCACTTGAGCGCGGCTATCGCACCGGCTACTCCGACGGTTACAACGCCGGTTTCAAAGATCTAAGCGACCACGCGCCCCGCGATTTTCAAAACAAAGCGGAGTATCAAGAAGCGAACCGTTCTTACAATCAAACCTGGGGCACGCTCGAAGATTATCGCGATGGCTACCAGCAAGGTTTCGAGGCCGGATATGTCAGCGGCTATGAGGGAAGGTCGTTCGACTCCTCGGTTCCAACCGGTCTGGCCAGGCGTGGTTCCGAGCAGCGCGATGCGCAGCCCGTTCAGCAGCAGCAGACAAACCCTGATGACGACGAAGCGATCGTTAATCGCTCCGGCAATTCCTATCCAACAACTAACGTTCCTGCAAGTGGGCCATTGATGATTCCCCGGGACACCTTTCTCATCATCGAGATGGAGTCAAGTCTTTCCACTGACGCCTCGCAACGCGGCGATCGTTTTCAGGCGCGTGTGATCGAACCGGCGCAATACCAGGGAGCAATCATTGAAGGTCGTGTTATGCGCGTGAAGCGCCCGGGTCGAGTGAAGGGAGTCGCTGAACTGCAACTTTCATTTGAGCAGATTCGCATGCCTGACAACCGTTCGGGTAACGTCGGCGCCGAGGTCGTTGAAGTAGTGCCGACCGGACGAACCGACGAAGGTGAGGTCGATAGTGAAGGCGGCGTGCGCGGTCGTGATTCCACCAAAGATGATGTGGCCAAAGTTGGAGCGGCAACCGGCATCGGCGCAATCATTGGCGCGATTGCAGGCGGCGGCAAAGGCGCAGCAATCGGAGCCGCGATTGGCGGTGGCGTGGGCGCAGGTGGCGTCTTGAGCAAGCGCGGCAAAGACATTCGTCTGGAACGCGGTCAGCAACTCAAACTCCGGACTTCAAGCGACGCGCGGATTCAATAGACTGTAAGTCAACGGTAGTAATCTCACGGTCAGGAAGGGTGGTTTGCCCCCGCTGATTGGATGGCATTCAATCGCAGCGGGGGCAAGCCGCCCTTCCTTACTTTGAGGCGAAGAGACTTGAATGATTCCGTCCAGAAACTTTCCGGTACAATGCATTCGATGAGCGTGATCACTCTCCTGACGGACTTCGGCACCGCGGACTATTTTGTTGGCGCAGTCAAAGGAGTCATCCTTTCCTTAAATCCTCAAGCGCGCATAGTTGATCTCACTCACGAGATCGCGGCTCAAGACATCGAAGCCGCTGCTTTCACTCTCTTCGCTGCTTACAAGTCATTTCCGAAAGGGACCGTTCACGTCGCGGTTGTAGATCCCGGAGTGGGCTCGACCAGGCGCGGAATTGTGGTGGCGGCTGGTGAACAACTCTTCGTTGGACCCGACAACGGAATCTTTAGTTACATTTATGAACGTGAGTCGAAGTTCAAGATCTACGAGCTAACCAATGCAGACTTCTTTCGCGAAGAGGTGAGCCCCACTTTTCACGGACGCGATATCTTCGCGCCCGTTGCAGCGGCACTGTCGAACGGAGTTAAGGTCGTGGAACTGGGCGCGGAGGCTAGCGATCCGGTCAGGTTGCCGCCGTTGAGCACTGAGCGGCGAGGTTCGCAGTTACTGGCGCGAATCATCCACATCGATCGCTTCGGAAATTGTGTAACGAACATCACATCAGAAGTTCTAACTCAGAAAATGATCGACGCCGGTGCGGTTTTGATATCAAAGCGGAAAACGATTCGGTCCTTTCGTAAATTCTATGAGGAAGAAACCGCGGCTCCTGAAAAGGTTTTTTGTATCTGGGGTAGTGCGGGTTTCCTCGAGATCGCAGCTGTGAACAGTTCTGCTGCGAAACTTTTGGGCGCAGAACGCGGCGATAGAGTAATAGTTCGACGTTCCTGACATTTTTGCGTTCCGGAGGAACGCGATGTTTATAGGTTTTGCTTTCCTTTTTGTCGTTGCCCCAGAGGGGCAAAATGTTGCGCTCCTAACGGAGCTCAACGCAATCATCGAGAACCGTCGCTATAAACGTTTGGCTCCTTCGGAGCCTCGTCGCTTTCGATTCGCTGTTTGCTGATTGGCTCTTCCCTTTGTTATCTTCCCCACACACTTAAATTTATGTCAGACAAAGCAAACGCACCCACCGCTCCGTCCGCTGCAGGATTAAGAGGAGTTGCCGCTGCAACTTCTTCAATGTCAGATGTGATTGGCGATAAAGGCCAACTCATCTATCAGGGCTACGACATTCATGACCTGGCCGTCCACTCTACCTTTGAAGAAGTCATCTTCCTGCTGTGGAACCAACGTCTTCCCAAAAAGACTGAACTCGAGGAACTAAAGCAATCACTTTCAAGCGCGTATGACATTCCGGCAGAGATTATCGAGTTAATGAAGCGCATTCCGCGCGGGGCGGATCCCATAGATGTGCTTAGGACCACCGTTTCGGCGCTTGAGTTTTATGATCCCAACTCCCGTGACATTTCGCGTGCAGCGAGCGTCAAGACAGCCGTCAAGCTAACGGCACAGTTCCCAACGCTGGTGGCTACCGCCGAGCGGATTCGCAAGGGATTGGAGCCCGTCAAGCCGGATCCGCAGCTCAATATCGCCGGCAACTTTCTCTACATGCTGAACGGCTCGACGCCTTCGGAGGCCGACGCACGCATGTTTGATGTCGCGTTAATTCTGCACGCGGATCATGAACTGAACGCCTCAACCTTCGCGGCGCGGGTCGTTGCCGGAACGCTGGCCGATATGTATGGGGCGATTACTGCGGCGATCGCTGCGCTCTCAGGACCACTTCACGGCGGCGCCAACACAGCCGTGATGAAAACGCTGCTCGAGATCGGTGAGGTTGCGAATGTGGAGAGCTTCATCAAGCAAGCGCTCAGCGATAAAAGAAAGATCATGGGCTTTGGCCATGCCGTCTATCGCACCGAAGATCCTCGCGCGACTCATCTGCGACGCTTCTCGCAACAGCTGGGCGAACGCACAGGTGACATGAAGTGGTATGAGATGTCGCGCAAAGTTGAGGAAGTGATGATGCGCGAGAAGGGCCTTTATCCGAACGTGGATTTCTATTCCGCTTCGACCTACTACATGATGGGAATTCCGCTCGACATCTACACACCAATCTTCGCAGTCAGTCGGATCTCCGGCTGGACCGGACACGTCCTCGAGCAGTATGCGGATAACAAACTAATCCGACCGCGAGCTGAATACGTTGGCGCTCGCGGTGCGCGCTACGTTCCCATTGGAGAGCGGTAGAAACACGGGACGGGCTTCGTTTTGTGATCGTAGTTTTAAGAAGGGTGTTTTCGATGTTACGGCTGACCCTACTACTGACAGCCATATTGCTTGTCACTGCATGCTCCAACCCAGCTTCAGACAAGCCGCAGGCAATCACAAACGAGGCGGCTCCACCGCTATTAGAGCCGGGGGCTATAAGGGCACTCATACCGTAACCGGGAACCTGACAATGCACGGCGTAACGAAGTCCATCACCTTTCCCGCGACGATCACTGGGGATCCGGACGCGGTCAGGGTTGACAGCACGTTTTCCATTAACCGGAAGACTTCGGCATTAACTACGCAGGTGCTTCCGATAACCTGATCCGCGACGATGTCGTGTTGACCTTAAAGGTTCGAGGAGTGAAGCAGGGTTAAGGAAACTTTTTCGGAGCAGTTGACGCTCTTTTGCTAACCGCTCTTGACAAGACCCGAGCAATGGCGATGGGATTATTCGCGTGACAGCATAAAGGAGATCGCGTGGCCGCTCGCCGTCCAGCCATCGTTTGAAAAGGCGATAGGCAAGTCAACAACGTCGGCAGCGGCACTTCCTTCTGTCCAGATCGAGCCTGAGACTTTCTCACACTTAAGAAGATAGTGTTCGATCCCGGTAAAAACACTCCGCCAGTAACCGCCATAGAGCGTCTTATAAACGACCCCTTCGGCTTCAACGTAAACCCGTTGCCCCTTGATGATCTTGTAATTTACTCGACCGAGCAATTCCAGGATTAGAGTCTGGTCTCGCACATCGGGATCGGATCGGTGGCGCCGAATGAACAAGTCTTGTTCAGGTGAGAGAAAGTTAACGTCCTTTCGCCAGGCTTCGGGTTGGTATTGAAGCATCTGTCGATGATTGTCACGCACAACGATCACTACCACAACTTTCTCCTTCGCCAACTTCCGTCGAATTGTCATAACGCCCTCGAAATCGGTTGTGGCACAGGTACGTTTGCCAGG
>JBAPXA010000289.1:0-22965 GCA_049283975.1 Pyrinomonadaceae bacterium | reverse complement strand
AACTAATTCCGGTAAGGCCCAAGACAAGTACCAACGTAAAGAGCACAAGTTTAAAAGTCTTCATTCTCTTTCTCCTTATTTGCGTGGTCCATTAGTCAACTGCATCTTCTTGGGGAGTGGTATCAGGTATTTTTTCCCGACAAGCATCGCCGACTTTTTTGTCGTCGCTTAAAGGCCCAATTCAAAAATTCGTGCAGGCTTCAGGAGCTCATCTTGAATCGTGAACAATCCGCGAAGATCGTTTTTCGATCTGTTACCCATTGATGCAACCAGGAGACCAATTGAAAGGACCAAGCGGGGTCGTGAGTGCGTGAGCAGCGGCAAAGGAAAGGAAATAAATTTTTGAAAACGAGACTAGTCGAGGCCATTCGCTGAAGAACAAGCCTCGAAGTGAGCAGGAAAAATTGCGAAGCTTGGATGGATAACCATGAATTTGAAGACGCGCTCCAGGGCTCCTGTAGACTGCTGGAAATGCACGATGCACGAGAAAATAAATCTTGTCTGAATTTCTATGTTCACGGCTCTCAATTGCATGGTGGGTAAATTACCAGGTTGAGTTGGTCCAACAAATTAATCGCAAGACAGCGCTTGTCAGGTGTTACTCTAGATGGTACATCGCATGAGATTTCGATCGTATTTAGACCGCCGGAAAATGTCTTGACTCGAAAACGTCATAGCAAGCTTCGCAGTATGCTTAACTGGGACCACTGGTGGGTGCGGTGGTGTTTCGGCTTTTGTGTGTGGACCTCGTTGGGTTTCTTCTTTGCATTACGCACCTATCTGGGAGCACTTCAGGCGAATACCCCTGTCTCATGGAAGGCTACGCTCTCGGGCTATTTAGCGGACTTCTATTTGTGGGGAATCTTCTCGCCTTTGATATTCCGATTGGCGAGACGCTTTGAGCTGCGATCGCGATTACCACGTAACCTGTTAATTCACGCCGGCCTCAGCATCCTCTTCTCTTTCGTCGTGCTTTCAGCCGCTGCTCCTATCTACTGGTATTTCGGCTATCCAAACCTTACACGCAATCCAACGCTCTTCACCCTCTTCCGCAACAGCGCCTTCAGTGTCTATTACCTACACCTGGGCCTGACGATTTATTGGGCAACACTGATCGTCGCTCATGCGTCCCACTATTACCGGGATTTACGTGAGGGGGAGGCCAGAGCCGGGCAACTCGCTACCCAACTCGCCCAGGCGCAGCTTCAGGCTCTGAAGATGCAGATACATCCGCATTTTCTTTTCAACACGCTCAATTCAATCGCAGCGTTGTTGCACAAGGATGTGGAGACGGCCGATCGGATGATCGCAAGACTCGGCGACTTCCTGAGGCTGACATTAAAAAGATCAGACGCTCAAACTGTGGACTTCGGCCAGGAGCTCGAGTTTCTCAAGTGCTATCTGGACATCGAACACATACGCTTCCAGGATCGGCTGAATGTAGAGATGGAAATTGAACCGCAAGCGCTTGGTGTACTGGTGCCCAATCTGATTCTGCAACCCTTGGTCGAAAACGCAATCCGCCACGGCATCGCGCGGCAGACGATTGCCGGGCGCGTAACCATACGTGCTTTCAAGCGGCAAGACCGGTTGATTATGCAAGTGGAAGACAACGGTCCGGGATTAAGCACGAATGGCAAGCACGATAGAGGCCTTGCGGACGGCATTGGTCTGAGCAACACGCGCGCGCGGCTACAGCAGTTCTACGGACAGGACTACGAATTCGAGATCGCAAATGCAACCGAGCGCGGTGTGATCGTCACGTTAGACATACCGGCCGTCGAGTCAGTGAATAGTGGGGGTTGAATGGGCGCCAAGGCAGGAGTTTTGATTGTGGATGATGAGCCACTCGCGCGTGATCGCATTCGCGAGATGCTCAAAGGTGACCGCGAGGTACAAATAATCGGTGAAGCGGGGAATGGGCGCGAAGCGATCGAGGCGATTGCTGTCCACGCGCCCGATATCGTCTTTCTTGACGTTCAGATGCCTGACATGGATGGATTTGAAGTCTTGAAAACCCTGAAAATGAAACGCCTCCCGCTGATCATTTTCTGCACGGCATACGACCAGCATGCACTTCGCGCCTTTGCGGTCCACGCAATCGACTACCTGATGAAACCTTTCGATCGCAAGCGATTTGCGAACGCCCTGGATCATGCGAAGGACCAGCTAAAACTTCCCGCCGGCGATCCGGACACGCAACGCATCATGAAGTTGCTCAACGAATTCAAACAAGGGGCAAAGTATCTCGAACGGTTCGCGATCAAAAAAGGTGAGAAGGTGATCTTTGTGCGCGCTGAAGATCTCGATTCGATAGAGGCCGAAGGTAATTATGTGCGCCTCAACCTAGCCAGCACATCTCACCTGCTGCGGGATACCATCAACAATGTCGAATCACAGATTGATCCTCGGATCTTCGTCCGCATCCATCGCTCCACAATCGTCAATATGAATCGCGTGAAGGAACTACAGGTTTGGGGGAAAGGCGATTACCGCGTCGTGCTCGACAACGGAGTTTGCTACACCCTTAGCCGCGGCTATCGCGAGCACTTCGACAGCTTCATTAAGCCAGCGACTGATTAGGCCAATTCGCTCAGAGCGGGCGCGACGCCCTCGATCCAACTCGGCGATTCATATACCACCAACTGAACCAACGCGATTTGGCCCCCAACCCCAGGATTTAACCTTCCGGTCAACCGATTTTACGCCGTAACTGGTCATCGCCTGACGCAGAGCGTCCCGCAGAATTACACACTCATCACATACTGATTCAAAAACCTGGAACGCGAGGTCAAACTGGCGGGCAGAGAATAATGAGTCTCTTCGCTCGAAGGTTTGTAACTCCCCGCACCCCTTGAGCGAAATTGTATTCCTAAGGGGACGAAAAAAATGCATGACGTTCAAGCACTCCATGATGAAGGCGCCAGCAATTCAAAAATTGAGGCGGTGAAAACCGAGGTGCTAAAAACGGTGGCCTACACCTTATTGCGACAAGTATATGGCGTCACCGAACCGCAAAAGCCCGACATCAAACAAGGCATCAACTTCTACGACGAGGTTCGCCGGTTCGAGGTCAATCTAATCAAACAAGCTTTGTTTCATACCAACGGTAAACAGAGCGCGGCAGCTTCGCTGCTTAACCTGAATGCAACGACATTGCATTCGAAGATCAGGTTCTACGGCATCGAGATGCCGAGCTTCTTTGAGAGTACTGAAGTGGTGTTAGAAGTCCTTTCTCATCAAGAACCCGGATAACTTGCGGCGCGGGCCGTACAGGGCAATGGGATGAGAAAGGAAGGCGGCCGCAGATCTGGGGACGCAGAAAGCGATCCCTCTGATTCAGAGACCTTGAAGCTTGAGGTGCTGAAGGTCATATCTCGCGCGCTTGAATCCAAGGTCGATAACCCTACGGCAATTCTTGATTTTGATCATAGGAACGGGGTGGACTTCTATCAGGAAGTCACAAAGTTCGAGATCGAGCTTATTAGGCAGGCGCTCGTTTGTACCAAGGGCAATCAAAGAGCCGCCGCGCGACTGCTCGGCTTGAAGACCACTACTCTTAACAGCAAAGTCAAAACGTACAACCTCGATGTGAGTTCGAAAGACTCAGAAAGCTAAGAGTTTCCTGATGAACGCAGCAAAACTCATCGACAAACAAATCGCCGAGCTCGATGACTGGCGCGGTAAAATGTTCGCAAGATTGCGACGATTAATTAAGTCGGCATACCCTGGCCTCATCGAAGATTGGAAGTGGAATACTGCTGTTTGGACTCATGGTGGGATGGTGTGTGCAGTCGGTGCCTTCAAAGACCACGTGAAAGTAAATTTCTTCAAAGGCGCTTATCTGAGCGACTCTCAGGGACTTTTCAATGCCGGCCTGGAAGCGAAAGGAACAAGGGCTATCGACTTTCGTGAAGGCGATAAGATCGATGAGCTCGCCCTGAAGAATCTCGTCCGTGCGGCCGTGGCTCACAATCAGAAAGCACTTGGTGGTTTGAAAGTGAGAGGTATGAACACCGTTGGACCGAACTAGGTGTAACTGGCTTAGAAGAGTCAAGAGGAGATCATTCTCTGAGGGTCCAAGGAAAGGAATTCCAATCGTGGACAACAATAAGACGATAGGTGAAGCTGCGATCCGCACTCTGGTTGAGGGATGGGCCAAAGCAGTTCGCAATCGGAATCTCAGCGGGATTTTGGCTAATCACTCTCCGGACATCGTCATGTTTGATGTACCTCCTCCCCTGCAATCAAAAGGAATCGAAGCGTACGAAAGAACCTGGGCTCTGTTCTATTCCTGGTCTGACGATCCCGTGGTCTTTGATATCTGCGAGATGAACATTACGGCTGGCGAGGATGTTGCGTTTGCAACTGCCCTGATGCGCTGTGCTCCAACGGAACAAAACGGAAAGAGAGCTGAGCTGGATTTTCGTCTCACTTTGGGCTTACGCAAGATCGGGGACCAGTGGACAATTACGCACGAGCACCATTCGATCCCGGCAACCTGAGCCTCGCTGGCGCTAACCAGGTCGATGAGTAACAGCCCAGGAGAAGGAGAAACGCATGACTGAAAACGTTTTCGGTGCTGCTGCGGAAACTTCCCTCAAAAAACGTCGTGCCTTTAGCACGATCGTTTATGGCGGTTTAGTAGTCGGAGTGCTTGATTTGCTATTCGCCTTCACTCTCTACGGCTTAATCCTGAGGGTGCCACCGTTGCGAATCTTCCAGTCCGTCGCTGCGGGAGTGATTGGCCGAACAGCGGCATATGAAGGTGGGATACGCACTTTTCTCCTGGGTATCCTGCTTCACTTTATTGTTGCGACCTGCATTGCCACAGTCTACTACCTGGCAAGTTTGCTATTGCCGGGGTTGATCCGCAACGCTGTTCTCAGTGGATTGATTTACGGGATCATCGCTTATTTTGGAATGAAGTATGTCGTCGTACCGCTTTCGGCTATCGGGCAAAGCGGAAGACTGCCGCGGCTACCGATATTACTAACGGAGATGGTGGGCCACGCTCTCCTCGTCGGCTTACCAATTGCGCTTTTGACGCGTCGATCAGCGAAAGAGTGAACGGGCCCGCTCTTTACGGAGATGCTGGCGCTGACTAACACCCCAGAAACATCTCAGATAGTAGAAAAGCGATTTGTAAGAAAGCCTGATATTGTGATGAGGAAGGCCGATGAACGGAGGTGTGTGTCTATGAAGCAGGTTATTGCCTTCGCATTCCTATCTCTCTTCTGGTACGCGAGTGCATGCCTCGGGCAGGAAGGAATCTCGACGCTGATTGCAAGTGATACCCAGTCTTTCGCTTACCAGCTCAATGCGTTCGGAGGCCAAACGAGAAGATCCCGCGACGGCCAACCCATCGCTCAGGCCGCTGGTCAAACTGCTGCAGATGCGGAAACCGAAAAGGAACTTACTCGAATCGCACAAGAGTTGGTGGACGCCGTGGCGCGCGGTGACAAAGCAGTATGGGAAAAACACGTTGCCGACGATGTGATCTTTACCGACGAAAATTGGAGGGTGCTTACGAAGAGAGATTTGGTCGACTCGCTGGCGCCCTTGCCCCCCGGATACTCGGGCTCGATCAAAGTCACAAAGGTAAGATCACGTATCAACGGGGACGCTGCGGTATTCTCCTGGGAAGGACTCGAGGAAGAATACGTATACGGGCAAAAATTGACGCCTGTTTATCTGATCACAGACACCTATTTTAAACGCAATGGTCGCTGGCAACTCGTGGCCGAGCACGTCGCAGTGCGACCACAGCCGCGCAAACCAATACAAATGAATCCTGCACGGTATAACTCGTTGATTGGCGAATACGAGCTGACTTCGGGGATTACTTACGTCATTACCGTTGCAGACGGCAAGCTGGTGGGACAACGAACCGGTAGGGATCGAGAAGAATTGCTGCCGGCGGATGAAAACACATTTTTCCGGAAGGGCACGGTGCGTGGCGAGAAAGTCTTCGTGCGCGATGCGGGCGGGCGAGTCACCACTATGCTCGATCGCCGTGAGAACAGCGACCTGACCTGGAGAAAGATCAAATGAGATCTGGCAGAATATTCAAATGCATCTTAAATCGAATAGCGTAACGGCGTTCCATTTCCAGCACTGAGCCTGCGAACAAATATGCAACAAAGGTTAATTAATCCTGAAGGCGGTTTGGAGATCGTTGCGTCAGAGACTTCATCGCAAAACGATTTCGATTTTCTGATCGGAAAATGGACGGTTCACAATCGGAAGCTGAAAACCAGACTGCACAACTCCACTGAATGGACCGAATTTGAAGCCGCGGCAGAATGCCGGACGATTCTTAACGGCTTCGGAAATATCGATTCCTTTCAAACCGTGTTTGACGGCAAACCGTTTGAAGGGATGTCTCTCCGGCTGTTCAATCCCAAAACCAGGCTATGGAGCATCTACTGGGCCAGCACTGAATCGGTTGTGTTGGAGGTTCCACAAGTAGGCTCTTTTGAAAACAAAGTCGGGAGGTTCTATGCCCGAGACAGCTTCGCAGGGAAACCAATTATTGTGCAGTTTCTCTGGGATGCTACCGATCTCAAGACTCCCGTTTGGAGTCAGGCTTTTTCCGCGGACGAAGGGGGAACCTGGGAATGGAATTGGCATATGACCTTCCAACGCGAGGTCACAGGCTAAGGCGACGTTACATAATCAGCTGCAACAATCTCATCGCTGACAAAGTTATGAAAGCAAACCCACAACTCAAAGTAATCGAGCTCCGCAACTATTTGCTTAAACCAGGTATGCGCGAGAGATTCACTGACTACTTTGAAGATCGGTTTATTGAGTCGCAGGATATTTTGGGCGGTTATGTTTTTGGACAATTCCGGATTCAGGGTGAGGACGATAAGTTTCTTTGGATTCGTGGATTTGAAGACATGGATTCAAGACTAGAGTTCCTGCGCGCGTTTTATGAACAAGGCCAGGTGTGGAAAGAATTCGGCCCGGGCGCCAACGAGATGATGCTCGATTCGGATAATGTTTACCTTTTGAGGCCACTTCGCGAGAGTTTCGATCCTTATGAATTCCCGAGACAAAGAGGAATCATCGTAATTGAGTCTTATTTCGCCAATCCAAATCAGCGCGAACAATTAACGGATTTGTTTCGCGCCAATTACGCTTCGTTTCTGAAGAGCAGGCCAACTTTTTGGATTAGCGAGATGACAGCAAATGATTTTCCCCGACTTCCAGTAATACAAGACCAGAATCTCTTAGTCTCCATCACTTCTTATGCAGATGAATCGGAATATCAGACGCAGTTAAGACTGTCTGCCGCCTCAAAAGAGAGCATGTGGCGCTTGATAGCCAACGAAAGCAGTCTGATTCTCTATCCCACACCCAAATCTCGCATTCGAGATTTGCAACGACTCTGGTGAGCGGAACTATCCCTGGCTTGCAACCGGACTGATAGCAAGATCAGAGTTCTATTATGAGGAATGGGCCAATGCAAACGACGCTGATCACCAAAAGAATCGCAGTGATGATGCTAACTGCAGCTGGGATTCTGATGCTTGGAGCGAATCTGTGGGCGCAGTCTGAATCCCAGGTTGCATATCCTTCGAATTACCGTAATTGGGTGCATGTTCGCAGCGCCTTAGTTGATCCCAATAGTCCCAAGGCTGGCCGTTACGGCGGTCTCCATCACATTTATGCGAATGAGAAAGCTATGGAAGGTTATCGCACCGGTGTATTTCCAGACGGCTCAGTTATTGTCTTTGATCTGCTTGAGACCCGAGAGAATGCCGGCACGACGGTTGAAGGACCGCGGAAATTCATCGATGTGATGACAAAGGAAAGTAAGCGGTATCCCGACACTGGAGGTTGGGGCTTTGAGGAGTTCGTCGGGGACAGCCAAACCGATCGAGCACTGACTTCGCAGGCGAAGGCGGCGTGTTATGGCTGCCATACCAGACGGAAAAGTAACGACTTTGTTTTTAGTACATTTCGCAAATGAGCGAAGGTAATGAGCGCCGAGCAGGGGCGTCTCCTGGGGTCGCCACTGCAGGAGTTAGAGGGAACGCTTGATTGCAGCTGCGGCACCCGTTCAAGAAGCGTGGGATCGCGATCTGTGCCTCCAAGGATTGGCCTTAAACTGCGGGCTTACGATGTTTATTCTCGCGCGGTATCCATTTGTTGCTGCCAAAACCAGCCTCACCCAATCTTGCAAAGGTCTTCTGAGGCCACGATCCCTCCAGCATCAGGCGGACCGATCTCTTCCCGCGCAGCCGCCTCGGAGGCGTAGAGCATCTTGAGGAAGGGCGGGGCAATCACTGTTGTAGCCACCGCCATAAACAGAACTACGCCGAAGAGTTCTGCGCCTATCACTGCGAGGCTTAAACCGATTTGGGCGACAATTATTCCGACTTCGCCGCGCGGCACCATTCCCATGCCCACTTGCGCCGCGCGCCTGAGACCGAGATTGCTCGCGCCCACACCGCAACCTAACAACTTGGTCACGATCGCGACCAAAGTAACCAGCAGGCAAAGTACGATCACCGACGAAGAGCGAAAGACGTCTAGCCGTAGCTGCATACCAATGTTGACGAGAAAAAAGGGCACGAGGAATTCGGTTACGCCGCTCATCTGGCTATGCATCTTCGGATTGTCTTCGGCTGCTTCCGCCAAAGCCATCCCCGCGAGAAAAGCACCGATGATCGCGGCAACTCCGATGTACGCTGCGGCCACAGATAGTCCCAGACACAACGCTAGTCCGAAGATAAAAATTCCCTCTCCACTTCGCAGCCGCTCAACTCTTGGCGCCAAGCGAGTAACGACAGGAGCGCCTACAAGAGCGACAACGGCGGTAAACCCAATGGCCAGCGCTGCGGTTGTGATGATCTCGACGTAGTTAATTGTTCCTGCTGCCAGGCTTGACACGATCGCGAGCACTAAAAGGCCAAGGATGTCGTCGATGACCGCTGCTCCAAGAATAATCCGAGCAGTAGGCGCATCGAGGAGCCCCATGCCGGACAGCACCCGCGCCGTAATGCCGACCGAGGTCGCGACCATTGCAGTGCCAACGAAGAGCGCCTCAATGTTAGTACCGCCCCAGGCTTTCATCAGCAACCACCCACCGAGTAGTGGAGCGATTACTCCCAGTACCGCGACGACTGCTGCTTGCTTGCCTACTCTAAAAATGGCTGCTGGCTTGGTTTCCAGTCCCACGGTAAAAAGGAGAAAGATGACGCCCATTTCAGCCAGCAGATTAGTGATCTCTGATGGAGCAGCCCAACCCAGCAGGCTCGGACCGATGATAACGCCAGCAAGTATTTCGCCCGCCACCGCAGGCTGACGGAGTCGCTCAAACAACTCAGCCATGAGCTTGGCCGCAACCAGCATGATGAAAAGGGTCAGGAGAAGCCCCGTAGTATCAGCCGTCGCAGTTGCGAAAAAATGGTTCATTCAGTTCATCTCATCAAGGGTAGTAGACTCGAGTCGTCGAATCTAAAGCTGCTCCAATAAGCCCAGTGGTCGTTCGCTCTACCTCCGCGCCCAAAACTCGCCGCAGCCATTGGCCATAACCGCGGCGAGCAGGGTCGCCAACTCACCGCGAACCGGATCTTTTGGAACGGCTCGCAGTGAGAGGTCTCGTCAATCAGTCTGTCCCTCCCGATGCGAATCAGGCGGTTTGATAGTTGTCCTTTGTCTGTGCATTTCCCCACGGCGGCCCGCATAGATAACGAGCCAGAAAATCCCAGCGATGACCAGGATGGAAATCAATATGAAGACAGCTGTATTAGTCATGATGATCACTCCTCGTTCGCCTGATAACCCAGGCGCGCTGTGTCCCTGAAACGGACGTATGGCTCCGCACGCACAAGTTATCCAGCATGCAGAGCATTTCTTATTCGGTGCGACTAATTGTTTAGATCAAACGAAGCGGAGGAGCTCGCCCAGGCGGATGTGAGGCCAATGCAGACTTCTGGGGTAAAACTGAGTAAGTGGATTCAGCAGCAGCTCGCGCGAGGATTGGGTCTTCCAAGCCACCCTTTAGAGTCGTCGCGACCGGCTGAGGTTGAGGTTCCCTGTCCGTACGCTTCTGCGCTTGGGCCATCATTGGCACGCGGAAGCTATCAGATTCTCCAGGCACCGGAGGTCTTGACGCTGTGCTAGCCGGCAACTCCGGTCTGTGTTCTGCAGTGCGATCACTTACAACCGGCAGGGGAACGAAACGAGGTCCAACGTTGTTAGATACACACAGCGAGAAGAGCGCGGCAACTATCACAAGGGCGCGCAAATCGACGAGGCTTGAAATGATCGTCTGAAGGGCCATCGAAAATTACTGATGAGAGATTACCAGAATAATTCTATTCTCTGAAGGACAAGCTTCACTTATATTCCTTCCCACGTTGTCGTTAAGTGACTACCTGTGAGTTTTCATGGTATTTTCGCCGCTGACAGAACTGAGAACCACTAGGCGTTTCCAACGCACTCCGGCACCATTCAAATTCTTCCTCCTTGATGAATCATCCGCCAAAAGCCTGGCTCCCGGACCTGGTCTATTCAGGTAGAGAATTCAAGAACAATCTAGCTCTCACAACCGATTCTCTTGGACGCGTCTCAGGTCTCGCTCCTACTAGCCAGAACGAAGCTGTAGAACGATTGAAGAATCGCGCCCTGTTACCCGGACTCGTCAACGCCCACTCGCATGCCTTTCAACGCGTAATTCGCGGACGCACTGAACACCGCACGAATAATTCAACCGACAGTTTCTGGACGTGGCGCGAAATGATGTACAGCGCCGCTGAGAGATTGGCGCCGGAAGACCTCTACGATGCTTCGCGAATGGCGTTTATGGAAATGGCGCTGAGCGGCATCACCACGGTCGGCGAGTTCCACTACCTGCACAACCAGGCCAATGGTTCCGCTTACGACGATCCCAATCTATTAGCGAAACAGGTGGTGCGTGCGGCAAGAGATGTCGGCTTGCGGATCGCCCTCTTGCGCGTTGCTTATGAGCGCGCCGGTTACCAGATGGCTGCGAACCCGCGTCAATCTCGCTTCATTGAATCAAGCGCCGAGCTTTACCTGACAAATCTCGAAAAGCTGCGTAGTGATCTGGCTAGCATGCCCGGGGAAGCGTGGGTTGGTGTCGCACCGCACAGTGTCAGAGCTTTGGCGCTTGATCAACTCAAGGCGATCGTCGCCCACGCTAATCAAGCGCAGCTTCCAGTTCACATGCACGTTGCCGAACAACCGGCGGAGGTCGAAGCTTGTATCGCGGAACACGGACGCTCTCCAGTAGCTTTGCTGGAAAGTGAAGGATTACTAAGCGAACGGTTCACCGGGGTGCACGTAATCCACATCACGGCGAAAGCGGCACGAATCATCGCATCAGCTCGGGCGATGGTTTGTGCGTGTCCGACAACTGAACGCAATCTGGGAGATGGTGTTGTGCCAATGGATCTTCTGCTGGCGGAGAACGTGGGTGTGTCGTTGGGGACAGATAGCCAAGCACAGATTGATCTGCTCGAAGACGCACGAGAGCTTGAATATCACCTGCGCTTGCAAAAGTTGGAACGCGCCGTGCTCTCGCAGCCCGACGATGAAGATCAGTCCGCACTTGCAGCCCGCCTGTTCGACTGTGCCACCATTAACGGAGCTCGAGGGCTAGGCATTACCGGCGAGTCGTTAGCAACCGGCAATGCGGCGGACTTCTTTACTGTTGATCTCGATGACCCATCGATCGCGGGGGCAAGTCCTGATACGCTGCTGGCCACGATTGTGTTTTCACTCAACAGGTCGGCAGTGAGAGAGGTAGTGGTGGGCGGGAAACAAATCGTCGAGAACGGCAGACATTTCGCGCAGGAAGAAATCACGAATAGGTTCACGGAGCTCCAGCAACGACTTTGGTATCGTGACTTAGGGGGATCGACATAACCGCCAAGTCGCCAAGCTACGCCAAGTCCGCTAAGAGATCATGAAGCAAGATATCGCGGTTAGTAATCTGCGTGGTCAACTTCTTCTTGGCGCCACTTGGCGCCTTGGCGGTAACCTTTTGGGCGGTAGTTTCGTTACTTTTCTTTTCTCATGACCGCCGTTCAAACACTTGCGGAGCTTGTCGCCATCGACTCCGTCTCAGTCCGTCCCAACGCGGAGATTGCCGACTATCTCACCAGGCGTTGCGAGGCGTTGGGACTCAAGGTGAAGCGTTTCCCTTACCGCGACGACAATGATCTCGAGAAGTTCAACTTAGTAGCCCTGGCAGGCATCGACTTCGCGACTAAGCCGCAAGTCGAGCTAGCGCTCGTCGGTCACATGGACACTGTTCCTTATGATCCGCAGTGGTCTGAAGCAACGAATCTTACCGAGAGAGAAGGAAAGCTTTATGCACGCGGCGCCTGCGACACGAAAGGCTTTATTGCCGCCGCGCTCGGAGCTGTTGCGGCAACAGATCTAAGCTCGCTGCGCCGGCCGCTGGCCCTCGTGTTCACCGGAGACGAAGAAGTTGGGTTGCTTGGAGCCAAACGGCTCGCGGTTGCTAAACCGTTCGCGGCACGCTACAGCATTGTGGGTGAGCCAACCTCGCTGCAACCAATTCGCGCCGGCAAAGGTTATTGCCTGGCGGAAATCGTGGTGCACGGACGTGAAGGCCATAGCGCTTATCCGGCTTTGGGTTCTTCGGCGATCTTTTCAGCCGCACGTTTGATCACGCGCATTGAAAAACTCGCTACACAACTCGAAGGCGAACAACATCCTGATTTCGACCCTCCGTTTACCACGCTCAATGTCGGTATCGTGCGCGGTGGTAGCGCGAAGAATGTAATTCCCGGTGAATGTCGTCTGACACTTGAATGGCGGCCGATCCCCGGACAAAAAGCGGAGTGGCTACTCGAATTAATCAACGCTGCCGTGAGTGAGGAATCGAAACTGGATAGTAATTTCAGTTGTGAGATTAATGCGTCTCGCACCGATTCAGGATTTGAGATCGACTCCAAATCGGATTTCGTGCAAATGATGGAACGGTTATCTGGTCAAAAAGCGGGGACCGTGGCCTTCGGAACTGAGGCCGCGCAAATGATGGAACTGGGTGCGGAGGCTGTGGTTTTTGGCCCGGGAAACATTCGGGTTGCCCATCGCACTGGGGAATTTGTTCCGCTATCTGAGCTGGAATCCTGTGCGGCGGTTCTCGCTCAGGCAATTGCCGAGTGTTGTACTTAGCGGTTACTCTCCGCCTATGGACAACTATTCCCGCGCGATTTCATCGAAACCGCGTCGTCCGAATTCAATCGCAAGTGTCATCGTTCTTTCGCCTGAATCGTATTAATACCATGAAGCATTTGTCCTTTCGCTTGGCGTTGCTGGTGCTCGTTAACGCAGCACTGATTCTGAGTTGCTTCGGCCAGTCAGCAAGCAAACCTTTGACTAGTAAAGAGGTTGTTAGCCGTCTTTACGAACTTCCCCGCCATCCGGAACGGCGCGACGCCATCGTCGAAGAGATTCGCACTCGTGGTATCGATTTCCCTTTGACTTCAGGACTGCGTTCGCTCGTAGCCACCAAAAGCGGCAACGACCCGGTGTTGCGCCGCACCCTTGAAGAGGCAGACCGCCGGCGCCTGAATCCAGCGGCGTCAGCAGTGCCGCCCGTTGCCGAAGCAAATGAACTTCTGGAGCGCTCACGGGTGGCGACGCTGGCTGCGGCTGAAGCCATGCCAGACTTCATCGTGAAACAACTGATCAGGCGCTCGATAGCCTATGGCAACACCAGTAACTGGATGCCCCAGGACAATCTGGCAATCGCGGTCAGTTATCGCGCCAACATCGGCGAGGAGTACAAAATACTTTCAGTGAATGGCATGCCCTTGGGACCCGAGGTGAAGGAAAGCAAGGACTACAGTAAGTATGTCGGAGGAGCGAGTTCCAGCGGCGTTGAATACATCTCTGCGTTAGCTGATCTTTTTCGGCCCGATTCACAAGCGACTTTCAAGCCAGTCGACACCGACCTCTTGCGCGAGCGCCGCACGGTGGTCTTTGAATACGAAGTCAAGCGGCTTAATTCCAAGCTGACCTTAACTGCGGATCGCACGCGCACAGCCGATGTTGGCTCCCGCGGGCGAATGTGGATTGATCGCGAAAACAATCGCGTGCTGCGCTTTGAACAGATTGCGACAGAGATTCCTTCCGATTTCCCCATTACGGCGGCGAGCAGCTTGATCGATTACGATTGGGTGACGATTGGCGAAGGCAAATTCGTGCTCCCCGTCCGCTCGGAGATATTGCTGACGACGGTGAACAAGGGGCAACCGCTTCAGAGCCGCAATGAAATCCGGTTTCGGGGCTATCAAAAGTTTGGAGCTGAGTTGAAAGTGATCGACGAGATCGACGAAAGCGATTTTCCACCCGAGAAACCCTAGATCCATTGGCGATTGCTAATTGCCGATTGACCCGGAGCCGTGAGGGGCAATGTCCTCACTACCGGGATAGCCCGTTCGCCCCTAGCATTATCGAGTTCAACCTATTCTCGATTGGTTCTTTGGCTACAGGCCAATCGGCAATCCGCAATCGCCAATCGGCAATTGAGACGGTCGTCTACTTTTGCAGACACTTCCTCATCATTCGTAGCCGAAAGCTGACAGGGAAGAATCCCTGCAGTTCCGCCTTTTCAAATCAGCTGTGCGGCTCGCGAAAACCCCTGCCATCCTAAGAACTAACGGAACACGCATTGCGGTAGCAGAGCGTGGAGGCCTCGCCTTGAAACCGCGGATTTTAATTTACGACAAGGATCAGGCGATCACCCGACAACTGTTCTGGACGCTCTGTGATACTTATGATGTGGTTACCGCCAATGACTTGCCTACCGCTCTCAGGCGCGCCGCTGCGTATGAACCCGCCGTTGCAGTGTTGGATCTAAGTGTCCCTGCGATTCCGGGTTACGAAGCTGTCGGGGTGCGAATCCTCCAGTATCTAAAAGTTCACTTTCCCAAGTCGCGAATTTTGGGTATGACTATCGAGATCCTTCCCGAGACGAAAAGGAATTATTTCAGCCTCGGAGTCGACGAACTGCTCGACAAGCCATTCGAGACCCAACAGTTGCTCGACTTGCTGCGCCGTCTCGCACCTTTACATTCCTTTGACGCCGTCGAGTCTGGCTCGTTCACACTCTACTACTGACTTCTCTTCCCCCGTCTGCGATAATCGTGGACACCGCAAAACGCAATCTAGTTTCCGGGCTGACCGACGTCGCCGACACCGGCGGTGTTATTTCTTTCATGAGCGAAGAACTGGATCGAGTAAAGCAGGTTCGCGAGCTACCGCTCTTCCCGTTGCCCATTGTGCTGTTCCCGGGTGTGCCCCTGCCGCTGCATATCTTTGAACCACGCTACCGGCAGATGCTGACTGACGTGCGCAAAGGCAACAGCCTGTTTGGACTTTCCTACTTCGATCCTGACTCCTCAACCTCGGAACGACCACTTCCCGGTCACGTTGGTTGTGTCGCAGAAATCAGCGAGACGCAAACGATGCCTGACGGGCGTGCCAACATTCTTACTGTCGGACTAGTTAGATATCGGGCGGATGATTATATTGACCGCGGTGATCCTTACCTGGTCGCCCGTGTCAGCTTCTTTGAAGATGACGAAGAAGACGAAAGGCTACTGGGCGAGAGTTCTCGCGAGGTAGCGCAAATCTTTACGCGAATCGCGCGAGCGGTGCGTTTGATAAACGACGAACGCGCTAACCTGCCGGACATTTCGGATACCGACCCCCAGCGCCTCTCATTTCTGGTGGCCGCAGCAATGGAAGTTGATACAGATGTGAAGCAGGAGTTATTGGAGTTGCGGCTGACTTCCGAGCGCTTGCGAAGGTTGCGCGATATGCTGGCGCGCTCTGTGACCGGCTATGAAGAGCGGGCGCGGGTTCATGAGATCGCCAAAGGTAACGGCCACAGCGGTCGGAAAATCGAAATCGAGTGAACATGTCTGGCGTGGCTCCGCAGTCAATAGTTGTACGCGTACTCTTTTTTGGCGCCGCTCGCGATGCCGCCGGCCAGGCCGAGGTCAGTCTCTCGTTACAACCTCCCACTAATGCTGCCAGTGCTTTCGCACAGGTCGTCGCCGCCTTTCCCGCACTGAACCGTTTTGGTCGATCTCTGCTCTTCGCGATTAACGAGGAATACGCTCAGGCGGATCGTGAAGTGCGATCAGGAGACGAGCTTGCTGTCTTTCCGCCGGTGAGTGGCGGTGCGGATGAAGCACAAGTGACTCGCCCTCCAGAAGCGAGCGAAACCTTAGACTTTTTCGAGCTAACTGCTGAACCAATTAATGTGGGTGAGGTGGCGCGTCGGGTTGTCTTACCGGAATGTGGTGCTACCGTGACGCTTGATGGCTATGCCCGCGAGTGGACGAAGGGGCGGCGAACTCTACACCTGGTTTACGAAGCCTATGCGCCGATGGCTCTCAACGAGTTGCGCCGGTTGGGTCGTGAGGCCCACGAGAAGTTTCAGATTGCTTACGTAGGCATTGTGCACCGCACCGGAAAACTCGAAATTGGCGCTACCAGCGTGGTGATTTCGGTAGGCGCGCCACATCGTCGTGCTGCTTTCGAAGCTTGCGAGTGGGCGATTCGCGAACTGAAAAGAACGGTGCCGATTTGGAAAAAAGAAGTGTTCGCCGATGGCGAGGTTTGGGTCGAGGGTGAAGGTGGCAAACAGATTTTTGAAGAAACCAAGGACGGCTGACGGCGATTGCCGATTGCCGATTGCCGATTTTCCAATGGGCCTGCATCGATACAGGCAATTTCTCCGAATCAACCAAGCATCAGCAGGGTTTTGAATCGTGTAATTGCTGTACCAAGTTCGGGCTAAAAATCGCAACCGGCAATCGGCAATTGGCAATGAATTAACTCGTAGGCGTTTCCTGAGTCTCCTCTTCCGCCGCAGCCTCAACGAGGGAAGCGCTCGTCACCTTGTCGCCAACGTCTGTTTTGATCAAACGAACACCCTGAGCGCTGCGCCCAGTTTTGCGAATATGGTTCGCCTCAATACGAATCAGCTTAGCCTGCTGCGTGATAATCATGATCTCCGAATCGTCTTCAACCGGAAACACTGCCACCACTTTTCCTGTCTTCTCGGTCGTCTTCATGTTGATGACGCCCTTGCCACCGCGGGACTGCAAGCGGTAGGTAGTGATAGGCGTCTGCTTGCCATACCCCTGCTCCGAGACTGACAACATCCGCTCGGTGTCGTCAGCAGAAACGGGACAGACGGAAACAACGAAGTCATCTGCTCGCAAGCTAATCCCGCGCACACCTCTCGTAGCTCGTCCCATGGGCCTGACATTCTTTTCATCAAAACGAATCGCCAACCCATTATGCGTAGCGATAAAAATGCGCTTGGTGCCGTCAGTCAACACCACGTCGAGCAGCTCGTCACCGTCGTCCACGTTGATGGCGATGATGCCGTTGGTGCGAATGTTCTGGAAGTTGTCCAGCGAGGTTTTCTTGATCACGCCTTTTCGCGTAACCATTAGCACATGCCGTCCGGCGGAAAAGTCTCGCACCGGCACCACGCCAGCCAGCTTACGATCGGAGGGAATGCTGATCAGGTTAACGATTGCTTTCCCGCGGGCCGAAGCAGCTGCGTCGGGCACTTCGTGAACCTTGATCTTGTAGACCATGCCATCGTCCGTGAAGATCATGAGGTAGGCATGGGTTGAGGCAATGAACAAATGTTCGACAAAGTCTTCATTCTTAGCGGCCGCGCCGAAACGCCCCTTGCCACCGCGTCCTTGCCTTTGATAAGTAGTAATCGGAGTACGCTTGATGTAACCACTATTGGTCACCGTGATCGCGACATCCTCATCGGCAATCAGGTCTTCGATTGAAAACTCTGCACCCTCATCGACAATTTCAGTCCGGCGCGCGTCGCCAAACTCTTTCTTCACATCTTCGAGTTCGGATTTGATTACGCGGCGCAAAGCATTTTCATTGGAGAGGATGTTTTCCAGCCCCGCGATGTGTTTAATGATCGCTTCATACTCGTCGGTAATCTTCTGGCGCTCGAGCGCAGATAAACGGCGCAGTTGCAGGTCGAGAATCGCCTGCGCCTGGATTTCAGAGAATCCTAAGCGCTCCATCGTCTTCTGCATCTTGCCCAGGTAAGTTTTCAGGGCTACGTCAGTCGGCGCTCCCTTCCAGACCTTCACCTCGGACATCGTGGCCATCTGACCTGTCAGCCACAGGCGCGCCTCATCAACCGAGCGGGAGTTGCGAATCAAAGTAACAATGAAATCAAGGGCATCGATCGCTTTGGTGAGTCCCTCGAGGATGTGCGCGCGGGCTCGAGCTTTCCGCAACTCGTACTCGGTCCGACGGCGCACTACTTCGCGGCGAAACTCGATAAAACTCTCGAGCATTTGTTTCAGGTTCAGCACTCGCGGCTGCCCATTAACAATTGCCAGGTTGATCACGCCGAAGGAGGTTTGCATCGGCGTAAGCTTGTAGAGCTTGTTGAGGACGACCTGCGGCACGGCATCGCGTTTCAGTTCAACTACGATGCGCATTCCGCTGCGGTCAGACTCGTCACGCAGGTCGGAAATGCCTTCCAACTTCTTTTCATTACTAAGTTCGGCAATGCGCTCGATGAGCCGAGCTTTGTTAACCTGGAAGGGAATTTCGGTAATGACGACCGCGTCGCGCTCCTGGGCACCGCGACCGATTCGATCGATACCCGCGCGGGCGCGCAATTGCAGAATGCCCCTGCCTTCCGTATACGACTTCTTGATCTCCTCCCGACCGTAGATGAAACCGCCCGTGGGGAAGTCGGGACCGGTGACGATCTTAGTCAGGGCATTTATCGATGTGTTGGGATCGGCAAGTAGTGCAATCGTGGCGTCGACAATCTCCGTAAGGTTATGCGGCGGAATCTTCGTTGCCATGCCGACCGCGATTCCATCCGAACCGTTAATCAGCAGGTTCGGGATGCGGGTGGGCACCACTTTGGGCTCGCTCAGCGACTCGTCGTAGTTAGGCTGAAAATCAACTGTCTCTTTCTCAATGTCCGACAGGATCTCACCTGTGATCTTCGCCATGCGCACTTCGGTGTAGCGCATCGCCGCTGCTGCATCCCCATCCACCGATCCAAAATTCCCCTGACCGTCAATCAAGGGGTAGCGCATTGAGAAATCCTGCGCCATGCGAACGATAGTGTCGTAAACGGCGGTGTCGCCGTGTGGGTGATACTTACCAATTACATCACCAACGACACGCGCACTTTTCTTGTGAGCCTTGTTGAAAGTATTGCCGAGCTCGTGCATCGCCCAGAGCACGCGGCGGTGCACTGGTTTTAGTCCGTCGCGCACATCCGGAAGCGCGCGGCCGATGATGACCGACATCGCATAATCAAGATACGAACGCCGCATCTCGTCTTCGATATTGATATGATTTCGTTCAGTGGTTTCCATCTCAATAACCTTTCAAGTACAATCCGCCGGTCAAAGATTTCGCTAAGCTTCTCAGGGTGAACAGACCTTCCTCCGGGTAAAACGCGACCCCCGACTCCTTAAAAATGAAGCCGTTCAATGAGCTGATTTCATTACCGGATTCAAGAGTGTTTGCTGTTCGCAAGAGTGGTAGTGCATGGACTTAAATGACAAGGTATTGTAGCCTTTCGACGGGGTTTTTGGCAAACGCGGAATTTCGGATAAAGGCCAATAAAATCAACAGCTTCTAAGCGAGCAAGCAAATCAAATTTGAATGATTTTCAGGACTTGAACAAGCTACGTTGCGGAGTTACCGCTGGCGCCTGATAGCCGCGAAATCTGAGATGCCAAAAGAGCGAACCTGGAAGCGTATCCGCGAGCGTCTTGAGCTCAGTCTGCCCGTCCGTGTGCGCTGCCGGGAGACTCCGGATTTTGAGTGGGTTGAGATCACCCGACTCATAAATGTGACTCCGTTCGGAGCTGGATTTACGTTGAAGCGGCCGGTTGAAAAAGGCCGCCTGGTACACATGACCATCCCGATGCCGCGCCAGCTGCGCGTCTTTGATCACCTCGAAGATCAGTATCGCGTGTGGGCGTTGGTTCGGTATTTGCGCGCCCGGCCGGATGCTAACGGGCAAGCAAATATATTTGAAGTTGGTGTCGCCTTTGTAGGTAAGCGGGCACCCGGAAGTTATGAGGATGATCCGACAAAGCGCTACGAGATTGCTTCATCGGTCACCGAAATGCGCAAGCTGACGGAAGACCCTGACACAATCGTCGATCCGCTACCAAATACCGATAAGCGCTCTCTCACTCGGCACAACATCGCAGTAGACATGACGCTGGAGACCCTCAACGAAAAGGGTGAAGCTGATTTGAGGGAAGACACCGTGACTGAAAATATTAGTCGCCAGGGCGCTACTGTTTTTACTAGTCTTTCAATTCCGGTAGGGCGTTTTGTCCGGCTAACGAGTCAGCAATTTCAATTGACTGTTTACGCCGCGGTACGCGGCGGAAGTACAGGACCGGATGGAGTTCGCCGCGTCCATGTCGAATTCATCGATCGCGAGTGGCCTCTCTAGCTCCGATGGCGATTGCAAGACCTATCATTGTTACCCGGGAAGTATTGCTGGTTGAAATTGACCGGCGTTGCTCGTTTGCCGATTGTGATAGCCGCCTGGGAATTGGTCTGACCAAAGCAGAGGCTGCGGAATATTTTGGATTCGAATGCGAGCATTGCAAGCGTTGGAACGACGACAAATTAACGCAGCGAGACATTCCCGATTGGTGGGACGAAGTTCACACCCTGGATCATTGAAGCTACGTGAGACCGAGCCAAACAACTGCCCGCCATTCAAAGGTAGAATCTCCGGTTCTACCTCAAGCCACGCTTGATTTGATCCGTCCCGTTTTCGGCTGGATGGGTCGTGGATTTTGGCATCTCAAGCAAAGGGGTCTGGAAAACATCCCCGCAGCGGGCGGCCTGATAATCGCCGCGAACCACCAGTCGTACCTCGATCCCTTTCTGATCTCGATTCCCATCCAACGCCCTTTGCGCTTTCTGGCCTGGAGTGACGCACTCGAATGGCCGGTCGCAGGAAAGATGATGAAGCTGATGGGAGCGTGGCCGTTGCAGTTGCAGGGAAGCGATCCGGGAGCGATTCGTCGCTCAATCCAATGGCTGCGCGACGCGGGAGCGCTTGTGATCTTTCCTGAAGGAGGCCGTGGATTGCCAAACGGTTCAATGGTGCGTTTCAAGGGAGGTGCGGTGAGGCTGGCATTGGAGGCGGATGTACCAATTCTTCCGGTGACTATTCGCGGTGCTAATCGTGTCTGGCCGGCGGGAAAACTGGTGCCACGCATGGGACAGATTGAAGTTGTTTACCATCCCCTGCATCAAGTTATCCAGCGTGAAGGTGAAGAGACACGCGAGTGCGCGCGGCGTGAGAGTGATCAACTCGCAGAAATAATTAAGTCGGCGCTATAGATACGTCAGCCCCGAATTACCTGCGCCATCGCTTGGTGCACGAGACCGTTGCTGGCGAGCACGCGCGGAGAATAGATGTCCAGTGCTGCTCCTTGAAAGTCAGTGACGCTGCCACCCGCTTCTACAATCAAAAGTACTCCGGCAGCAATATCCCAGGGCTTCAAGCCGTCCTCCCAAAACCCATCAAACCGTCCACAGGCGACGTACGCCAAGTCCAGTGCCGCCGATCCGTCACGACGCACTGCTTGCGCGTGCATGGTGAAGTTTGAAAAATCGCGAGCAAAGTCAGGACGCTCCCGGACGTCATACGGGAAACCGGTGCAGACCATTGCGCGACTTAACTCTTCGACATCCGAAACTCGCATTGGCCGATCATTTAGCGTAGCTCCCCCACCACGTTCGGCCGCGAACATTTCATTACGTATGGGATCGTAGACCACGCCGAGTTCCAACTTTCCGGCTCGTTCCACGCCAATCGAAACACAGAAGCAAGGATAGCCGTGGGCGTAGTTAGTCGTACCGTCGAGTGGATCGATGATCCATTTCCACTCGGCCGCCGAGTCGTCACTGTTATTGTCTGAGGCGCCTGACTCTTCAGCCAGAATGGCGTGGCGCGGGTAGTGTGAACGAATGCGGTCGATTATCAACTTCTCAGAAGCAAGATCCGCTTCAGTGACAAGATCGATGGCGCCTTTGTTGGAAACCTGGAGCGCTCGCCCAAGTTTATCAATAAGAACACCTCCTGCATCGCGAGCGACACTGATTGCAAAGTTGAGCAATAAGATCTCCGGAGTGGCTACTATTGGGGGGGCGACAGGGTTCTTGCGGCCAGATTAAGAATCGCCTGGATCTGCTGATCCCAGTATTCCCAATTATGGCTCCCCGGGAGTTGGCGGAATTCATGAGGAATCTTACGCGCCAATAGCAAGTCAGCGTAACTGCGATTGACGGTGAAGAGTCGGTCCTCTGTGCCACAGTCAAGGTAGATAACAGGAAGCGACTTGATGCCGGCAGCTGATGCCTCCCGTGTCAGCTTGAGCAGATCATTTCCCGCGCGCGTCGCTGAACCGACGGGACCGAAAGTTTTGAGCAGCGATTGACGAATGAATTCGCGACCCTCGAGTTCACTATCAGTCCAGGAAGCGGCAGCGAGTGCCCCACTCATTGACGCCGCAAGAGCAAAGCGACTAGGAAACTTAAAAGCAAACTTCAATGAGCCATAACCACCCATCGAGAGGCCCGCAATCGCTCGACCTTCACGCTCGGTACTGACACGAAAACGCTTCTCAACGTCCGGCATCAGTTCCTGCAGAATGTAAGACTCAAACTTGTCAGTGGGAACCGTGGCGCTGTCCGTGTACCAACCATTCTCGCCTTCGACCATGACAATGAACAAATCATAATGCGTCGCGTAAAGTGCTATTCGAGTCCGCTCGATCCAGTTGGTGTGATGTCCGGTCAAGCCATGAAGGAAATACACAACCGGGAATTTCTTCTCCTGGTTACCGGTGCGCTGATAATTGACCGGGTAAAGAA